>NZ_JBEXIA010000029.1:0-89274 GCF_040608335.1 Micromonospora sp. NPDC005194 | reverse complement strand
CGGCGTGGTTTCCCCGGTCTCCCCCCCCACCCCCCCCGCGGTGTGGGCGCTGGGCTACCCCCCCCCTGACCCGCGGGCGTTCGCGTCCCCCGGGGGGCCCCCCCCCCCCCCCCACGGCCGGCAGTTCAGGAGGCGTTGATGACATCCGGCAGCGACGTGATGGAACGGCCCGCGGTCCCGACCGGGACACCGCCCGCGACACCCGCGCGCCGGTGGCTGATGCCGCTGCTGCTGTTCGTCGGCTGGGTGCTCAGCGTCGCCTGGCGGATGTGGCTGTCGCGGCACATCGCACTGCCGATCGCCCACACCGACGAGGACAGCTATCTGAACACCGCCCGCGCCCTCGCTGGTGGACCGGGCGGGTTCAGCAGCGAGAACGACCTGCTCCGCCGCGTCGGCTACCCGATGCTGATCTCGCCCGCGTTCCTCGGCGACCGGGACTTCACCGACAGCTACCGGCTGGTCCAGCTGATCAACGCGATGGTCAACTCGGCGCTGCTGCCACTGGCGTACCTGCTCGGCCGGCGGGTGCTCCGACTGCCCCGCGCGTCCGCGCTGCTCGCGGCGGTGGTGGCGGCCACGCTGCCGGCCACCGCCTTCTACGCCGGCCTCGCCATGATCGATACGGTGATGGCGCCGCTGGTGGTCGCCTGGCTGCTCGCCGTACACCGTTGGATCGAGCGTCCCGGCCCGCTCGCCGCGGCCACCGTCGGCCTGCTGGTGGGCGCGTTCCACCTGCTGCACTCGCGCGGCCTGGTGATCGTGGCGGTGCACGCCGGGCTGGTCCTGCTGCTGTTCGTCCGCCGCCGGATCACCGCCGTCGCGGTGCTCGCGGCGCTGCTGCCGGTGTTGGCCATGGCGCTGGTCAACGAGGCCGGCATCCACGTCCTCGGCGACAAGGTCTACCTGTTGGGCAGCACCCCGGGCGGTGGCACGGTCGCCGCGGTCGCCTCGGGGCAGGGGGTGGTCCGCGTCGCGGCGGCCGTCACCACCCAGCTCTGGTACCTCGTGGTGATCACGTTCGGCCTGGCCGGGGTCGCCTGGGCCGCCGCCGTCCGGGAACTGTGGCGCCCGCGCCACGGCGACGCCATCCGCTGGGCGATGGGTGTGGCGGTGGTGGTCACTGTCGGGGTGGCCGGCGGCGCGTCGGTGATCCTCGCCGGGATCACCGGCAAGCCGCTGGACGCGATCTACGGCCGCTACGTGCAGATGCTGGCCCCGTTCTGGCTCCTGGTCGGGCTCGGCGTGCTGCTCACCGCGGAGCGTCGGGTGGTGCTGCGCCGGGCGGCGGTCGCGGTGGGCCTGTTGGTCGCCGGTGGCGCGTTGGTCGCCGTCCGCCTCGCGTACGTGGCCAGCCGGGGGCACTCGCTGCGCTACGGCGGCTTCGGGGCACCGGACCTGATGGCGTTGACCGGCGGCTGGCGGGAGATGCGCCCGGTGGTCGGGTCGCTGCTCGGCATCGGCGCGTGCGTGCTGCTCGTGGCCGCGGTCCGGGTGCCCCGGCTGCGGTTGCCGGTGCTCGGCGCCCTGGTCGTGGTCAACCTCGTCACCATGCAGGTGATCGACCAGCGGCTGGTGCGGCCGATGGCGGCGAGCACCGCGCCGACCCCCCGGGTCGCCGACGTCGGGGTACGCCCCGGCGAGCGCGTCTGGGCCTCCACCGGCGTGCACTACATCCTGCGGTTCAATCTCAGCCACCAGGTGACCTGGACCGATGTGCGGTGGTTCCGCGAGCAGCCGCCCGCGGCCGCGCAGGTGGTGTTCACCCGCTGGGCGCCCGGCCAACCGGACGACTGGGACGGCGCGAAGTACGGCTTCGTCCGGCTCGGCGGCAACGCGCAGCAGCACTGGGCGGCCTGGCGCCGAATCTGACCCGTGGACCCCTTCCGCCCCGGTGGACATCGTGTTTCGTGAACGGCGGATGTCCACCGGGCGGACGGGCGGTTAATAGTGTCGGGCCGGTCCGGAAATTGCGCCGACAATCAGCGCTGGCGGCGGTCCTCCCGCGCCAACGAAATCGGGATGACGGTGATTTCCCGACCGTCGGACAGTTCCTGTCGCGGTGTGCCCTCGGCGAATCGGAAACGCCGGTTCATCTGCCGCACCACGGTGTTGTGTTCCAGCACCTCCCCGTCGAGCCGCGCCAGGTGCAGCCCGTCGAAGGCGTACTCCACTGCCTCGGACATGACCCCGAGCCAAGCCGGCAGCGTCTCGCCCCGCTCGGCCAGCCCGTCAGCGTCCAGATAGAAGCCCCACGCGCCGGTACGAGGGCCATCCAGCCGCAGGTCGAAGAAGGTGACCACGCCGCAGGGCCTGTCGTCGCGGACGTACACCAGCACCCGCCGCGTCGGGTCGTCGCGCACCGCCGACCACCACCGGGCGTGCTCCTCGGCGGTGATTTCGTGGCTGGTCTTGCTGACCTGACGGTTGGTTTCCTGATTACGCCAGGACAACATCAGATGAACGTCGTCCGCCGTCGCTTCGCGCAGCACGTGCTCTCGCTTTCCTGTCTGTTCACGTCCGGTCGGAGCACCTTACCCGGGCCTACCGGGAAAGCAGTTATCCATTCGCTAGGTTGTAGACTCCGGCGCATGAACGAATTGAGTCGCGCGCAGATCCGCGACCTCATGGCTCAAGTGCTGAAGAACCAGGACAAGGAGCTGCCCGCCGACGACGCGGCGCAGCTGCGGGACATCGGATTCCGGTCACTGGACTTCTCCGAGCTGGCCCTGCGGGTGGAGGACGAGACGGGGGAGGAGCTCAACTTCGACGCCCCTGGCCTGCGCCGCATCGCCACCGTCGGCGACGTCCTCGACTTCCTCGTCGAGCTCCAGCAGCAGTGACCGTCGCGACACCCCGTCCGGCCGCCGCGGGCTCAGAGCCGGCCGGCGTCGACAACCGGCTCGTCGTCGGCGGCGCCCCGCTGACCTGGCGGACGTTGCCGACGCCGACGCTGCCCGACCCCGCCGCGGTGCTGGCGCACTCCGCCGGGCACGCGCTCGCCGCCGCGCGGCAGCACGCCGTGCACGGCACCGAGCTGCTGCTCAGCACCGCGAGTCGGGTCGACGCGACGATGCGCGCCGAGCTGCTGGACGCCGGGTTCACCGTCGCCGTCCTCGACGACGACGGCGCGCATCCGAGCATGCCGATCCACCCTCGGGCCGCCGAGCCCGGCCGGCTGTGGCTGCTCACCTCCGGGTCGACGGGCCGCCCCAAGCGGGTCGGCCACACCCTCGACACGCTGACCACCGTGCGGGCCGACCAGCCCGACCGGACCTGGCTGTGCCCCTACGCCCCCGGCACGTACGCCTGGTGGCAGGTGGTGACCCTGTCGCTGACCCAGCCCGGTCAGCACCTGGTGGTGGTCGAGCCGGACGAGCTGGACGACTGGCCGGCGGTCGCGGCCGCGCACGGGGTCGACGCCGCGTCCGGCACGCCGACCTTCTGGCGGCGCACCCTCTACCGGGACGCCGCCGCGCTGGCCCGGGTGCCGCTGCGCCAGCTCACCCTGGGCGGGGAGCCGGTGGACCAGGCGATCCTGGACCAGCTGCGGGACGTCTTTCCCGCCGCCCGGATCTCCTGGATCTACGCGTCCTCCGAGGTCGGAGCGTCCATCGTGGTGCACGACGGGCGGGCCGGGTTCCCGGTCGAGTGGCTGGATCGGGAAACCCCGGGCCGACCCACCCTCTCCGTCCACGACGACGAGCTGGTCGTCACCTCGCCGTACCACGGGGCCGGGTTGGCCGGCCCGGTCCGCACCGGGGACCGGGTGCAGGTGGTCGACGGGCGGGTGCTGATCACCGGCCGACTGGACTCCGACGAGATCAACGTCGGCGGCAGCAAGGTCTCCGCTGGCGTGGTCCGCGGCGTGCTGACCGGGCATCCGAACGTGGCCTGGGCCCGGGTCACCGGCCGCCGGGCCCCCGTGCTCGGGCGGATGGTGGTCGCCGACGTGGTCCTCACCCCGTCCGTCGCCGACGGCCTCGCCAACCCGGCCGACCCTTCCGTCAGCGTGCCGGACGAGGCGGCGCTGGTCCGCTGGTGTGCCGACCGGCTGCCCGAGCACGCGGTACCCCGCAGGATCCGCGTGCTGTCCGAGATTCCCGTCAAGGAGACCCTGAAGAGCGATGTCTGACCCCGCCGACACCCAGCTCGTTCCCCCCAGCTCAGTGGTCCTCGTCTCCGGCGGTTCCCGAGGGCTGGGCCTGGCCATCGTCACCGACCTGCTCGACGCGGGCGTACGGGTGGCCGCGTTCGCCCGTACCGTCACCCCGGAGCTGGAGAAGCTCGCCGCCGAGCACCCCGACCGGGTGCACGTCGGCTCGGTCGACGTCACCGACCTGCGTGCCGCCCAGGGCTTCGTCCGCGAGGTGGAGCAGCGTCTCGGCCCGATCGACGGCATCGTCAACAACGCCGCCGTCGGGCAGGACTCCCTGCACGTGCACACCGCCACCGACGACATCGCCCGGATCATCGAGACCAACCTGACCGCGCCCCTGCAACTGACCCGGTTGGTGATCCGCCGGATGCTCGGCAAGGGCCTGCGGGGGCGGATCGTCAACATCACCTCGATCTGCGCGCAGCGCGGCTTTCCGGGCCTGGTCGCGTACTCGGCCACCAAGGGCGGCATGGACGCCGCCACCCGCTCGCTCGCCCGGGAGCTCGGTGGCCGGATGCTGGTCAACGCGGTCGCGCCCGGCTTCTTCGCCTCGGAGATGTCCGCCGTGCTCGGCCCGACGCAGCTCGACCAGATCGTGCGCCGCACCCCGTCCGGCCACCTGACCGAGCCGGTGGAGGTCGTACCGGTGGTGCGGATGCTGCTGCGTGAGCACACCAACATCAACGGCCAGGTCATCGTGGTAGACGGTGCCGCCTCCATCTGACCTGCGGCCGGTACTGCCGCCGGCGCCCGGCCCGGTCGACGCTGGCCCGGCCGCGCCGCCGCCGTCGTCCGGGACGGCACGCCCGGTGCCGGGACTGCTCGCCAGCGCCGAACGGCATCTACGGATCGGTACGGCCGCCGAGCTGGCCGACGCGACGACCCGCAGTCACCTCGACGACGGACGCTGCGTCGGCTGGTACGGCCCGCTGGTGCCGGGCTGGCGCGCGGCCATCGACGCGGAGCGCGCCGACGCCCCGGTGCCCCCGGCACTGGCCCGGCGCTTCGGCGCGGGTGACTTCTGGGCCCGGTGGACCCGGGCCGAGTGCTGCTGCAAGTTGGCCGACGTGCCGATCGCGACCTGGTGGCGCCGGCACGGCCTGGGCACTCCGGTGGACGGCACCATCCTCTGGCGCACCCTGCGCGTCGCCGACCTGGTGGTCACCGTCGGCTTCGCCCCCCGCCAGTCCGCCGGACCAACCGACCGCGACTGACGCTCGGAACGCCGCAGCTGTCGGCCTGTGTCGGTGGCGTCGCGGCTGTTGGTGTTTTGCCGGTGGCGTCGCAGGTGTCGGCGTGCGTCGGTGGCGTCGCGGCCGTTTGGTGTTGTGCCGGTGCTGCCGCGCGGCTGTCGGTGTGCGGCGGTGCTGCCGCAGGTGTCGGTGGTGCCTGTCGAGCTGCCCCGAATATGGGGCAGTACCGGGAGCACACGCCATGCCCCACCTTTGGGGCAGCTCGACAGGACGCAAACAGGGTCGTGCCCGGCGGATCGTGGCCGCTCGCCATGTGTGGCGCAGCCCGGCGCCGGCCGGCCTGGCCCAACCCCGCCGGCATCAGCCCAGGCCCGCGGCTGTCAGCCCAGGCCCCGCCGCTGTCAGCCCAACCCCGCCGCTGTCAGCCCAGCTTCGCCGGCATCAGCCCAGCAAGCCAGCTCAGTCCTGCCAGCCCGGCTCGACCGGAGCCAGCTCAGCCCAGCCACACGGTTGAGCTGAGCCGGGCCGGGCCGGTCAGATCAGGTCCCAGCTGAGCGGGGTACCGCGCGGAACGTCGGTGGCGAAGGTGCGGCCCAGCACCCGGTCGATCTCCACCGGAGCCAGCCCACCGGCCGGCCGGATCGACCGGACGTTCCGTGCGGTCACCGGGTCGCCGGCCCGGACGTCCTCGACCACGAACAGCGAACGGCGGAACCGCAGCCCCTCCCGCTCCGCAGGGGTCGGGCCGATCGCGGTGCCACCCAGTGCCGCGTACGCGTGGCCCGACTCGGCGACCAGCGCCGTCAGCTCCGCCGGGTTCAGCGAGAAGTCCGAGTCGACGCCGCCGTCGGCCCGGTCCAGGGTCACGTGCTTCTCGATGAAGCAGGCGCCCAGCGCCACCGAGGCGACCGCCACGCCGATCCCGGGCGTGTGGTCGGAGAGCCCGACCGGGACGTCGAACGCACCGGCCAGCACCGGCAGGCGGCGCAGGTTGCTGTCGGCGGGCGGCGCCGGGTAGGACGCGGTGCAGGCCAGCAGGACGATGCCCGCCGCGCCACCGTCGCGGGCGGTCCGCACGGCGGCGTCGATCTCGGCCACCGTCGCCATCCCGGTCGAGATCACCATCGGCTTGCCGGTGCTGGCCACCAGCCGGATCAGCGGCAGGTCCACCAGCTCCGACGAAGCGATCTTGTACGCCGGCGCGTCCAACGACTCCAGCAGCTCCACGGCGGTCGCGTCGAACGGTGACGAGAAGACCGTCAGCCCCCGCTCGCGGGCCCGGGCGAAGATCGGGGCGTGCCACTCGTACGGAGTGTGCGCCCGCTCGTAGAGGCGGTACAGGTTCTCCCCGCCCCACAGCTCGTGGCCGCTGGAGATGCGGAACGCCGGGGTGTCGACGTCGATCGTGATCGTGTCCGGCAGGTACGTCTGGAGCTTGAGCGCGTGCGCCCCGCTCTCGGCCACCGCGTCGACGATGGCCAGCGCCCGGTCCAGGTCGCCGTTGTGGTTACCGGACATCTCGGCGACCACGAAGGGTCGCTCCCCGGCACCGACCGCGTGCGGTCCGATCTTGATTGTCGCCGTCATTCCGACCTCTGCTCAGGTACGCCCGCACCGGGGTGCGGTGGTGCTGTCGTCGTCCACCCGACGGGCGGACGACCTGGAAAACTCCGGCGCCGGGAGCCGACGTGGCTCCCGGCGTGCGGTGCGGTGCGACGGGTCACGACAGGCGGCCGCCGGCCAGCGCGTCCGACCGGTCCGGGGTGACCTCGGCGGCCGTGTGCCCGGCGTCCGACGTGCTCGCGGGCGCCGCCGGTCGGGAAGGGTCGTCGTCGGCCGGCGGCGACCCGGTGCTCGCGTCGGCGCCACCGGCCGGGCCGGGCCGGCGCAACCGACCCGCGACCCGGTGCGCCTGCCGCAGCGCCGAGTACGCCAGCCAGTCACCGCGCCCCACCAGGCGGTGCTTGAGCCCGGTCACGCCCGAGGGCATCGGGTAGCCGCCGGTGGGCAGGTAGCGGCGGTAGTGCTCGGCGACCCGGTGGAAGAAGGCCCGCCGCAGGTGCGGGTGCAGCCGGTCGTCGTTGCCGACCACCACCAGGTAGTGGTTGATCATCAGCTGGAACAGCTCGGCCTGCAGGCCCTCGTCCGGGTACCGGCGGTTGACCCAGTCCATCAGCCGCTCGTACTGGCTGAACGCGTCGAAGTGCCGGCCGCTGCGGGTGGAGGTGATCGCGCCCTGGCGGCCCTGCCGGTACAGGTAGCAGACCCGGTCCAGCACGGAGATCTTCTCCGCGCCGATCAGCAGGGGGTGGCTGAACGGGATGTCCTCGTACCAGCCGGGGAAGAAGCGCAGCTCCAGCTCGTCGAGGAAGGCTCGGCGTACCACCTTGTTCCACGCGGTGTGCTGCACCCGCAGCAGCTGCGGCTGGTCGGCCAGGCGGGCCACGCCCGGTACCCCGCGCAGCAGGTGGCTGCTCGCGTCGACCTCCCGCCGGCCGTCCTCGTGCACCCGCAGGTGGTCCAGCATCAGCACGTCGGGCTGGTGCTCGCGCAGCCGGTCCAGCACCGCGCCGATCGTGCCCGGCGGCAGCCAGTCGTCGCTGTCGACGAACCAGACGTACCGGCCGGTGGCCACGTCGAGGCCCGCGTTGCGGGCCAGGCCCAGACCCACGTTCTTGCTCAGGTGTACGACGCGCACGCCGTCGCGGCCGGCGACGTAGGACCGCAGCATCGCACCGCAGCCGTCCGGGGAGGCGTCGTCGACGGCGATCAGCTCGACCGCGTCCGACTCACCCGCTGGGATGTCCGCCCGGATCGACTCGAGGCACTGGTACAGGTACGCCTCGACGCCGTAGACGGGCACGACGATGCTCAGCAGCGGCGCGTGCGTCGGCTCATTGACCACGTCGCCACCTTTGACGACGCGGGTGGCCAGCCCCGGAACCGCACGTGGCGAAGGAAGGTGGAATCCCTGAACACCCGCGAAGCGGAAGGTTAACAACGGCGGCCCGGTTCACCCGGGAGTGACCCGGTAGGGTGCCTCGGTGCGGTCCTGTCGGGCCGTCGCGGGCGTCGCCGTCGCGCCGTCCGACGCCGCGCGCCGAGGAGGAGACGTACGTGCTGGTGACCCTGCGAAGCGTCGGGACCCCGGCATGACGAGCACCACCGACGCGCCGGCCGCGCCGCCCGCGCCCGCTGTGGCCCGGCTGCCCTCACTGACCGGGTTGCGGTGGATCGCCGCGTTGCTCGTCTTCGGCTTTCACGCCGGGACGATGCGGATCATCGCCGAGCCGGACTACAAGGCGGTGGTCGACGCGCTGTTCACCCTCGGCCTGTCCGGGGTGCAGTTCTTCTTCATACTCAGCGGCTTCGTGCTGGTCTGGTCGGCCCGCCCGGGCGACTCCCGGGCAGCCTTCTGGCGGCGGCGGGTCGCGAAGATCTATCCGAACCACCTGGTGCTGTGGGCGGCCGCGCTGCTGGTCGCCTGGTGGTTCGCCGACCCCGTCCTGCCGGCGGCCGCCCTGGAGAACGTGCTGCTGTTGCAGGCCTGGGACCCCCGGCCGGGCTGGTTCTACAGCATCAACACGGTGAGTTGGTCGCTGTCCTGCGAGTTCTTCTTCTACCTGTGCCTGCCGCTGGCGCTGCCCCTGCTGCGCCGCGCCCGGCCGTCGGTGCTCTGGACGCTGATCATCGCGCTGCCGCTGCTGATCCTCGCGCTCTGGCCGGCGCAGCACCTGGTGCCCGAGGTCAGCCGCTGGTGGTTCACCCAGGTCTTCCCGCCGGTGCGGTCGCTGGAGTTCTGGCTGGGCGCGGTGGCGGCGGAACTGATGCTGCGCGGCCTCTGGCGCGGGCCGCGGCTGACGGCGGCCACCGCGATCTTCGTGGTCACTTGGGTGACCGCCGCGCAGTGGATCCCCGCCCAGTGGTGGACCACGCTGCTCGCCATCGCGTACCTGCTGGTGATCACCGCTGCCGCCGACGCGGACGTGCGGGGGCGGCGCTCGCCGTGGCGCTCCCGCCCGCTGGTCTGGCTCGGCGAGGTCTCCTTCGCCTTCTACCTGGTGCACGTGCTGGTCATGACGAGCGTGCTGCGGCTCAGCGGCGACTGGGGGACCGGCTTCCGGGGCTGGCGCGGCCCTGCGGTGGTGCTCGGGTTCCTGCTGGTGAATCTGGTGCTCGCCGGGCTGCTGCACCGCTACGTCGAGACCCCGATGATGCGCCGGCTCGCGCCGCGCCGTCCGAAGCGGCCGTCGGCCGTCCCTCCACAGCGCACCGGCGACACCGACGACCGGGCCCCCGGCGCCGGCCGGACCGACGAACAATCGACGTACGCCGACTCGCGCTGACCCATTCGCCCAGGCCGGACGCGGTCGGCGCGGCGTGAGCCGACACGCCCGGCGTCGATGCGCACGGCCGCCGTCGGCGGTAGCGTGGGGACGTGCTTCCGGTCGCGCTCACCTGTCCCCTGTGGTGGGTGGCGCGCTGGGCGACACGGGTGCTGACCAGCCTCGCCGTCATCGCCGCCCTCGCGCTCGGCGCGACCACGGCCCTTCCGGGGTCGCCAACGCCAGCCGCCGCGGCGACGTCCGCCGTCGAGCCGCCCGCGTCGCCCGACCGACCCGCCGCCGTGACCAGCACCGGGCCCGCGACGTCCATCGTCGACGACGACCAGACCGCCGCCCGCGACAGCGCCACCCGCGACAGCGCCGCCCAGGAGCGGGCAGCCCGCGACAGCGCCGCCGTTGACGAGTCCGCCGCCGTTGACGAGTCCGCCGCGGCGTGGTCCGCCGACCCGCAGCCCGCGCTGCACGGCACTTCGCGCACCCTGGTCGCCACGTCGACCGGTGTGACGCCGGCGCGGGCGGTCTCCGAGCGGTCACCCCGCGCCAACAATCCGGCCGCCCGCGCTCCCCGGGCCCCACCGGAGCACCGAATCACTGCGGGTCGCTGACCGCGCACCGGCTCCTGACCCGCACCGGGCCACTGACCTCCGCGCCGGCCACTGACCACCGCACCGGCTGCTGAGCCGCCCCGCCGCAGCGCCGAGGCCCCGATCGAGCGTCCCGCCACCGCACCTGTCGACACACCAGTCCGTACCAGCCGACCCGCGGGTCACCGACCCTCGTGCGGCTTCCCCGTCGCAACGCGCATTCTCCCGAGGTGCCGACCATGGAGACCGTCGTCTTCTACCAGTTCCTGACCGAGGTGCCCCAGGCCGCCGCCATCTGGTCGGCCCTGTTCCTGCTGGCGCTGACCGTTCTCGCCGTGCTGGTCGCCCGCCCGGAGCCGGACTCGACCGCCTCCGAGCCGATGCCGCCGCCGCCCACCGCCCAGGAGGTGGCCGCCGCCGAACTCGCCGACCTGCGCCGCTACGCCGAAGAGGTGGCCGTGGCCGCGGCCCGCGCGGCGCAGACGGCCCGGCGACGACGCGCTGACTGGCTGATCACTCAGGAAGAGGCGCAGGCCGCCTGGTCCCGGTACGACGAGGCGGACACCGCAGCCCGTCGGGTCGCCACCGCCGGGGCGCTGCCGACCCCACGTACCCCGCACACCCCGGCCGAGTACGCGGCCCGGGAGCGCTACCTGCACCGTGCCGCGATGGCGGCGCACTGGCGCGGCGAGTTGACCATGACTCAGCTCGGTGACGTGTTCGGGCACCGGCGCGGCTGGGATCCCCGCCGGCACCCGGTCGAGCAGGAGGTGCTGCTCACCCGGGCGATCCGTGACGCGAGGCTGGCCGACCACCGGGCCGCCGACGAGCGGGAGCGGTCGGCCTGGCGGGACGCGGAGCTGGCCGCCGAGTCGGCACGCACGCTCGCCGAGGAGGCGTACGCGGCGGCGGTCCGGTTGTGGCCGAACCCGCTGCCGTCGCGCCGTACGACGACCCGGGCGTCGCGTTCGGCGGTCGTGACACGCTGGCGTCCGGCCCGGGTCGGTTGAGCCCGATCTGTTATGTGAGGCCCGTCACGGACGATGGAAATCGGGCGACCGGCACCATCGGCGGCCAATGTTCGCGCGATTGTGGCGGCGTTGCCGGCAGCCTGTCCGGTTGTCGCCCGTCGGCGCCTCCGGAACCGGTTGTCCCATCGAGTCACGTCAGCGGCAATACGCGCAGAAATTGGTGCGCCAAACGATGTTTACGCAGGTGGGCGTGGCTTGGCAGGGTCCGCACCGGCCAGTACTGTCGTGCTGTCCGGTGCGGTAACCGATCGCAGGAGGCGACGCCGTGCCGACCCGCTCAATCGTGATCTACGAACCGGGGACCCACAGTAAGTCCGGGGTGAATCCGCGAGCCACGGCCCGCGGTAGGGCGATCTTCCCGCCCGAATCCGTCAGCTAACCCGGTAGGCGGTGACGGAAGGAGTTCCATCCTCGTGCAGCACCTTTCCACCCCTCGGTTGTTCCCCCGCCTCCACGGCGTCGCGGCGCCCCCGCTCATCCGCCTTGTGACGGTGAGCTGACCCCCCGGGTCGCCGCCTTTCCCGCCCGGCCGCGCCGGGCGTTCCCCTGAGCGGTTCACCATCCGCGGACCACGGTTCGCGCGCTGGCGCCTGCCCGGATACCGGCCGAGCCCGGTGTGCCGCTCACCCCCCGAACCGTGGAGGACCCCGTGAAGCACACCCTGCAGCGTCAGCTCCGTCGCCTCGCGACCGAGCGCCCGTACCAGATCGTCGCCGCCTCCGCCGCGGCCCTCGCGATCGCCACCACGACCGGCGCCCTGCTTGCGGGCGCCGACGGCGCCCCGGCCAGCGAGCACACCGCGACCACAGTCGCCGAGATGCGCAGCGACACCATCGCGTCTCGCGACCAGGCGCGCGTCGCGTCCCCCTCGGCCGCGCCGAGCACTGCGGCCCCGGCCACCAGCGCCGCGTCGCCCGCCGCGAAGGCCACGAGCAACCCGGACCTCACCCGTAAGCCGACGCCGCCGAAGCCGCCCGCGACCAAGGTGCTCGACTACGACTACGAGGCGCAGAACACGTACTACAACTGCGGCCCGGCGGCCACCCGCAACGCCCTCAGCGCCACCGGCATCGACCGTACGCAGGAGGAGCTCGGCGCCGAGCTGGGCACCACCGAGATGGGCACCAACTCGGCCGAGGACACCACCCGGGTGCTCAACGCCGAGGTGAAGGGTTCCCCGTACCAGACCCGGATGTTCGCGGGCACGCCCAGCCCGGCGCAGATGGACCGCCTCCAGGCCGACGTCGTCAAGGCCATCACCGACGGCCGGGGCGTGGTGGCCAACGTCGTCGGCGACGCCACCGACACCAATGGCGGCTGGCACTCCTACGGCGGTGGGCACTACATCGCCGTCGTGGGCTACAAGGACAACGGCCGGACCGTGCGGATCGCCGACTCGGCGAACGCGGCCGACCCGGCGTACTGGATCACCACGATCGACCTGGCCAACTGGATCGCCACCCGGGGCTACTCCGCCTGACCCAGGCGCTGACGCCCACGACGCCGCGGGCGCCGTCCCCCACGAGGGGCCGGCGCCCGCGGCGTCTCGCGTCGATGCCGATGACGGCTCTCGTACCGGGCCACGAACCGTGGGAGACTGCGGCCGTGGTGGACGAATCGGTTGGTCACGCCGGTCGCGGGCCGGTCCTGCTGCTGCTGCACGGCATGGGAGCGACGGGCGACGTGTGGCTGCCCTGGGCGCCACTGCTGGAGCAGCACTGGCCAGGGCGGTGGTTGGCGCCGGATCTCGCCGGCCACGGCTGGTCGGCCCCGCTGTCGTCGTACTCCTTCGAGGGTCTGGCCCAGCGGATCGCACAGGGCCTGGCCTTCGACGACCGCATCGTGGTGCTCGGCCACTCGCTGGGTGGGGTGGTCGGCCTGGCGCTGGCGGCCCGCGCCGCCGGCCTGCCGGTGGACGCGGTGGTCGGGTTGGGCATCAAGGCGGTCTGGTCACCCGCCGAGCTGGCCCGGGCCGCGGAGCTCGCCGCCCGCCCGCTCGGTTGGTTCGCCAGCCGCACCGAGGCCGCCCGCCGCTACCTGCGGGTCGCCGGCCTCACCGGTCTGGTCTCTCCGGACCATCCGATGGTGGACGCCGGCCTGCGCCAGGTCGACGGCCGGTGGCGGCTCGCGATGGACACGAGCGCGTTCGCCGTCGGCCAGCCCGACCTGACCGCGCTGCTGGCGGCGACCGACGTGCCGGTGGTGCTGGCACGCGGCGAGCACGACCCGATGGTCACCGACGCGCAGCTCAAGGAGTACGGCGTGCCGGTCGCCACGCTGCCCGGTCTCGGCCACAACGCGCACCTGGAGGACCCGGCCGCCGTGCTGGCGCTGCTGGACGCCTACCGCTGAGCTGCTAGACCGGTGCTGACGTGGCCAGGTTCTCCGCCGGCGCCAGCTCGCGGCGCGCGGCCGTCAGGAAAGCCTCGGCGTACGACTCGGCGGGGAAGTCACCCAGGTAGCGGCGGCGGGTGGCCCAGCGCTCCTCGGCCAGCGGGTCGGTGTCCAGCAGCGCGGTGAGCACGGCGTCCACATTCGACATGTCGCGCCGCAGCACGTAACCCGACCCGGCCAACGGGAAACGGTCGGTGAACCGGTCGCCCTCGTCGCCCATGTCGGTCACGGCGTACGGCTTGCCGGAGTAGAGGTAGTCCGAGATCACGCCGGACACGTCGGAGACCAGCGCGTCCGAGCGGTTGACGCACTCGGTCAGGCTCAGCTCGCGGGCCGCCGCGCCGAAGACGTGCTGACGGCCGCTGCGGGCTCGGTCGGCGGCCAGCAGCTCCGTCAGCCGGCCCAACTGGCGTGCCGACGCCGGGTTCTGCGCCGTGTACGGGTGGGCCCGCAGGATCACCGTGGCACCGCGCTCCAGCAGCCGTCGCAGCAGCTCCTCGGCCACCGGCAGCGAGCAGTAGTCGGCGTCGGCGTGGTGCCCGGTCCAGGTCGGGGTGTAGAGCACCGTCGGGCTCGCGAGGCCGCGCGCCGGCTCCCGGCGTACGTCGATCGACTCGACCTGCGGGCGGCCCACCACCACGAACTTGTCCGCCGGGATCCGCACCCCGGCACGGGCGTACCGGTCGATCGCCGCCGGACCGGCCACGAAGATCCGGTCGAAGATCCCCGAGACCGGGTTGGCGCTCGGCGCCTTGTCGCTGTCGCCGTGGTGCAGCTGGATGTGGGTGAGCTGGGTGAACCGGACGCAGTGGCTGTTCTTCGCCCCGTGGTTGACGTAGAACGCCACCCGCAGGCTCGGCACCAGCGCCTCGTCGATCGCCCGCAGGGTGGGGCAGTAGACCACCGGCGCGTCGGTGGCCGCGGCGATGGGCGCCAGGAACTCCGGCTCGCGCACCAGGACCAGGAACGGCCTGCCGATCCGCTCCAGGTACGGCAGCCACATGGTGACCTGGTATTCCGAGCCGGGCGGCGCGGAGAAGTAGAGCAGGAACTCCGGCTGGTGCCGGCGCAGCGCGCGGGCCACCGGCCCACCGCCGCCGGTGGGCCGGAACCGCCGCCGGGCCAGGTCCAGCGCGACCGCCCCGGCGCCGGCGCCCACCAGCAGGCTGACGACGAGCGCCACGGCGGCGGGCAGGGTCAGCGCGGCGGCGAGGGCCACTGCCGCGAGCAGCCCCAACAGGGCGACGCCGAGCCGGTCGGCGATCAGCGGGGTCCAGGCCCGTACCGGCAGGTTGGCCGCCCGGACCTCCAGGTTGCCGGCGGTCCGCAGCGGCCCCACCAGGAGCACCAGCCCCAGCAGGACCAGCGCCGCGGCGGCCAGCGCCGGGTCGAACCCGTCGTCGAGTCGCCGGGTGTAGCCGACCAGGACCGCCGCGGCGATCAGCGCCGTCTCGGCGACCAGGTCAGCGCCGGGCCGGATCCGCTGCTCGGCGGCCGCCGCGGCCAGCGCCGCGACGGCCAGCGCCAGCCCCCACCCGGTGGCGCCGGTCAGCGCCACCACGACGAACGCCAGCACCGCCAGACCGACGCTCAGGCACCGGGCAAGCAGCTTTCGGACCAGGTCACCACGCATGTCGTTCCGTTCGCCGCCGTCGGAGTTCCGTCGCCCGCGTCAGCTCGCGGAGGTCACGGCCGCCGCCGCCTCGGCCCGCGCAGACTGGGCCGGCACCGACGGACCGTCACCGGGCGCCCGGCGTACGTCGATGACCTGACCGGTCAGGTCGGAGATCAGCACGTCCAGCGACGACTGGGCGACGGCCTCCGCGGCGAGCAGGGTGTGCTCCGGCTCCTCGCCGAACGCCCGGGTCCGCATCGGGGTGGCCGTCCGCTCCGGGTTGATGCAGTTGACGCGGACGCCCACGTCGGCCCACTCGTCGGCGAGCGCCTGGGTCAGGTTGACCAGGGCGGCCTTGGTGGCCGAGTAGAGCGCGTAGCGGGCCCGACCCCGGGTGTACGAGCTGGAGGTGTAGAGCAGCAGCTGGCCCTTGGTCTGCTGGAGGTACGGCAGGGCCTGCCGGGCGATGGTCACCGGACCGACGAAGTTGACCTGCAACACCCGGTCCATCGTCTCCTCGTCCATCTCGGCCAGGGCGCCCTTCTCCAGGATCCCGGCGGTGACGACCACGTGGTCGATCCGGCCGGTGGCCTCGAAGGCGGTCGTCAGCGCGGCCTCGACGTCCTCGGCGCGCTCCACGTGGGTGCCAGTGGTGGAGCGGCTGAACGGGAAGACCTGCGCGCCGTAGCGCCGGGCCAGCTCGGTCAGCTCGTGGCCGATGCCGTAGCTGCCGCCGAACACCACGATGGTGCGGCCGGTCAGCTCCTCGCTGTAGCTGCGGTGGTCGGTCAGCCGGGGCGCCTGCGCCGCGGCGAGCTGGAAGAGCTTGTCCGCCAGGTGCACGTCGACCGGGTGGGTGACCTTGATGTTCTCGTCCGAGCCGTCGATCACCTTGATCGGGGTGCCCGGCAGGTAGCGCAGGACCACGCCGCAGTCGTCGGTGGCCGCGAAGTCGGGGTCACCCTCGGCGATCCGGTACGCCTCGCGGATGGTGGGGGAGCGGAACGCCTGCGGGGTCTGTCCCCGGCGCAGCCGGGAGCGCACCGGGATGTCGGTGATGCAGTCGTTCTCGTCCACCTGGATGATCGTGTCGGCGGAGGGGATGGCGACGTCGACGGCGTCGTAGGTCCACAGCGCGTTCACGCACTCGCGGACGATCCGGCCGCTGAGCAGCGGGCGAACCGCGTCGTGGAAGAGGATGTTGCAGTCGGCCGGGCCGACCGCGTCCAGCGCGATCCGGGTGGTCGCGTTGCGGGTGTCGCCACCCTCGATCACCTTCGTGACCTTGCGCAGGCCGGCCTTCTCGACGATCTGCCGGGCGTCCTCGACGTGGCCGGTGGCCATCAGCACGATGATCTCGTCGATCTCCGGAGCGGCCTCGAAGACGGCCAGGGTGTGCTCGATGATCGGCTTACCGGCGATCTTCAGCAGCTGCTTGGGGATGCCGAGGCCCAGCCGGGTCCCGGTGCCGCCGGCCAGCACCACGGCCACTGTCCGCGAGGGCCGCCACGGTGCGGGGGTCTCCGTTGCGGCGTCCGGGCCAGTGGTCTGGTCCTGCGTCATTGCCGGATCCTCACTCTCAGAATTGCGTTAACGGAAGGTTCCGCCCGAGCGGCGACGGAATGAACCTTAACGCGCGGACCGCGCCGCCCCAATGCGGGCGACGCGGTCCTGGTGCCGTGTCGATGCCGGAGGTTGGCCGGCACTCTACTTGCTGTTCGCGTACGCCTCGTATGCGCGGATGACCTCGTCGGTGGGGCCGTCCATCCGGAGAACGCCCGATTCCAGCCAGATCGTCCGTTCGCAGGTGTCACGCACGGACGAGAGTTGGTGGCTGACCAGGAACACCGTGCCGGCGCCCTCGCGCAGCTCGCGTACCCGCTGCTCGCTGCGCTTGCGGAAGCCCTTGTCGCCGGTGGCGAGCGCCTCGTCGATGAGCAGCACGTCGTGCCTCTTGGCGGCGGCGATGGAGAACCGCAGGCGGGCCGCCATCCCGGAGGAGTACGTGCGCATCGGCAGGCTGGCGAAGTCGCCCCGCTCGTTGATCCCGGAGAAGTCGATGATGCCCGCGGCCTGCTTGGCCACCTCGTCGGGGTGCATGCCCATCGCCAGGCAGCCCAGGACGACGTTGCGCTCGCCGGACAGGTCGTTGAGCAGCGCGGCGTTCACGCCGAGCAGCGACGGCTGCCCCTGGGTGTGGATCGCGCCCCGGTTGACCGGCAGCAGGCCGGCGATGGCCCGCAGGATGGTGGACTTGCCGGAGCCGTTGCTGCCGATCAGCCCGATCGCCTCGCCCCGGTACGCGGTGAACGAGACGCCCTTGACCGCGTGCACCTCCCGGACGTTCGGCGCGTTGGTGCGCTTGACCAGCCGGCGCAGCGCGGCCACCGGAGTGGTGCCACCGGTGGCACCCTGGTGGACCCGGTAGATGATGTGTGCGTCGTCCACCACCACGGTGGGGATCCGCTCCTGCGCCAGCACGGGCAGGGACACGGTCGCCTCGTCGGCGGCCCGCAGGGAATCAACCACGGCCGTACTCCTGTTCGCCGCGCCAGAAGTAGATGTAGCCACCGATGCCGGCCACCAACGCCCAACCGGCGGCGACCAGCCAGAGCTGGGTCAGCGACTCGTTGAGCATCGGCGGCTCGTCCAGCAGCGCGTAGCGCGCCAGCTCGATGTAGACCAGCAGCGGGTTGAACTGGACCAGCGCCGCCGCCCAGCCGGGCAGCCGCGCGAAGAGGCTGACGCTGTAGAGCACGCCGGAGCCGTACATCCAGGTACGCATGAGGAACGGCATGACCTGCTTGAGGTCGCTCGCCTTGGAGCCCAGCCGGGCGACGATCAGCACCACGCCGGCGTTGAACACCGCTTGGAGCAGCAGGGCCGGCACCAGCACCAGCCACTTCCAGGTGATCGACTCGCCGGTGACCAGCACGATCCCGATCAGCACCACCATCGAGGCGAGCAGTTGCTGGAACTGGGTCACCGTGGTGGACAGCGGCAGGCTGGCCCGAGGGAAGTGCAGGGCCCGGATCAGCCCGAGATTTCCGCTGATCGACTGGGTGCCCGCCAGCACCGCGCTCTGGGTGAAGTTGAAGATGAACAGGCCGGTGGTCAGGTAGCCGATGAAGTTCGGGATCCGGTCGTTCTGTCCCAGCACCACCCCGAAGATCAGGTAGTAGACCGCGGCGTTGGTCAGCGGGGTGAGCACCTGCCAGAGCTGGCCCAGCTTGGCGTTGCTGTACGAGGCGACCAGCTTGGCGTTGGCGTACGCGGCGATGAAGTGCCGGTAGGCCCAGAGTCGGCGGCTGTACTCGGCGAGGGTGGGTCGCTCACCGGCGACCCGTAGCCCGTGCCGAGCGGCCAGCTGCGCCTGGGTCAGGCCCGTGTCGGGGTCGACCAGCGCGGTGGTGGCCATGGAAATGGCGCTCCGATCTTTCGTGCAGACGGGTTGCTCGCGACGATGGAATCCTAGTGGGAAGGGTGCGCGGGGCGCCGCCTCGCCGCTGCGTGGACAGTAGTCCGAAACACGTCGGGACGCAACCGTAGCGTCGTTGCGCTACTGTAGTGGGCGTGACCTGCGAGAAGAGTCCATGGTGACGACCGAGAAGAGGCGTGTCCCGGCCGGCGCTGCGGTGCTGCGCGACGAGATCACCACGGCCATCCGGCGGGCGCTCATGCAGGAGCTCGCCGCGGTCGGCTACGGCCGGCTCTCCATCGAGGCGGTGGCCCGCCGGGCCGGCGTCAGCAAGACGGCGATCTACCGACGGTGGAGTTCGAAGCTGGACCTGGTGGTGGAGATCGTCGCCGCCGCGGCGCACGGCAAGCTGCCGGTGCTGGACACCGGCACTCTGCGCGGCGACCTCGCGCTGCTGTTCCAGGCGGTGGCGCACGCGCTGCGCCACCCCCTGGCCTCGCAGATCATCCCGGACCTGCTGGCCGAGGCCGCCCGCAACCCGGCCATCGAGGAGACCCTGCGTCAGGTGCTGCACGCCCGCCAGCAGGAGATCGGCGGCCGCCTGGTCACCCGCGCCGTGCAGCGCGGCGAGCTGCCCGCCGACACCGACCCGGACGCCGCCGTCGACCTCATCGTCGGCCCGCTCTACTGGCGGCTCGCCATCGCCCGGCTGCCGCTGACCGACAGCTACCTGGACAACCTGGTCGAATCCGTGGCCGCCGGGCTCGGCGCGACCAGCTCCGTACCGCTGCCCAGGGCGGCGCCGATTCCTGGCTGACCGAGCCCACGACACCACTCGCAGCGGGGCCGGCCGCGCCGCCCTCCTCCGCTAGGCTGCCCACTTGACACCCGGCCGTCACGAAACCGACATCCGTTTTTCGCCCCCACATCCGCCTGACGAGAAGGACGCCCGTGGCCAACGTCGACAGCATCGCCGTCGCGCCCACTGACCCGGACCCGACGCCGCGCCCCGAACAGGTGTCCCGGCTGGGCCAGGGCCCCGACCGGAACCCCGCCGCCCGGGTACGCGCCCTGGTGGCCGCCGCCCCGGCGCTGCTCACCGATGGGGCCGTGGTCGCGTTCGCGCTCTTCACCGTCCTCTACCACGCGGCGTTCCTGGCGGATCTGCGTCCGTCGGTGACTTTCCGGATCTGGCTGGTCGCCTGCGTGCTGGTCGCCGTCGGGGCCGTGCTGCGCGCCCGCCGGCGCCCCGGAGGGATCTTCGGCGAGGAGGAACGGCCCGAGCCGGTCGAATCGGCCGACCCGCAGCCTCCCGTCGACCGCCGTCTGCTGATCGGCGTGCTCGTCGCTGCCGCGGTGGCCGCGGTCACCGCCGGAGTGGCGGGAACCGGTGCGGCCGTCACCTGGTGGATTCCGGCGGTAGCCGGCCTGCTCGCCGCGACCGGTGGGATCCTGCTGCTGCGTCGGGTCTGGCTGAGCGGCCCGACGTCCTCCTCGGTCGCGCCGACGCCCACGGCATCGCAGTCGGCGTACGCGCTCGTCATCTCGGTGCTGGTCGGAATCTCCTCGTTCTTCCTGGCCCGCAACACTCCCGACGACGTCTACTACGTCGGGAAATCAGTCTGGATCGCCGAGCGGGACCTCATCCCGCTCAACGACTTCCTGTTCTCCGAGAACGTCCTGCCGGCGATGGGTTCGCAGCCTCCGATCCCCTCGATCGAGGTGTTCGACGGCGCGCTCGCCCACGTCTTCGGCATCCACGGTGCTTCGGCCACCTGGTACGTGGCGCTACCGATCATGGCGGTCCTGGCGGTGCTCGCGCTGTGGCGACTGACCCACCGGTGGGCGCCGCGTAGACCCGTGCTCGCCTTCACGGTGGCCGTCGCGTACCTGTACCTGGTCGCCGGCGGGGACGCCGCGCTGGGCACGTTCCACCTGCCCCGGCTCTACGAGGGCAAGGGCATGTTCGTGTCGGCCGTCATCCCGCTGATGTGGCTCTACCTGACCGAGTGGTTCGACAACCGCTCCCGGCGCAGCCTGTTCCTCATCGTGGCGCTCTCGATCACCGCCATCGGCCTCACCACCACCGCCGCGATCATCCTGCCGATGCTGGTCGGCGCCGCCGGGTTCGCCATGTTGCTGGTCGGGCGCTGGAAGGCCGCGGTGGTGGCCGGGGTCGCGGCCCTCGCGTACCCGATCGGCTCGCTCGTGGTGTCCCGTCTGCTGCTCGGCGGGCTGACCGCGGACGGCGCGGACGACGCCTTCTTCGACGCGGCGTACACCTACAAGCGGACCCTGCTGTTCGGCCTGGTCGGCGTGATCTCCGGACTGGCTCTCTGGTGCGGCCCGCTGCTGGCCCGTCGACGTACGCCCGCGCTGCTCACCGCAGGTGCGACCGCGGCCCTGAGCGTGCTGTTCGTCCCCGGGGTGTTGGAGGCGTTGAGCGCGCTCAGCGGCATTTCCGTGGTGCTGTGGCGGGTGCCGTGGCTGCTCGCCCTGCCGACACTGATCGGGCTGCTCTGTACGGTCCGGGTGCCGGCGCCCACGCCGGTGCTGCGTCGCGCCGCGGCGGGTGGGATCGCGGTGCTGCTGGTCGCCTCGTTCGCTCTCTTCGCCACCCCGATGTGGTCCGCGAAGAGTTGGGTCGATGTGCACGAGCGGCCCACCTGGAAGCTGCCGCAGCAACGCCAGTCGATCGCCTTCTGGATCAAGGGCTTGGACCGGCCCCCGGGCCTGCTGCTCGCGCCGAAGACCATCATGCGCGCCTCCCTGGTCGTCACCAGCCAGGTCCGGGTCGTCCTTCCGCGCGACTTCTATCTCGTTGAGTACGATCTCAACTCCCAGTTCGCCAAGGACCGGCTGCTGCTCGCGGGCTTCGCCGACGGCGCCACCACCCCGACGTCGACCGAACTCGCGTCAGCGCTCGACCGGCTGGACGTGGGCACCATCTGTGTCTACAACGGAAACCAGTACGCCCGTGAGATGGCACCACAGCTCGGCTACCAGGAGTTCGCCAAGCGTCGGGGACCCGGGGCCATGACCTGTTTTCGGCGGGTCGGCTGAGCACCCGGTCCGCTGAGCGGCCCGTGCGTCGTCCTGGGGTGGTACGCGGACGGCCGGTGCGTTGACCGAAATGTGCGCCCGATACCCGAGCGACACCGCTGGGTCCGTTCGCGTTAAGGTCGCAGTCACCACTACCGCCCGCCGCACGGGGTCTGGATCACCACATCTGTGGCCGGCCGCTCCTGGTGCGCGGTAGGCCATGCGCGACGGGGAGTGTCATCGACGCACCACGGGCATGCGTCCAAGACGGAAATCGTAGGGAGCGAACTCGTTGTTCGGCACGTTGACAGGACGCATCGGAGTGGCCGCCCGCAGCGCGCTGCTGGTGTTGTCCTACCTGGTCATGCTCGTCGCCGGCGTCTTCGGTTGGGTCGGCCTGTTCGCCGTCGCCGGACTGGCGGCGGTGCTCGGCGAGTTCGCCGTCGCCCGCTGGTCCCCGCAGTCGCAGCTGTTGCTGGAGAAGGTCGGCCTGCACTGGTCGTACCGGCAGTTGACCCGGGACCTGGCGGCCGTGCTGCTGGTCGCCGCGGAGGTCACCCTCGACGGCACCGAGCTGAGCCTGCTGCTGATCCTGCCGGCGGCGGTGTGGGTCGTCTCGGTGTTCGCCGGCGCGCTCTCCACCATGATCGACCGTCGTAACCCGCTGTCGGCCCTGGTGCGCAACATCGAGCTGGGCCCGCTGCGCTCGGCCCCTCGGCCGCCGGCCTGGGCGGCGGCGGTCGCGGGCGAGCGGATGCCCCTGCTCAACGTGCTGCTGGTGCCGGCCGCGGTGGCCGCCGCGGTGCAGCACGATTCGATGCCGTTCCTCGTGGCCGCCGCGGTGACGGTGGCGGCGACCGCGGTGGTGGGCGCGATCATCGCGGTGACCTGGCTGCGCGGCCGGGGCTCCGGGCAGGGCCCGTTGCTGCCCGCCGTGCAGCGCTGGCTCGACACGTACCGGCCCGAGGTGGCGCTCTACTTCGCCGGACCGGCCAAGGACGTCTACCAGGCCAACATGTGGCTCGCGCCGACCGAGGCGCTGAACCAGCGCGCGGTGGTGCTGATGCGCAGCCGGGAGGCGTTCAACGAGCTGGCCGACACCCGGCTGCCGGTGATCTGCGTACCGGCCGGGGTGGACTTCATGAACCTCGAACTCGGCAGCGTCCGCGCGGCCCTCTACGCCGCGAACGTCGGCGCGAACATCCACATGCTGCGCGAACCCGGCATGAAGCACGTCTTCGTCGGGCACGGCGACAGCGACAAGCAGGCCAGCGTCAACCCCTACAGCAAGGTGTACGACGAGGTCTGGGTCGCGGGCCTGGCCGGCCGGGAGCGGTACGCCCGCGCCGGGGTGGGCGTGCTCGACGCGGACATCGTCGAGATCGGCCGGCCGCAGCTGGCCGGGGTGCACACCTTCGGCGCCGAGTCGGTGGACCGGCCGTTCACCGTGCTCTACGCGCCCACCTGGGAGGGTTGGCTCGACGACGACCCGTACCACACCTCGCTGGTGCTGATGGGTGAGCGGATCGTCAAGGGCCTGCTGGCCACCAACCCCCGGGTGCGCCTGGTCTACAAGCCGCACCCGCTGACCGGGTCGCGGTCCAAGGCGGCCAAGGCCGTGCACGACCGGATCGTCGAGGCGATCAAGGCCGCCGGTGGCAACCCCAACGCCGCGTCCCTGGACGGCACCGCGCACCTCGTGGTGACCGGCCGTACGCCGGGGCTGTTCGACTGCTTCAACCAGACCGACCTGCTGATCAGCGACGTGTCCAGTGTGGTCTCCGACTTCGTGCAGAGCCAGCGGCCGTACGTGGTGGCCAACCCGGCCGGCCTGCCGGAGGACGAGTTCCGCCGCGAGTACCCGACCGCGCGGGCCGCGTACCTGCTCTCCGCCGACTGTGGCGAGCTGGAGAAGATCGTGGCGGTCACCCGGGCTGGCGACGACCCGATGACCGAGGCACGCCGCGACCTGAAGACCTACCTGCTGGGGCCGGCCGAGGCCAACCCCATGGACCGGTTCGCCGAGGAGATCTCCCGCCTCTGCCGCTGACCCGCGCGTACGACGTCCCGCGCCCGGCCCGACATCAGTCGGACCGGGCGCGGTCGCGTCAGCGGAGCCAGGGTGGCGCGGTCGCGTCAGCGGAGCGGGGGTTGGTGCCGTCGCGTCAGTCGAGCAGGGCGGCGACCGCGTCGGCGACCGGTGTGTCGGCGGGCAACGCGCGGGCCGTCACCACAGCGGTCAGCGGCAGCGGTCCGTACAGGTGCGGGAAGAGCTGCCCGCCCCGCGACGGTTCCCAGCGCAGGGCGTCGCCCAGCCGGTCGGCGTCCACGCCCAGCAGGGTGAGGCCGGTGGCGCCGGCGAAGTGCCGGCGGGCCGTCTCCACCACCTGGTCGGCGGCGGAGAGGTGGATGAAACCGTCCTGCCGGTCCACGGCCGAGCCGGCGACGGCGCCGGCGGCCTGGGCGTCGTCCCACTCGACGGTCGGCAACAGCTTGTAGATCACCTCCGCAGACTACGTCGCCGATGTCGCGCTGCGAGAACGTCGGCCGGTGCGCGTTTCGGCCGTACCGCCGCCGACGCCCGTCGCCGCCCGGCATGCTCAGGTGGAGCGGCCGGAAAGGGGTGGACGATGGCGAGCTACGACGACGACTGGACCGACACCCAGCGCGGGTTGTACGACGAGTGCTACCGGGCCGGCGGTGAGTGGGCCGAGGACCCGGACACCCCGTCCGACGACGTACAGCATGTGATCAACCTGGCCGAGGCGGACGACGACGCCTTCGACGACGCCGAGATCGACTTCCCGCCCCTGGTCGACGCCGTGACCCAGGCCAGCGGGGTCAACGTCACCAGCGTGCCGGCCCGGCACGACGACCCCGGATTCCGGGGCTTCGCCGACGGCGTCCGCGACGCGGTCGCCGACGACGTCTTCGGTCTGTAGCCGACCCGACCGGGAGGGCGGCCCTCCCGCTCGCGGCACGCTTCTGCCACCATTTGCAGGACGGCTGCGACGGATGGGGGAACGGTGCGGATCCTGCTGGTGGAGGACGACCGCCGGGTGGCCGCCGCGCTCTCCTCCGCACTGACCCGCCGCGGCTACCAGGTCGAGCACGCGGCGACCGTCGCCGCGGCGCTCTCCGCCGCCCCCTGCGACCTGGTGCTGCTCGATCTGACCCTGCCCGACGGGGACGGCACCGACGTGTGTCGCGAGCTGCGCCGACGCAGCAGCCAGCTCGGCATCATCGCGGTGACCGCGCGGGGTGAGGAACGCGACCGGGTGCTCGGGCTGCGCCTCGGCGCGGACGACTACGTGGTCAAACCGTTCTCGATGGTGGAGCTGCAGGCCCGGATCGAGGCGGTGCTGCGCCGGGCCGCGAACGCGGCGCCCGAGCGGCACCTGATCGAGGCGGGGGCGGTGCGCATCGACGTGGCCGCCCGCACGGTGACGGTGGCGGGGCGCGCGGTCACGCTGACCCGCAAGGAGTTCGACGTGCTGCTGTCGTTGGCCCGCCAGCCGGGGGTGGCGGTGCCCCGCGACCGCATCCTGCTCGACGCCTGGGGCACCACCTGGGCCGACCGGCACACCGTCGAGGTGCACGTCGGGTCGTTGCGCGGCAAGCTGGGCGACGCGCGCCTGGTGGAGACCGTCCGCGGGGTCGGCTACCGGCTGCGCGATGCGTGAGGGGCCGCCGTGCGCCGTCGACTGGTGATCAGTTATCTGCTGCTGATGGTGCTCGTCCTCATCGCGTTGGAGAGCCCGCTCGCCGTCACCCTGGCCAGCCGGGAGACCGAGCGGGTGCGCGCCGACCGGCTCGCCGACGCCACCCGGTTCGCCTCGCTGGCCGGGCCGGCGTTGCGCGGCGGCGAGCCCGGCCCGATCGGGGCGGAGCTGCGCAGCTACGACGAGCTGTACGGGATCGGCGCGGCGGTCGTCGACCGGGACCGGGGCATCGTCGTCGACTCGGCGAGCTGGCAATCCACGGGGACCGCCACGGTGCTGGACGTCGCGCTGTCCGGGCAGCAGGCCAGCGCGCCCGAGTCGGTCTGGCCGTGGTCGGCCGGGCCGGTGGTGGTGGCGGTGCCCATCAACGACGGCGGTGAGGTCCTCGGCGC
This sequence comes from Micromonospora sp. NPDC005194, assembly GCF_040608335.1. Lineage (NCBI taxonomy): Bacteria > Bacillati > Actinomycetota > Actinomycetes > Micromonosporales > Micromonosporaceae > Micromonospora > Micromonospora sp. NPDC005194. Next base: position 63,378 of record NZ_JBEXIA010000029.1, on the reverse strand, counting down.
GGTGGTGATCGTGACCCCGGCCGACGAGATCCGCCGGGCCGTGAGCACCTGGTGGCTGCTGCTCACCCTGGCCGGCCTGCTCGTCGTGCTGGCCTGTGTGCTCACCGCGTTCGGGCTGGCCGGTTGGGTGCTGCGCCCGGTGACCGAGCTGGACGCGGTCACCCACGAGATCGCCGAGGGCGATCGGGGCGCGCGCGTGCAGCACCGGCTCGGCCCGCCGGAGTTGCGTCGACTCGCGGCCAGTTTCAACCACATGGCCGACGTGGTCTCCGACGTGATGGACCGACAGCGTGCGTTCGTCGCACACGCCAGCCACCAGCTGCGCAACCCGCTCACCGCGCTGCGGCTGCGGGTGGAGGAGCTGGGTCCCAGCCTCACCGACGCGGACGGGCGCTCCGAGCACCGGTTGGCGCTGGAGGAGACCGACCGGTTGGCGCTGGTGCTCGACGCGCTGCTCACCCTGGCCCGCGCCGAACGGGAGGAGAACGAGCGGGTCACCGTGGACGCCGCCGCCGTGGCCGCGTCCCGGGTGGCGGCCTGGGCGCCGTTGGCCCGGCACCGGTCGGTCGCGCTGCGCCTGGCCACCAGCGACGCCCCGGCGTACGCGCGGACCGTGCCGACCGCCGTCGACCAGGCGCTGGACGCGCTGATCGACAACGCGGTGAAGTTCAGCGGGGCCGGCGGGGCGGTGACGGTGACCGTGGCCCGCCGTGACGACGGGGTGGCCCTGGAGGTGCGCGACACCGGCCCGGGGATGACCGAGAGTCAGCTCGGCCAGGCCACCGAGCGGTTCTGGCGAGCGCCGGACGCGCAGAACGTCGACGGCGCCGGGCTCGGCCTGACCATCGCCGCTGTGCTGGTCGACGCCTCCGACGGCCGGCTGACCATGCGGCCGGCCGAGCCGCGCGGGCTGGTCGCCGGCCTGTGGTTCCCGGCTCCCGAGCCCGAGCCCGAGCCGGCGGGGGAGCCGGCGGACGAGGACACGTCCGCCGACCTGCGGCCCACCCCGGCCCGGTAGCGGCCCGACCAGGGCGGCGGGCGCCCTTCGGCGCGGCCGGCGACAGTCAGGGTTTGGCGGCCCGGTACCAGGCGGCGGCACCGGGGTGCAGCGGCAGCGGCGCGGTGGCGATCGCCGAGCGGGGGCTCATCCGTCCCGCCGCCGGGTGCGCCGCGCCCAGCTCGGCCCGCCGCTCCATCAGCAGCCGGGTCACCTCCCGCACCAGCGGCTCCGGCAGGTCTGCCCGCACGATGAGGTAGTTCGGGTCGGCGACAGTGGTCACCGGATTCATGCCGTACACCGAGCGGGGGATGTCCCGGGAGACGTAGACCTGGCCGTAGCGGGCGCGCAGCGGCTCCGTCCACTCACCGAGGTCCACGATCCGGGTGGCGCTGCGCCCGGCCAGCTCCTCGATGCCCCGCACCGGCAGGCCGCCGGAGAAGAAGAACGCGTCGATACGCCCCGAGCGCAGGGCCGCCACCGAGTCGTCCAGACCGAGCCGTTCCCGGCGTACCGCGTCGCCACCGAGCCGGGCCACCTCCAGCAGCCGGGTGGCGGTGATCTCGGTGCCGGAGCCGGGCGCGCCCACGGAGACCCGTCGGCCGCGCAGGTCGCCGATCGTGCGGACCGGCCCGCCGTCGGTCGTGACCAGGTGCAGCTGGTCGTCGTACACCCGCGCCACCGCGTCCACCGTCGGGCTCTGCGTCGGGCTGGCGGGCAGCACGTCGGCCTGGGTGAAGCCCAGCTCGGCTGCTCCGGAGCCGACCAGGCGGACGTTCTCCGCCGAGGCGGCGGTGATCACCACGCTGGCCCGTACCCCGGGCAGTTCCCGGTTGAGGATGGTCGCGAGGGACTGCCCGAACGCGTAGTAGACGGCGGTGGGGCTGCCGGTGGCGATCCGGATCGCCACCGGCTCGGCCCGCTCGTCCCGGCAGCCGGCGGCGGTCAGCGCCGCGACCAGCACCAGCGCCGCCGCCCCCGCGCGGCGCGAACCGGCCCGACCCGACGAGGTACGACTCACGCGGTGCACTGTGCGCGCTCCGGCGGACGCGCGCAAGCCCGTACCCGTCGATGCCGCCGTGGGTGCGGCGCGGGCTCCGCTCAGCAGAGCGGGTGGCGGGCCGGCTCGGGCACCGCGCCGCGGGCCGGCTCCATCGACGCGCTGCGCAGGATGCGCGCCCGGTCCGGCCCGTCGGCCACGCTGACCAGGAAACAGCCGGTGCCCGGGCGGAGCACGGCCGGCACGTCGAGCACGGCCGCACTGCGGATCAGCACGGCGGCCAACTCCCGGTCGGTGAGCCGCACACCGAGGATGTGCCGCCGCACGTGCCGCCCGCCGGCCAGCAGCGCCGAGCGCCACGCCGCCGCCGCGAGCCGGGACATCCACCGGCGGCGGGCCGGCGAGGCACCCGGCACGGGACCACCCAGCAGCTCCCGACGCCCCTGCCACCAACCGGCATCCACCATCCGGGCGTACGCCCCCCGGTGCTCCGGTGGCACCCAGAGCCGGTGCAGCTCGTAGCGGCGGCGCAGGCCGCCCACGGCCACCTCCTGGGTGACCGGGATGTCGAGGCGGGCGAGCAACTGCCGCATCCGCTGCGCGGCGTCCTCCCGGTTGAACTCGACCCCCGGCGCGTGCGACGGCAGCGCGGCGCCCGACCGGGCGCCGGCCGGTGGCGCCGTGCAGCGCAGCAGGCAGGCGGCCTCGAACGCGTCGCCCAGGGTCAGCCAGTCCAGCGGGGGTGGCGTCGCCGGCGAACGGGGCCGGTCGAGCAGGGCGGGATCGCGGGCCAACGGAGGCTCCCTTGTCGGAGTCTGGGTTCCCCTACCGTGGCCCCTGCGCGGCGGTTGCGGAACGCCTCCCGCCCAGCCTTGAGGAAAATTTGCGGCTCCCGCGCCGCTACAGGTCGGTGACCACCAGGTCCACCTGCCGGACCCGACCTGGGACGGCGGGTTCCTCCACCACGGTGTGCTTCAGCTCCCGCAGCGTGCCGATCAGCTCCGCGGCGGTGCGCGGTCGGGCCCCGGCGACCAGCAGGTCACGCACCAGCCGCCCCTTGGTCGCCTTGTTGAAGTGGCTCACGACCGAGCGGACCGGCACACCGTCGACCTCCCGCTCGTGCAGCACCCGCACGGTCACCGTCCGCTCGGCCAGCGCGCCGCGCGGCGTCCAGGTGGCGGCGTGCGCGCCGGAGCGCAGGTCCAGCACCGGGCCCCGACCGGCCGCGTCGGTCAGGACCGACGCCAGCTCCCCGCGCCAGTACGCCGACAGCGCCCCGACGCCCGGCAGGCGGGCGCCGATCGGGCAGCGGTACGGCGGGATCCGGTCGGCGAGCCGCACCGCCCCCCACAGGCCGGAGCTGATCAGGATCGACCGGCGGGCCGCCCGCAGCGCCGCCGACGGCAGCGTGGCCAGCTCCAGCGCCTCGTAGAGCACCCCGGTGTAGAGCCGCTCGGCCGGCGCGGTGGCCGCCGCGCGCAGCCGGGCGTTGCGGCGCAACTCGCCCCGCTGGCCGTCGCTGAGCCCGAGCGCCGTCCGCGCCGCCTCCTCGTCTGGCCCGGCGCTGAGCGCGACGAGCGCGTCGAGCACCCGCTCGCGGGCGGGGTTCAGCTCCGGCAGCGAGAGCTTGTCGGGGGTCCACCGCCGTCCGGTGCCGGCGTCGGCCTTCCCCTCCGAGGGCGGCAGCAGGATGAGCATCGGGTCTCCTCGGGCGGGTGAAGCGGCAGCCCGGCCAGCGTACGACCCGCCGCTAGCGCCAGGGCCGCACCGGGGTGTCGGGGTGGTACACGCGATAGCCGCCCACCTCGCGTACCGGTGCGGCGTCGGGCCGGTCGGCGAGCAGCCGGCGCAGCCGCCGGTCCATCGGCGAGTCGATCTCCACCACGTAACCCGGCCGGGCGGCCCGCCCAACCTGCCGCCAGTACGGGCGGTAGCGGTTCTGCCCGGGGGACAGGTCCCCGTCGAGCACCCCGCAGACCACCGTCTCATCGGTGTTGAAGATCAGCCGGTTGCAGGTCCAGTAGTCCCCGTACACCTCGTGCGGCCCGTCGGCGCGCAGCGCGGCGGCCAGCTCCCGGGCCTGACGCTCCTCGGTCCGCGACGCGGCGGCGCCGGTGGTCGCGAAGAGCACGGTGACCACCAGCGTCGTCGCGGCCAACGCCGCCAGCACGGCGGTGGCGAGCGCGCCGGCCAACCGGCCGAGCACGCCCACCGTGCCCCGCCAGCAGGCCAGGGCCGCCACCCAGAGCGGCCACAGCACCGCCGGCAGCGACAGTTGCAGCACCGACAGGTAGCGGGCGTTGGCCAGGGGACTCGTCGCGGCGAGCGGGCTGCGCACGTACGACAGCAGGGTCAACGCCGCGCCGACGACAAGCGCGAGCTGCACCACCGGCCCGACCCGCGCGCCACGCGGCGTGCCGGCGACCGGCGTGCCGGGCCCCGCGGCCTGCCTGTCGCGCGGCATGCTGACGGCCCGGCGGTACGCGCGGAGCGCGAGCGCCGCGGCGGCCACCAGCAGCACCGGGTACAACACGCCGAACCACTGCTGCCACCGGCCGCAGCCGTCGACCGGGCAGAGCCCGTGCGCCAACGGCACCCCCTCCAGCAGACCGCCCCGGATCCGGTCGGTCCACGACGGCAGCGGGCCGGCCTTCGTGCTGACCTCCCGGAACACCGTCAGCGAGTCCTCACCCGGCCCGGCGCGCAGGTTGTCGACGAGCATCGGCGCGATCCCGACCACGAAACCCGCCACCAGCAGCAGCCCGGACCAGCCGAGCAGTTCCCGCCGCACCGCCCAGACCAGGGCCACCACGGCCACCGCCAGGTACGGCAGGATCAGCCAGTCCGACCAGGCGGCCAGCCCGACCAGCAGCCCGAACAGGGCGACGGCGAGTCGACGGTGGCGCACCGTCCCGGCGGCCAGCCCCACCGTGATCAGCAGCATCAGCAGCACCGCCGGTTTCACCTCCGGCCGGCCGCCGACCACTGTGAGCTGGTCGCGCACCACCCGCTCCGGGCCCAGCGCCAGCAGGCCGACGACGAGGACGGCGAACCACGGCGTGTAGAGCCGGCGGGTGAGCCGGTACACGAGGTAGAGGAAGACCGCGTACAGGGCGAGCATCGGCAGCCGCAGCACCGGCCAGCTCGGCCCGGCCACGGCGAGCAGCGGCGCGGCCAGGTACGACTCCAGCATGCCCATGTAGTGCTGGCCGTAGAGGAAGACTGGGTGTTCCCGGCCCTGCCCGATGTGCAGGGCGGCCAGCCCGAAGGTCGCCTCGTCGCTGTTCGACACCGGCACGGTGTACAGCGTGAGGACCAGCCGGTACCCGACACCGACCAGACCGAACAGCAGCGCGACGAGCGCCGGCCGGTCGAGTCGCGGACGCCACCGCCCGCGATGCTGCTCTGGATGCGACACGACCACGCCCCCGTCGTCGTCCCGACCGGAGTGTTTCACGGACCACGAGCCGGTCGGGGTGGTTCCGCCCAGTCCGGACCGGCTCGCGTGGCCGTGACCGTCGACGTGTGGCAGGGTTGGCGCGTGCCACCCACACCCGCCGGCCAACTGGCCGTGCCGAACCTGCACCGGGCCGCGCGGATCGAGGACGCCGTGCACCAGCTCGTGGAGCGTCGGTTGCGGCGCACCGGCTGGCGGATGAACATCGTCGCCTACACCGGCTACGGCCGTCCGGGTTGGGTGCGGGTGATGTGCCGGGTGCTGCTGGGTCGTCCGGACAACCGCCAGCGGGGCCGGCTGGACAAGGTCCGCGGCTGGCGCAGCTTCGCCACCCTGCCCGCCAAGCACGTCACGGTGCAGATCGAGGCCGGCGGGGTGCGGCACGAGGCCCAGGCCGACCGCAGCGGTTTCGTCGACACGCTCGTCGAGGCCGACCTGCCGCCCGGGTGGGGCACCGTCCGGCTCAGCGTGCCGGACGCCGAGCCGGTCGACGCGCCGGTGCGCATCATCGACCCGGACGTGAAGTTCGGCATCCTCTCCGACATCGACGACACGGTGATGGTCACGGCGCTGCCCCGGCCGCTGCTCGCCGCGTGGAACACGTTCGTCCTCGACGAGCACGCCCGCAACGCGGTGCCCGGCATGGCGGTGCTCTACGAGCGACTGGTCACCGCGCATCCCGGCGCCCCGGTCTTCTACCTGTCCACCGGCGCGTGGAACGTGGCGCCGACGCTTACCCGGTTCCTGTCCCGGCACCTCTACCCGGCCGGGCCGCTGCTGCTCACCGACTGGGGTCCGACCGCCGACCGCTGGTTCCGCAGCGGCATGGAGCACAAGCGCTCCACCCTGGCCCGGCTGGCCAAGGAGTTCCCCGACGTGCGCTGGCTGCTGGTCGGCGACGACGGCCAGCACGACCAGGAGATCTACCGGGAGTTCGCCGCCGCCCACCCGGAGAACGTCGCCGGGGTGGCGATCCGCAGGCTGTCCCCGACGCAGTCGGTGCTGGCCGGTAGCCTGCCCGCCCCGGCCGGCCGCCCCTCGTCGGGGCCGGTGGGGCAGAAGTGGCTGTCCGCCCCGGACGGCGCCGGCCTGTGGCAACTGCTGCGCGACGCCGGCCTGGTCTGAGGCATTCGTTGCCGACCTAGCGGCCTTCGAACACGTCCTCCAGAACCAGTCTCGCCCGACCCGGCACCTCTTCCTCCGGGAAGATCTCGGCGCAGAGACCCAGGGCCTCCTCGGGGCTCGTGAGGCCGAGGTGGTCCACCAGGAAGCGGATGTCTTCGGCATCCCGACGTCGTGCGGCGAGGACTTTCATGGCGAGCAGGTGCTCCGGGGACGCCGCCGAAACCCGCAAGCCCGGATGATCGAAGACGCGTGGTGCCTCCGGATCCCGCCAGCGGCGACGTACACGCTTGCCTGCTCGTTCAGCCACCACTGCGGCAGCCCGAGTTCATCGGCGACAGCCCGCGCTTCGTCGAGCACGATGCCGTGTGGCTGAAACACGGCATCGATGTCCCTGGTTGCCCGACGGGCGTCGTAAGCGAGTGCCATGGCAGCCCCGCCGAAGATGTACAGGTCGGCGACCACGCCCCGCCTGGCCAGCCGGTCACCGAGCCTGCGGAAGGCGTCCTCGATGGCAGTGCGGTCGAGCAGTGGGTCGTCGGCGCTCACGCGACCTTCAGCTCCTCTGGGGAGATGAACACCCCACGTCGCCGGAACGCCGCAGGCGCGTGCACCACGGCGTCGACGCGGGCAGCGCGGGTGTTGAAGGGGAACCAGAATCGCCGCAGCGACCGCGTCTCGACCCAGGCGGGTGCGCCGCGCCCGTCCCGGGCGGCAAGGTACTCCGTCAGTGCCGCGAGGAATACGTCCCAGTGGTCGTCACCTGTCGGGGCCGGCTCCTGGATCAGTAGGTCAGCACGATGCTCGGAAGGTTCCCAGCCGTACTCCTCCAGGAACTCCGCTACCAGCCGCCACCGCCTGGTGTCGTCGGCCCCGACGAGCAGGACGCCCAGGTGTGCCATCGTCATTGGCTCGTACCTCGTAGGACGATTGCTCACAGCATCAACGCTAGTACAAGGCTGCGCCAATCCGCCGCAAGGCCCTCCCTGTCGGGGGCAGAGCCAGACGGCACCGAGTGTGGCGGCCTGCGCGGGTGGGATAGTCATCCGGGTCTCGGCGCGGACCCCCCGAGGCCGCCCGCCAGATCCGACGCCGCTCCGGCGGGCGGCGGTGGGTTGCCAGGCTTCGCTATGGTCCATGGCGACCCGCCTATCCTGCGCCGGGGAAGCGGGGTGGATGGTGCTGCGCCCGATAGGCCCTTATCCCGATGTCGCGTGTCAACGGCTGGAATCGCCGGTTGGCTTGGCGGACGGTGAGGTCTTTTCCTCTTGATCGAACGTGGTGGTTTGGATTGACCTCGAGCTCTATTCAGCATCGGTACGTGGCGAGGCGTGGATCGTAAGGGTCGCCGTGCAGTAGGGCGATTACCGACAGTGTTTGGCGGCAATGACATGGCGCGGCGCGCAGTTTCCTTAGCGGTGGTGATGGCTGTGATCATGCTGTCGGGATGTGCGGGCAATGGATCGAATGACCCCAGCGGCAGGTCTGACGAGACGGCCGCGCAAGTCCTGGCGGCATACGATCTTCCCCTGCCCGAATGTGCGCGACAGGCAGCCAGCTTCTGGGACAGTCCGGACAACCTGAATAGGAGCCTTGTCTACAGAGGTGCCGTTGACTTGTCGTGTCTGGAGCAGGCGCTGGCGGTGGTCGGCGTCGATCGGGGCGAGTTGCTTCCATACACGCAGTTGCCGGCCTGGTCCGGGTCAATTGGGGAGAGGTTGCCCTCAGCGGAGATTGTTGGCACCACGACGATCGTTCCGGCAGCTGCTTCTCGCAAGGAGATGCAGGTGGACGTCCATCTCGTGGAATCGAGCCCTGCGTTGCTCTTCCTCCATGCGATCTACCCATGATGCCGGCTGTAGTAGAGCCGCTGAAAATCGGCTGCGCCGGAGGCTTCCACCCTCTTGTCTGGTCAGGAGGCTGATGACGTGGAAGAGTTGACGGCTATCACGCAGACAGCAAGGTGGCGACTGGCGGTGCGGAGCTTCCGGCTTGCCCTCGTCATCTTTCCGTTGTTGATCATCTTGACGTTGCTGGCAGGGTTCGATGACCTGGAAACCACAGTCGAACCGTTGGCCGTGATCCTGTTCGTCATGGGCGGAATTGTGGTGATCACCGGATGGTTTGCGGCGATCCTGCTTGCCCGAGACACCACGAGGATGGCTGTGGGGAAGTCCGGGCTTGTCGATCCGGTTCGCACCTGGCTTATGATGCAGCACCTTGTCAGAGACATCTGCAACTTCCGAAGATGGTGAGACAGGTCGAGCCGGCTCTGGAAACAAGCTGCGCCTTGATCACTTGATGCTGACCAGTTCCAGGAGCCTTCTGGCAACTGGTCAGCATTAAGTGATTATGAGGCTGGGGGCGGTGCTCAGCTCTGGCGGAGCCAGACGACGCCCAGCGGGGGGACCTGGAGGGCCGCGGACGCCACCATCCCGTGCCAGGGCACGTCCTCGGCGTGCACCTCGCCCAGGTTGCCCACGCCCGACCCGCCGTAATGGTGGGCGTCGGTGTTGAGCACCTCCGCCCAGGTGCCGCCAGCCGGCAGGCCGATCCGGTAGTCGTGCAGCGGAGACGCGGAAAAGTTCGCCACGCACACCAGCGTCGAACCGTCCGGGGCGATCCGGACGAAGGACACGGTGTTGTTGGCGACGTCGTCTCCGGCGATCCAGCGGAACCCGGCCGGCTCGGTGTCCTGCGCCCACAGCGCCGGGGTGTCCCGGTAGACCCGGTTGAGGTCACCGACGAGCCGCTGCACGCCGGCGCGGGCCGGGTCGTGCAGCAGGTACCAGTCGAGGCCGCGCTCCTCGCTCCACTCCCGGTCGTCGGCCAGCTCGGAGCCCATGAACAGCAGCTGCTTGCCCGGGTGCGCCCACATGTACGCGAGCAGCGCCCGCACGTTGGCCAGCCGCTGCCAGGTGTCGCCGGGCATCTTGCCGGCCAGGGAGCCCTTGCCGTGCACGACCTCGTCGTGGCTGATCGGCAGCACGTAGTTCTCGCTCCAGGCGTACGCCAGGGAGAACGTCAGCTGGTGGTGGTGGTGCTGGCGGTAGATCGGGTCCTTCGAGGTGTAGAGCAGGGTGTCGTGCATCCAGCCCATGTTCCACTTGAAGCCGAAGCCCAGCCCGCCGTCGGCCGTGGGTCGGGTGACGCCCGGCCAGGCGGTCGACTCCTCGGCGATCATCACGACCCCGGCGTGGTGCTTGTAGACCGTCGCGTTCACCTCCTGCATGAGCGCGATGGCCTCCAGGTTCTCCCGACCGCCGTACTGGTTGGGGGCCCACTGGCCCTCGTCGCGGGAGTAGTCCAGGTAGAGCATCGAGGCGACCGCGTCGACCCGCAGCCCGTCGACGTGGAACTGGTCGCACCAGTAGAGCGCGTTGGCGACCAGGAAGTTGCGCACCTCGTTGCGGCCGAAGTCGAAGACGTACGTGCCCCAGTCGGGGTGCTCGCCGCGCCGCGGGTCGGGGTGCTCGTAGAGCGGGGTGCCGTCGAAGCGGGCCAGGGCCCACTCGTCCTTGGGGAAGTGCGCGGGCACCCAGTCCAGGATCACGCCGATGCCGGCGGCGTGCAGGGAGTCGACGAGGTGGCGGAACTCGTCCGGGTCACCGAAGCGGGACGTCGGCGCGTAGTAGCCGGTCACCTGGTAGCCCCAGGAACCGCCGAACGGGTGCTCCATCACCGGCAGCAACTCGACGTGCGTGAAGCCCAGCTCGGTGACGTACGCGGTGAGCTGATCGGCCAGCTCGCGGTAGCCCAGGCCGGGCCGCCAGGAGCCGAGGTGCACCTCGTACACGCTCATCGGCTCCTGGTGCGGCTGGCGCTCGGCCCGGCGGGCCAGCCAGTCCGCGTCGTTCCACCGGTACGTCGAGTGGTGCACCACCGACGCGGTGGCGGGCGGCACCTCGGCGTACGCCGCCAGGGGGTCGGCCTTGTCCCGCCACTTCCCGTCGGCGCCGAGCACCCGGTACTTGTAGCGGGCACCGACCCGGGCGTTGGGGACGAACAGCTCCCAGACGCCGCTGGAGCCGAGCGACCGCATCGGCCAGCCGTCGTCCGGACCCCAGCCGGTGAAGTCGCCGACCACCCGCACTCCGCGCGCGCTGGGCGCCCAGACGCTGAACGCCACGCCCTCGTCGAAGACCCGGGCGCCGAGCGCGTCCCACAGCCGCTCGTGCCGGCCCTCGCCGATCAGGTGCAGGTCCAGCTCGCCGAGCGTGGGCGGGTAGCGGTACGGGTCGTCGTGGACGGTGCCGTCGACCTCCACCCGGTAGTCGAGCACGGTGCCCTCGATGTGGGTCTCGAAGACGCCCAGGTCGTGCACCCGCTTCATCGGGTGCCGCTCGTCGCCGACGAGCAGCAGCACGTCGCCCGCGCCCCGGCGCATCGTGCGGATCGTCGTCCATCCGTCGGCGGGGTGCGCGCCGAGCAGCGCGTGCGGGTCGTGCGTCACGCCGGTGATCAGCTGGTCCATCGGTCGTCCTTCGGGGCGGCGTCGGTCGGTGCGGAGGCGGACGGGCGGGGCTTCGCCGAGCGGGCCGCGGATGCGCGGGCGGCCGCGGAGCGGGGCGGGGACGGGCGGGCCGCGGGCCGGCGCGCAGCCGCCGTCGTGCCAGCGCCGGCCGTCGGTGCCGGGCTCGTCGGTGCCGGGCTCGTCGGCGCGGTGCCGCCGGACAGGTCGTCCGGGACGTCGGCGACGGTGAGGTCCGCCAGCTCGGCGCCCGCGGGTGCCGGCGCGGCGGGCGGGGTCGGACGGCGGACGGTCAGCACATGCGCCGGTTGCAGGTACGGGTCGAGCCGCACCGCGTTGCGCTGACCCCAGTCGTAGCTGGTGCCGGTCAGCTCGTCGTACACGGTGAACCGCTCGTGCCAGTCGAACCCGAGCTCCGGCATGTCGAGCGTCGTGTTGCCCCACTGCACCACACGTGGGTCGAACGCGCAGATCACGATGACGGTGTTGCCGGTGTCCGGGTCGTGTTTCGACCAGCACAGCAGCGCCGGGTTGTCGATCTCGTGGAAGCGCAGGTTACGCAGCTGGTGCAGGGCCGGGTTGTCGCGGCGTACCCGGTTGAGGGTGGCGAGGAACGGCGCCAGCGAGCGGCCCTGCGCCTCCGCGCCGGCCCAGTCGCGGGGGCGCAGCTCGTACTTCTCGTTGTCCAGGTACTCCTCCGCGCCGGGGCGGGCCACGTGCTCGAACAGCTCGTAGCCCGCGTACAGGCCCCAGGAGGGGGAGAGCAGCGCGGCCAGCACCGCCCGGATCTTGAACATCGGCGGGCCGCCGTGCTGCAACGAGGAGTGCAGGATGTCCGGCGTGTTCGGCCAGAAGTTCGGCCGCATGTGGTCGGCCGACGCGACCAGCTCCTCGCAGTACTCCCGCATCTCGGCGGCCGTCGTGCGCCAGGTGAAATAGGTGTACGACTGCGTGAAGCCGATCTTGCCGAGCCCGTGCATGATGGCCGGCCGGGTGAACGCCTCGGCCAGGAACAGCACGTCCGGGTCGACCTTCTTGACCTCGGCGATCAGCCAGTGCCAGAAGTCGAACGGCTTGGTGTGCGGGTTGTCCACCCGGAAGATCCGGATGCCCTCGCCCACCCAGTGCAGCACCACGCGCAGCACCTCGGCGCGGATGCCGTCGGGGTCGTTGTCGAAGTTGACCGGGTAGATGTCCTGGTACTTCTTCGGCGGGTTCTCCGCGTACGCGATGCTGCCGTCGGCCCGGGTGGTGAACCACTCCGGGTGCTCGGTGACCCACGGGTGGTCCGGCGCGCACTGCAACGCCAGGTCCATCGCCACCTCCAGGCCCTGCGCCGCGGCCGCCTGGATGAAGGCGCGGAAGTCCGCCGGCGTACCCAGGTCGGGGTGGATCGTGTCGTGGCCGCCCTCGGCGGCGCCGATCGCCCACGGCGAGCCCACGTCGGTCGGCCCGGCGGTGAGCGCGTTGTTGCGGCCCTTGCGGTTGATCCGGCCGATCGGGTGGATCGGCGGCAGGTAGAGCACGTCGAAGCCCATCGCCGCCACACCCGGCAGCCGCTCGGTGGCGGTGGCGAAGGTGCCGGAGCGCCCACCCGCCGCTCCTTCGGAGCGCGGGAAGAACTCGTACCAGGCCGAGAAGAGCGCCCGCTTGCGGTCAACCCAGAGGGTGTACGCCTCACCGGCGGTCACCAGCTCCCGCACCGGGTGCTCCCAGAGCAGGTCGGCCAGGGCCAGTGCCGGGTCGACCCGCTGTGGCAACGGCAGGTCGGTGTCGACCAGCGCGGTGAGCGCGTCGGCGACCCGGGGCCGGTCGGCGGCCGGCACCAGCTCGCGGGCTGAAGCGAGCACTCGCGCGCCCTCGGCCAGGTCGTTGGCCAGGTCCTCCGGACCCTGCCCGGCGGCGATCTTCTTGGTCACCGCGTTCTGCCAGGTCAGGTACGGGTCCTGGAACGCCTCGACGGCGAAGGTCCAGGAGCCGACGGCGTCCGGCGCGATGGTGGCGTGCCAGCGGTCCTGGCCCGGTTCGCCGGGGCGCATCCGGGTGAACGGCCGCTGCACGCCGTCCGGGCCGGCCCACACCACGTTGCAGCCCAGCGCGTCGTGCCCCTCCCGGTAGGCGCGCGCCGACACCGGGACCGGCTCGTCGACGACTGCCTTAGCCGGGTACCGCCCGCACGAGACGACGGGGGAGACGTCTTCGATCGGGAACCGTCCTGTCACCCCGCCAACCTACTGTGCGAGATCCCTTCGCGCGCGGCCAAGCACCCCGCTCAGCCCCCCGCGCGGTTCATCGGACGCACCGCGTAACGGTAGGTGTCACGTATCGTTCGTATTACGTGACGGAGGTACAGAGCATGCGGTTGAACAGCAAGGGCCAGGTGACCATCCCGGCCGCGCTGCGAGCCCGTTACAACCTGCACGAGGGCGACGAGGTCGACGTGGTGGAGGAGGGCGGGGCCCTGCGCATCGTGCGCGTACACGGCTCCGACACCCGGGGTCAGCGACTCGTCCGCCACATGCGCGGTCGGGGCAGCGCCAAGGAGACCGAGCACATGTCCACCGAAGAGTTGATGGAGTTGCTGCGTGGCGAGTGAACGGCTCCGCGCGGTGCCGTCGCGTGCATCCGACGCGGTGACGACCCTGGTCGACACCAATGTGCTGCTGGACATCCTGACCGACGACGCCAAGTGGGCGGAGTGGTCCGGCGCCGCCCTCGCCGAGGCCCGCGACGCGGGCAACCTGGTGATCAACCCCATCGTGTACGCCGAGGTGTCGGTCCGTTTCGCCCGCATCGAGGAGTTGGACGAGGCATTGCCGGCAGGGGACTTTCTGCGCGAGGAGCTTCCGTACCTGGCCGGCTTCCTCGCCGGCAAGGCCTACGCGCGGTACCGCAAACTGGGTGGCACGAAGCGGTCGCCGGTAGCCGATTTCTACATCGGCGCGCATGCCGCCGTGTGCCGGTACCACCTGCTGACCCGTGATGGGGCGCGATACCGCACGTACTTCCCAACCCTGACGCTGATCACGCCGGTCGACTGACCGCCCCGCCCCGCTCCCGGAGCGCAAGCCAAGATCCGCACGCTTTCGGGGAAACTGCTGCCTCAACGCGCGCCGACGCAGCAGTTTCCCCGAAGTTGCGCGGATCTTCACGAGGAGCCTGTGGTTTCAGGCGAGCGGCGACGATCCGTGGCACCTCAGCAGCATCACCCTCGGCGTGTCGCACTGCTCAGCTGACAACGATCAACGAAGTCGGGGTATGTCCTCAGGCTCAGGCGGGCGGGTTCGGCGCCACGAACGAGCCCTTGCCTTGGCGAGTGACGATCCAGCCTCGCTCCTCCAAGATCCGCAGGGCGTAACGCACCGGCCAGGCGCTCGACTGGTACTGCTCTCGCATCTCGGCGATGGAGGGCAGCTTGTCGCCCGGCTGCAACGTGCCGGCCTGAATCGAAGCAGCAACGTCATCGATGATCTGCTCGTACAGCGGTGCTTGCGGCATGGTGGCGCCACCTCTCGTCAGCGCACCGATCTTCGCACTGTGGGTAACTCACCGTGCATGCTCTGTTGACTGTGAAGGCAGTGCCTTCTAAGTTGAGGGCAGGGGATCTCTCGTCAGCAGCGGAGTTCCTCCTGGCAGGGCGGGGCGGTTCCCCCGTGTCGCTCCGCCCTGACCTGCGTCGTTACCACCCCTTCCGCCATGTTCGAGGAGGCACAGTTGGACGAGCGTTCTTCGGATGGGCCGTTGCCGCCGGCGTACCCGGTTGCCGGCGGCCGGCCTCCGCAGCCGGACGGAGACCGGGTGCCCTGTCCGCCGCACCCGACGCGGGCGCCGCTCACCCGGCGGCAGTACACCTACGGACTCGTGATCGCGGTGGTCGTACTCCTGTTGTTTGTGGTCGGGATCGTGCGGTGAGCGCGACGGGCCTGCGGTGAACGAGCTGCCGGTGGGTCGCCGGGTCGCGCAGTGGCGGGTGCGGCGCAACATGACGCAGCAGCAGTTCGCCGACCGGCTCGGCAAGTCGAAGAGTTGGGTGGACAAGGTCGAGCGTGGGGTACGCCGGTTGGAGCGGGTGTCCAACCTCCGGGAGATCGCCGAGACGCTCCGCATCGACGTGGAGGTCCTGCTGGCCACCCGCTCAGCCCGTCCGCAGCCCGTCGCGGCCGGGGTGGACGGGATCCGGGCGGCGTTGGCCCGATACCACCTGCCGGGCTCGACCCAGACGCCCTCCGCCGAGGAGCTGCGAGCCCGTCTGGACCACGCCGACCAGAGCTACCGGCATGCCCGGTACCCGGCGCTACTCGCCCTGCTACCCAGCCTGCTCGACGCCGCACGTGCGACGCAGGCCGCCCGCGCCGGCGGGGCGGGCGACACACTGCTGGTGTCGGTGTACGCGCTCATCGCCCTGGCGCTGGTGAAGGTCGACCAGGGAGAGCTGGCGTGGCTGGCGGCCGACCGTGGGATCGCCGTCGCCTTCGCCACCAACGATCCCCGGCTCTCCGGTGTCGCCACCGTGCCGTTGAGTCAGGCCCTGCGGTCCCGGGAGCGTCGGCGCTCGGCCGCGGACGTCGCACTCCGAGCCGCGCACGGGATCGAGGCGTCCGGTGCTAATTCCCCGGATGCCGCATCGCTGCGCGGGACGTTGTTGATCCAGGCCGCCCTCGCCGCCGCGCGCGGGGGAGGAGCGCGCAACGCCCATCAGTCCCTCGACCGGGCCGCAGAGCTGGCCCGCACCGTCGACCGCGGTGGTGGCTCCGCTGGGTGTACTGACTTCGGGTCGGCGGCGGTGGAGGCAGCCCGGGTGGTCGTCGAGGCGGCGCTCGGAGATGTCGCGGTGGCGACGGTCCGGCATGAGCGGCTGCTCGCCACCGACGGGTGGCGGTGGCTGTCACCCGAGCACCGGGCCGCGTACCTGCTTGATGTGGCGCGCGTGTACATCCGGGGTGGCGACATGCTCCGGGCCGGCCGCGCGCTGCTCGACGCCGAACGCACCGCGCACGGTGAGGTGCACGACCGGCCGGCGGTGCGGAAGCTGGTTGCCGTCGTGTGGCGGTCCGCCGATGCGCCCACCGGCCTGGCCCAGCTCGCCGCCACTCTCGGCGTCGCCTGACGCGCTGACGGTGAGCTGTTGGTTAGTTGCGCCGGTGGTAGTGGTTGCGGCGGGGGAGTTGTTCGGGGTCGAGCCAGGCGGGTGGGGTGAATTCGGGGTGGCCGTCGCCGCCGAGGTGGACGGTCCAGTCACCGCGGTGAACGTGTTGGTGGTGGTGGCCGCAGAGGAGCACCGCGTTGTCGAGGCTGGTGTCGCCGCCGTCGGCCCAGTGCCGGATGTGGTGACCGTCGCACCAGCGGGGTGGGCGGTCGCAGCCGGGAAACGCGCAGCCCCGGTCCCGGAGCACCAGGGCGCGTCGTAGCGGCCCGGTGATGAGTCGGCGTTGCCGGCCGACATCAAGGGGTTGGCCGACGCCGCCGAGGACGGCGGGGAGGATGGCGGCGTCGCAGGCGAGCCGACGCACGGCCTCGGGGGTGAGCTGAAGGCCGGTGTCAAGGGCTCCGGCGCCCAACTGCCGCGTCAACCCGTCGTAGCCGGTGGTGATGACGACCTGCGTGGGGTCACCGCCGTGCTCGGGCAGCTCGCCGGTGCGCAGGGCGAGTCGGCAGACGTCGGCCAGGGCGTCGTGGCGGCGTTGCCCGGCCGTGCGGGTGTCGTCGGGGCCGCCGGGCGTGGTAAGCGGGTCGATGGCGGCGCGCAGCAGGGCCGCAGCCTCAACATCGAGAACGCCGGTGAGGCGCAGCCGACCGTCGGGCTGCTCGCTCACGGTGACGTGCCGGTCGCGGGCGGCCCGTGACTCCTGCGCCCGCAGCGCCGCATCGGCGGCGGCGTCGGCGACCTCCGGGGCGACGTGGTCGAGGATGCGGGTGCCGAGCTTGCGCAACAGGGCGGCGTCGAACTGCGCCGCCCAGTCGACGAGGACACCGACGGCCTTGTCGGCAGCCTCCGTGCCGGCCGTGGCGTGAACGGTCTCGACCGTCTCGGCGATGACCCGCACCTGCTCCACGTCGACCGCGCCGCCGACCAACGCGTCACGCACCCCGGATGGGGCGGCGTCGAGCGCTGCGGCCAACTCGACCAGCCGCCGGGCGGCACCAACCGTGAGACGTAACCGGTCCCGCAGCCACACGGCCGTCGAGGATGCGCCTTGTGCGGTCGCGGTGCCTCGACCGTCCAGCTCGCGCACGAGGGTCAACTTGACCGCGGCCAGGCGTTGCTCAAGGCGGTGCGTCGCATCCAGCGCCGCCACGAGATCGCGCTCGTTGGCAGCCCAGGCGGCCGTGTCGAAGCAGGCCGCCACGGCGGCCTCGGCCTGCTCCAACGCATCGATCACAGTAGGAGACTAGAACACCTGTACGACACTTTCCGGAGACCGTTCGTGGTCCCGTCGGAGCGGATCGCCACCCCGTCGAAACGCGCGGAGGTGACGTAGCCTCCCGCCATGATCGAACGGGTGAAGGTTGCGGTTGTCGGTGTCGGCAACAACACGTCGGCACTGGTGCAGGGGCTTGCTCTCTACCGCCAGAGCGGCAGCCTGGTCGGCATTCGCCGGCCGATGATCGACGGGCTCGGGGTGGGGGACATCGACGTCGTGGCGGCTTTCGCCACCTCCGCGGAGAAGATCGGCCGGGATCTGACCGAGGCGATCTTTCTGGCGCCCAACAACTTCCCTCGGCTGGACTGCGACCTGCCCGAAGCGGGTGTGCAGGTCACGAAGGGCCTCGTCGACGCGACCGAGGTGCAGCGGGTGGCAGCGGCGCTGGCAGGGGCGGAGGTGCTGCTCTACTCGGCGCCGAGCGGCCGGCCAGAGACCGCCCAGGCGTACGCCGAGGCAGCTCACACGGCGGGTGTCGCCTTCATCAACACCACCTCCGACCCGGTCGCGCGCGATCCACGCTGGATCGACAGGTTCGAGGCAGCCGGTCTACCGCTGCTCGGCGACGACCTGGCCAGCCAGTTCGGCACCTCGGTGCTGCACAACGCGCTGCTGCGGCTGCTGGCGGAACGGGGCCTCACCCTGGTCAGCTCCTACCAGGTCAATCTGGGCGGCACCGAAGACTTCCGCAACCTGGTCGAAAACCCCAACACCAAGAAGCAGTCCAAGCTCAACGCCCTGTCGGGCGCTGACAGCGTCGAGGTCGCCCCGCTCGGGTACCTGCCGCATCTCGCGTCGCAGAAGGTGGCCCACCTCAACCTTGAGGCGCAGGGTTGGGGTGAGACAGCGGTGAGCCTCGACGTGAAGCTGAAGGTGCACGATCCGAGTGGCGCTGCGGGGGTCAACATCGACCTCATCCGCATCGCCGCCAGCGCGCTCCGGAACGGGCGTGGTGGTTACTGCGCCGAAGCGACGTCGTTGCTCAAGTCGCCGCCGGGGACGGCGATCTGAGGCCGGGGGTGAGCAGGCGTTTCATCCGCTCGTACTCGGCGGTCATCTCCGGGGTGGCGAGGACGTCGTCGAGGTCGGCCGAGACCTGGAAGTCGACCTCCTCGACGGAGCGGATGGCCAACTCGTACAGCTCCTCGCGCCGGTCCTCCTCCAGGTAGGTGGTCCAGTGTTCGAGCGCGGTGAGGACGATCAGGATCCCCTGATCCAGGTCGCCGTCGGCGAGGATGCCCGCGTCGATCCGCGTCAACCGTGCGCGGAGCTCCGTCGCGTCGGCCGTCCGGACGTTCTCGCGGGCGCTGGCCAGCGCCGCCCACGCGTCCTCGGTCAGTTCGTCGTCCGAGGCGGTGTCGAGCAGTTCGCTCCGGACCAGCCGGGTGACCGTCTCCAGGCCGAAGACGCGCAGCTTGGCCTCGTCAGCCTCGACGACCAACTGGAGGATCGCCGCTTCGAGTTCGTCGTACCGCATCTCGCCGGCTCCCTCAGGCCGCGCCGACGGAGCGGTAGACCTCCAGGGTCTGGCGGGCGATGGCGTCCCAGGAGAAGTGCTCAACGGCGCGCCGACGGCCGGCCAGGCCGAACCGCTCGGTGCGGGCCGGGTCGGCGAGCAGCGTGTTGATCGCCGACGCCAGGTCGGCCACGAACCTCTCCGGCCGCAACGGCGTCCCGGAGCCGTCGGTGGCCTGCTCGATCGGCACCAGCAGGCCGGTCTCGTCGTCGGCCACCACCTCGGGGATGCCGCCGGTGGCGGTCGCCACCACAGCCGTCTCGCAGGCCATCGCCTCCAGGTTGACGATGCCCATCGGCTCGTACACCGAGGGGCAGACGAAGACTGTCGCGTGGGTGAGCACCTGGATCACCTCGGGCTTGGGCAGCATCTCGGCCACCCAGACCACGCCGGAGCGGTTGGCCCGCAGCTCGGCGACCAGCTCTTCCACCTCGGCGGCGATCTCGGCCGTGTCGGGTGCGCCGGCGAGCAGCACGAGCTGGGTGTCGGCCGGCAGCTCCCGGGCGGCCCGCAGCAGGTAGGGCAGCCCCTTCTGCCGGGTGATCCTTCCCACATAGACCACGCTGGGCAGCGCCGGGTCGATGCCGAGCCGCTCCAGCACGTCGGTGCCGGAGTCCGGGGCGTACTGCACGGTGTCGATGCCGTTGTAGACCACCCGGACCCGGTCCGGGTCGATCTGCGGGTAGGCGGCGAGCACGTCGTTGCGCATTCCCGCACTGACCGCGATCACCGCGTCGGCGGCCTCCATCGCGGTGCGCTCGATCCAGGAGGAGAGCGTGTACCCGCCGCCGAGCTGCTCGGCCTTCCACGGTCGCAGCGGCTCCAGGCTGTGCGCGGTCAGCACGTGCGGCACCCCGTGCAGCAGCTTCGCGGTGTGCCCGGCCAGGTTCGCGTACCACGTGTGGCTGTGCACCACGTCGGTGCCGGCGGTGCCGGCGGTGCCGGCGGCCATCTCCAGGTCCACACCCATCGTCCGCAACGCGGCGTTCGCGCCGGTCAGGCCGGGCGGATCGGCGTACGCCGTGACGCCCGGCTCGGTGCGCGGCAGGCCGAAGCAGTGCACGCGTACGTCGGTGAGGTGGCGCAACTCCCGGGCCAGGTACTCGACGTGCACGCCCGCGCCGCCGTAGACCTCCGGTGGGTACTCGCGGGTGAGCAGATCGACGCGCAGCGGGGTGGGTTCCGTCATGACCCCGCACCCTAGTGCAGAAGACTCCCCGTACGAGTGGTGAAGTCCGACGCGGGTGGATAGCGTCTGGGCATGGCTGCCAAGGTGCTCGCGATCGTCCTGGCGGGTGGGGAGGGCAAGCGCCTGATGCCACTCACCACGGACCGGGCCAAGCCGGCCGTCCCGTTCGGCGGGATGTACCGCATGGTCGATTTCGTCCTCTCCAACCTGGCCAACGCCGGCTATCTCAAGATCGTCGTGCTGACCCAGTACAAGTCCCACTCCCTCGACCGACACATCACCAAGACCTGGCGGATGTCCACCCTGCTCGGCAACTACGTCACCCCGGTGCCCGCGCAGCAGCGTCGTGGTCCGTGGTGGTTCGCCGGCTCGGCCGACGCCATCTACCAGAGCTTCAACCTCATCAACGACGAGCAGCCCGACTACGTGATCGTCTTCGGCGCCGACCACATCTACCGGATGGACCCGCGGCAGATGGTGGAGGACCACATCGCCTCCGGCGCGGCGGTCACCGTCGCCGGCATCCGTCAGCCCCTCTCGATGGCCGACCAGTTCGGTGTCATCGAGGTCGGCGAGGACGGCCGGAAGATCCGTGCGTTCCGCGAGAAGCCCACCGACGCGGTCGGCCTGCCGGACGCGCCCGACGAGATTTACGCCTCGATGGGCAACTACGTCTTCACCACCCGCGCTCTGTGCGAGGTGGTCGAGCGGGACGCGGCGGACAAGTCCAGCAAGCACGACATGGGCGGCAGCATCATCCCGATGCTCGTCGAGCGGGGCGAGGCGAACGTCTACGACTTCCGTGACAACGAGGTGCCGGGCAGCACCGACCGGGACCGCGGCTACTGGCGCGACGTCGGGACGCTCGACTCGTTCTACGACGCGCACATGGATCTGATCAACGTGCACCCCGTCTTCAACCTCTACAACTTCGAGTGGCCGATCTACACGGAGCAGCCGCCGTGGCCGCCCGCGAAGTTCGTCCACCAGTGGGGTGAGCGGGTCGGCCGCGCGGTCGGGTCGATGGTCTCGCCGGGTGTGGTGATCTCCGGCTCGCTGGTGGAGAACTCGATCGTGTCGCCGAAGGTGCGGGTGCACTCCTGGGCGCACGTCGAGGGCTCGGTGCTGATGGAGGGTGTCGAGATCGGCCGGCACGCGGTGGTTCGCCGGGCCATCCTGGACAAGAACGTGTTCGTCCCCGAGGGCGCCGAGATCGGCGTCGACCTGGAGAAGGACCGGCAGCGTTACACCGTCTCCGACAACGGCATCGTGGTGATCGGCAAGGGCCAGCGGGTCGAGCTGTGACCGTCGCACTATCAAGGAGGTAGACCCCGTGACCCATCCCCGTGCCGGCCAGCCCGCCGAGCCCGCCGACCTGGTCGACGTGCCGCGCCTGGTGACCGCCTACTACGCCGAGCATCCGGACCCCGCGGACCCGGCGCAGCAGGTGTCCTTCGGCACCTCCGGCCACCGGGGCTCCAGCCTGCGCAACGCGTTCAACTCCGACCACATCCTCGCGGTCACCCAGGCGCTCTGCGACTACCGGCGGGAGCAGGGCCTCGACGGCCCGCTGTTCCTGGCCCGGGACACGCACGCGCTCTCCGCACCGGCCGCCGTGGACGCGCTGGAGGTGCTCGCCGCCAACGGGGTCACCGTGCTGGTCGACAGCCGCGACGGCTACACCCCCACCCCGGCGCTGTCGCACGCGATCCTCACCCACAACCGGGGCCGCACCAGCGGGCTCGCCGACGGCATCGTCATCACCCCGTCACACAACCCGCCCGACGACGGGGGCTTCAAGTACAACCCCACCAACGGCGGGCCCGCCGACACCGACGTCACCCGCTGGATCCAGGACCGCGCCAACGTGATCCTGGCCGCCGGGCTCAAGGACGTCCGCCGGATCACCTACGCGCGGGCCCGGGCCGCCGACACCACCGGGGAGTACGACTTCCTCGCGCACTACGTCGACGACCTGCCGGCGGCGATCGACATCGACGCCATCCGCGACGCCGGGGTGCGGATCGGCGCGGACCCGCTCGGCGGGGCCAGCGTGGCGTACTGGGGCGAGATCGCCGAGCGGCACCGGCTGGACCTGACGGTGGTCAACCCGACGGTCGACCCGACCTGGCGGTTCATGACCCTGGACGGGGACGGCAAGATCCGGATGGACTGCTCCTCGCCGAACGCGATGGCGTCCCTGATCGCCGCCCGCGCCGACTACCAGATCTCCACGGGCAACGACGCCGACGCCGACCGGCACGGCATCGTCACCCCCGACGCCGGCCTGATGAATCCCAACCACTTCCTGGCGGTGGCGATCGGGCACCTGTCCCGCACCCGCGCCAACTGGGGTCCGGCCGCCGCGGTGGGCAAGACCCTGGTCTCCTCCTCGATGATCGACCGGGTGGCCGCCGACCTGGGCCGGCCGCTGCTGGAGGTGCCGGTCGGCTTCAAGTGGTTCGTGCCCGGCCTGCTCGACGGTTCGGTCGGCTTCGGCGGTGAGGAGAGCGCCGGGGCGTCGTTCCTGCGCCGCGACGGCTCCACCTGGACCACCGACAAGGACGGCATCCTGCTCTGCCTGCTGGCCTCCGAGATCCTGGCCACGACCGGGCGCAGCCCGAGCGAGCACTGGGCGGAGCTGGCCGAGCGGTTCGGCGCGCCCGCGTACGCCCGGATCGACGCCCCGGCCACCCGGGAGCAGAAGGCCGTGCTCGCCAAGCTCTCGCCGGACCAGGTCGACGCCACCGAGCTGGCCGGTGAGCCGATCACCGCGACCCTGACCACCGCCCCCGGCAACGGCGCACCGATCGGCGGCCTGAAGGTCACCACGGAGTCCGGCTGGTTCGCCGCCCGCCCGTCCGGCACCGAGGACGTCTACAAGATCTACGCCGAGTCCTTCCAGGGCCCGGAGCACCTCCGCCGTCTCCAGCAGGAGGCCCAGGACCTGGTCACGCAGGTTCTCGGCTGAGCGGTCGGGCTTCCACCTCGAACGCGGCGGGGCCGACGCCAGAAGGCGTCGGCCCCGTTTCCGCGAGGTCAGCGGGCCAGCGGTACGCCCCCGCGCCGTTGGGGGAGCGAGCCGTGCGGGCTGCCACAGAGCCGGGCGAGCTGATCGACGACCTTGGCAGGTTCGTCGAACGGATCCAGTCCACTGACCTCGAGGGGGTCCAGGGCCGGAACGGTCACGTGCGAGATCAGCGGGTGCAGTGGCCGGTGGTCGGCCTCGCCCTGACCGAGCAGGTCCTCGTGCAGCTTCTCCCCCGGGCGTAGCCCGGTGTAGACGATCGGGACCGGAGTGGCCGACCGCTCGACCATGCGGCGGGCGAGGTCGTCGATCCGGACCGGCTCGCCCATGTCGAGCACCAGGGCCTCCCCGTCGCGGCCGATGGCGGCCGCCTGGAGGACCAGGTGCACCGCCTCCTGCACCGTCATCAGGTACCGGGTCACGTTGGGGTCGGTGACTGTCAGCGGCTGCCTCGCCTCGATCTGCCGTTGGAAGGCAGTAACCACCGAGCCCCGGCTGCTCAGGACGTTGCCGAACCGGACGCTCAGGAAGGTGCCCGGGTAGGTCGCCGCAGCGTGCGCGGTCAGCATCTCGGTGATGCGCTTCGAGTAGCCGAGCACGCTGATCGGGTCGGCGGCCTTGTCGGTGGAGATGTTGACGAAACGGGCGACGTCCCGGCACGCGTCCAGCACGCTGAGCGTTCCCCAGACGTTGGTCTTGACCGCCTCGCCCGGGTGCCGTTCCAGCAGGGTCAGGTGCTTCAGCGCGGCGGCGTGGAAGACGATCTCGGGGCGGCGTTCCCGCATGATGCGTCGGATACCTTCGTCGTCCCGCAGGTCGGCGAGGATGAGTTCGGGGCCGTCCAGCAGCGCACGTCCGGTGAGCGACATCTGGAGGCTGTGCAGGGCCGACTCGTCCCGGTCCAGCATCATCAGCTCACCGGGGTTGGCCCGCATGATCTGCCGGCACAACTCCGAGCCGATCGAGCCTCCGGCGCCGGTGACCAGAACGCGTCGACCGGTGAGCCCGTTGTCGTCCAAGGTCAGGTCGCCGACCACCTGGCGTCGGCCGAGCAGGTCGCTGATCTGGACGTCCCGCACGTCGCTGACGGTGATCCGGTGATCCACCAGATCCCGGACCGGTGGCAGGACCTTGAACGCTGCGCCGGTGCGCAGGGTCGCCTCCCGCACCTCGCGGATCAGCGTGGCGTCGGCGTTGGCCACCGCGAAGATCACTGTGGTGGCGCCGGTGCGGCGGATCACGTCGACGAGGTGCTGCCGGCCGCCCAGCACCGGGACACCGGCGATGCGGAGGTCGTGTTTGCCCGGGTCGTCGTCGAGCGCGCCGACGGGCAGGTAGCGGCCCTTCGGGTCGCTGAGCATCGCGCGCACCAGCCCCTGCCCGGCCTCGCCGAGGCCGAAGAGCAGCACCGGGGTGGCCGAGCGGGCGTCCGGTCGCATCGCACGGTCCCGTCGGTGGCGGTGCAGGAGCCGGCAGCTGAGCATCAGCAGCAGTGCCAGCGCGGCACCGATCACCGGGGTGCTGGCCGGCACCGGGCGTTCGCCCAGCGTGAGAAGGGCGACGAGGACGATCGCCGCGGTGGTGGCGGTGGTGCCGGCGAGGCCACGAACCTCCTCGACGGTGCCGAGGGGTTGACGACCGGAACGGATGCGACGCAGCGCGCTGACGCCGACGTGCAGCACGGCGGCCCCGCCGCCGAGCAGTACCGCGTTGACCGCCTGGTCGATGGTGAGAGCCAACTCGTACCTCGCCCAGCCCGCGACCGTGAACCCGCCGACCCAGCCGAGGGCGTCGGCGGCGAGGAAGACGGCGGTCCGACGACGACTCACCCTGGCCCGGCCGGTGGCTGGTGATGTCGTTGGCTCAACCCGTTGTATCTCCGGCGGCATCTACGACTCCCTGTCCTGTCCGTGGCCGGGGGTGACCCAGGGCAGGTCAGGGGGCCACGCACGTCCCCTAACTGCTTAACGGATTTTGCGACACGGAATCCGGTTTTCACATTTCCATAACCGTTTGTCTGATTCAGTGTCGGGGAAGCCCGACGAAAGTGCCGTTACCGGCGAGGCTCCTCGCGGCGGCCGAGCTGGCGACGCAGGCTCTCGGGAAGCAACTCGCGAAGCTGCTCCGGCAACAGGGGAAGATCCAGCAGCCCCAGCTTGAGCTGATTGCGTTCCTGGTGGCGGCGCGGATCGAGGCGGACCACCAGGCCGGCGCCGTGGCGGTAGTGCACCTCCACCGCACCCGTCGTCGACCTGTTGCGGATCACCCGCCCGTCCACCTCCACCGAGACCGGCCCGGACCCGGGCCGCAGGTCCAGCCGCACCGTCTCCTCCGGCGAGAGCACCACCGACCGGGAGATGCCGGCCATCGGAGCGCTCGGCGTCACCACCACGGCCCGCGTCGCCGGCGAGATCAGGGGTCCACCGGCGGCGTAGCTGTAGGCGGTCGACCCGGTCGGGGTGCACACGACCACCGCGTCACAGCGGTAGTAGCCGTACTGTTGCCCGTCCACGCTCAGGTTCGCGCTGACGAAGCCCTGCCCCGGATGGCGGACCAGCGCGATGTCGTTGAACGCGACGACGTCGTCGCCGCACACCGTGCAGGCCAGGCAGCTGTGTGCCTCGATGGTGTACTCCCCGGTCAGCAGTCGGGCCAGCGCCGCCGGCAGGTCCGGCGGTTCGACCTCCACGAGGAACCCCAGCTTGCCCAGGTGTACGCCGAGCACCGGCTTCGGGTCGTGGACGGCCAGCCGCAGCGCGCCCAGCATCGTGCCGTCCCCGCCGATGGCGATCAGCATGTCCGACCCGGCGGCCAGCTCCTCCTCCGGCACCCCCCGGACCGGCTCGGGCACCCGGTGCCGGTCCTGTTCGCGAACCGCCAGGACGGCGTGGTGCTCGGCGGCCCAGGCCACGATCGTGCCCACCACCGGGGACACGTCCCGGGTGGGATGGAGCACCAGCCCGAGCCGGAACCGATCCATGTTCCCAGCTCATCACAGTTTGGGCGGCCGCACGGGCCGACCCGCGACGACCGCGTACGCAAGGGCGTTTCGCCCGGTCGGTTGGTTCGTTGGGTCAGGAGCGACCAACAACATCCCAAAGGGGGCGCGCGCGATGACCTGGCCCGGGGCTGCCCTCGACCCCGGCGGGCCGACCGGTGGAACCGAGGCGCGGACGGATCGGCCAACCAGGGACGGGGCGTCGGCTGCCCACCGGGATCTCGTCGGTCGGGTGCTCCGCTGCTACCCGGTGACCGTCGTCGTGCTCGCCCCGTACGCGCTGCTCATCCTGCCGACAGCGGTCTTCTACCGGAATCCGGAGACCGGCTTCATCGTCTCCCTGGTCGGGCTCGCGGTGCTGGGCAGCGCCGCCGTGGAAACGGTCGGGCGGCTGCTCGGGCGGCCCGACCCGCGCTGGCGGGAGGGCTTCCGGCGCGCCCACGCCCGGTACCCGCGGCTCTACCCGGTGGCCATCGTGGTCACGCTGACCAGCATCACCGCCAACGTGCTCGGGGCCCACCTCGGGCGCGGCACCATCGTCAACCAGGTCGCCGGTGACCTGACCGACGGGCCGCTCGCGATGGTGAGCACGCTCTTCTCGGGGTGGACAGCCCTGGGCTTCGCGTTGCTGGTGGCCAGCCACCTGAGCGGTCGGCTGTCGCGGGTGAAACTGTACGGCTGGCTGGCCGTCCTCGTCGGCGCGGAGCTCTACGTCGCCCTGCTGACGGCAGTCACCGCTCCGCTGGTCGCGCTGGCGTTCTTCATGGCTGCCACCGGAGCGCTCTGCGGCGTCTTCCGACTGCGTTACCTGGTGGTCTGTGCGGTGGTGCTCTTCCTCGCCTGGCCGGCCGTGTTCGAACACCGCAACAACATTCGGGAGGATCGCGGCGTCGCGGTGGACACCACTGTCACCGCCACGGACCGACTGCGGTTGGACAGTCAGCTCAGTGTGGTGGCGGGCTTCGACGTCCCGGTCGACCTGGGTCAGCCCGGGGTCACCGACTACCTGCGGTACGGGCTGGTGCCCCGGGTGCTGGATCCGGACCGGCCGGTGCTCTCCACCGGGCAGCGGATCAACCTGTACATCGGCGGTGGGTCGACGTCGGCCTACACCTTCCTGCTGCTGGGCAACATCTGGTTCTTCGACGGCCCGGTCGGCGTGGTCGCCGTGCACGCCTTCTGGGCCGCGGTGGCGGCAATGCTGCTGCGCTGGCGGGGGCCGCCCGGCCCGGTCCGGCTGAGCCTCTTCTGCCTGGTGCTCTTCGACCCGCTGCTCTGGTCCAACACCTACCCGGACTCCACCATCAGTTTTCTGCAGCACGTGGTGGCGGCGCTGCCGGTCTTCGTCCTCCTGGGGCTCACCCGCCGCCCCCTGCACGGGGCCCGCAAGAACGCGGGCACCGGCCGACTGCCCACCGCCCGCGGCGCGATCCGGTGACCGTACGGGTGGGCCGGCACGCGGTCGGCCGGCACGCCGTCGGCCGGGCCGACGCTCCGGACGGTCCACGCACCGGTCGCCGGGCGCTGCTCGCGCTGGTCGTCGGCGGGCTCTCCAGCGGCGGCAACCTGCTGCTGGCGATCACCGTGACCCGACTGGAGTCGGTCGGCGGGCTGGGTCAGTTCGCCCTGGCCTTCTCGTTCTACATCGTCGGCTCCGGGTTGGTGCGGAGCACAGTGACCGACACCGTGCTGGCCACCGGGATCGGGGTCGCGCCGGCCGCCCGGCGGGCGATCCTGCTCGGCCTCGTCGGTGGCTCCCTGGTCGGCGCGGCCGGCGTGGCGTACGGCTCGACCTACCTGCTGTTCGTGGGCCTCGCCCTGCCCGGGTTGGTCCTCTACGACTACACCAAGGCGGTCGCCGTCGGCATCGGCGCTCCCTCGGCGGCGATGGCCCAGGAGATCGCCTGGGCGGTGCTCACCGGGTGTGCCGCGCTGGCCGGCCTGCTCCGGGTGATCGACGCGCCGTACGTCTTCGCCCTGTGGGCCGTCGGCGGCGCTCTGATCGGCGTGGTCGTGGCGGCCCGGCGCCGGTACGCGCTGGTGCCCGGCTGGCGGGTCGGCCGCGCCGAGAGCCGCGTCGCGGCGGGGTTCGGTGCGCAGTTCCTGCTGACCACCGGGTCGGCGCAGCTGGCGCTGACCGCTGTGGCGTTGGTCGCCGGCACGGCGGTGGTCGGCGCGTTGAGCGCCGGGCGCACGCTGCTGGGGCCGGTCAACCTGGTGCTGTCGACCGCGGCCACGCTGATCCTGCCGCAGTTGGCCCGCACCCGGGCCGAGTCCCGCGCGGTGCGGACTCGGGCGGCTGTCCGGCTCGCGCTGCTCGTGGCCGCCGCCGTTCTGCCGTTGACCATCGTGGTCGCCCTGCTGCCGGACGCGGTCGGGAAGGAACTGCTCGGCACCAACTGGACCGTCGCCCGGAGCCTGCTGGTACTGCTCGCGCTGGAGAGCCTGCTCGCCGTGCCGGCCACGATCGGCTTCGCCGGGCTGCGGATCGAGCGGGCGAGCCGGCGGGCGATAGTGCTCGGCATCCTGCTCGGCGGGCTCCGTGTGCCGGCGGTCGTCGCCGGGGCGGTCCTGTTCGGCGCGCCCGGGGCGGCCGGCGCGCTTGTCGTGCTGGCCCTGCTCAGCGCGGTGGCCTGGGGCGGCAGCTATCTCCTGCTGCTGTCCGACCGGGCGGTGGAGCGCCCACCGGTCGTCCAACCGGTCTGACCGCCGGACCCGCGCCGACGGGGTCGGCGCGGGTCGGGTGACGGGTCGGGTGGCGGGTCAGGCGATGGTGGCCAGGGCGGCGCGGACGCGCTCCACCACGGCCTTGACCGCCGGTTCGGCCAGATCGGCGTACGTGGGCAGGTTGATGCCGCGCCGACTCAGGTCCTCGGTCACCGGACAGTCCGCGCCCGGATCACGATGCGCGGGTAGGTCCGGGATCGGCACGAAGAACGGGCGGGTCTCCACGCCGAGCCGGGCGAGCGCCCGGGCCAGCGCGTCCCGGGACGTCGCGTCCCCCTCGGCCCCCACGAGGAAGGCCGCCATCCAGGGCGCCCGGCGAACTCCGGCGGCCACCGGCTGCGCCGACAGCGCCGGCTCGTCGGCCAACTGCTCCTCGTAGCCGGCGATCACCCGGTCCCGGAGGGCGATGATCTCGTCGGCCCGCTCCAGTTGGGCGCAGAGCACCGCGGCGCACAGGTTCGTCATCCGGTAGTTGTAGCCCAGCACCGGGAAGTAGTACCGCCGGTGCGGATCCATGCCCTGGTTACGCAGCAGGCGCATCCGGTCGGCCAGGGCCGCGTCGGAGGTGGTAACGCAGCCGCCCTCGCCGGAGGTGAGCACCTTGTTGCCGAAGAACGAGAACGTTGTGACGTCGGCGAGCGATCCGGTGGGCCGCCCGTCGAGGGTGGCGCCGAACGACTCGGCCGCGTCGGCGACCAGGAGCAGACCGTGCCGGTCGCAGAGCTGGCGCAGCGCGGTGTAGTCGGCCGGGTGCCCGTACAGGTCGACGGCGATGACCGCCCGGGTATGCGGGCCGATCGCGGCGCGTACCCCGGCGGGGTCGACACACCAGCTCTCCGGTAGGACGTCCACACAGATGGCGCGCGCGCCGCAGTACGCGACGGCGTTGGCCGTCGCCACGTAGGTCAGCGCGGGCACGATCACCTCGTCCCCCGGCCCGATGCCGGCCGCCGCGAGGACCAGGTGCAGCGCGACAGTGCCGTTGCTGGTCGTCACGGCGGTGTCGGCGGCGCAGCGACGGGCGAAACGCTCCTCGAAGTCACGCAGGTACGGGCCCTGTGAGGAGATCCACCCGCTCCGCAGCGCGTCGAGGACGTACCGCTCCTCCAACGTGGAGAGGCTCGGTCGGGCCACCGGATAGGTGTCCTCCGCGATGCTCATGTTCCAACCTCTCCGCTGTCGACGGCGTCGTTCGCGGCCTCAGCGACGAACGGGGACCGTGGCACCGGACCCGATCCGCCCCGCGCGGCCCAGCTCAGGACGTCCAGGTAGTCGCGCCCGGTGGCCGCCCAGGTACGCCCGGCCAGCCGGTCGTTCGCCCGCCGCGAGGCGGCGGCGTAACGTTCCCGCTCGTCAAGCAGGTGCCGCACCGCCTCGGCCAGGGACAGCGGATCCCGCGCCCGGAAGACCGCCGCCTCGGCGCGATTGAACTCCAGCTGGTCGAGCAGCGGCTCGACGTCGGCGCAGGCGACCGGGAGACCCCAGGTGAACGCCTCCAGCAGCGCGCCGCTGGCCGCCTCCCAGAGCGAGGGTACGACCACCGCGTCCGCTCGGGCGTAGATGGCGTTCAGCTCGTCCAGGCTGACGTAGCCGGGGAAGGACACCCGGCCGCGCAGGTCGGGTTGCGCGGCGCGGGCGAGCAACCGGCTCGCCTCGGGCTCGACCAGCGGCCCCGGACAGATCAGGCGGCACTCCGGCAGCAGCGCCATCGCCTCCAGCAGGGTCGCGTGGTTCTTGTGCTCCGCGGTGGACGACGGATAGACCAGCAGCCCCGGTTCGGGCCGCGCGTGCGCCTGCTTCGGTGCGGGTTGGAACGCCGGGGTGGGGATGAGCACGGTCCGCTCCGCGGCCTCCGGGAAGAGGCGCAGGGTCTCCCGGTACGGATGGGGCCAGGTCACCACGATCGCCGCCGCGTGGGCCACATTCTCCCGGATCACCGCCGCGAAGCCGGGGGCGTGGAACTCGGCCCCCAGGTGGCGCAGGTCGTGCAGGACGACGACCGATCTGGTCGACCCGATCGGCGCACAGTGGAACGGGAACAGGGTGACGTCGACGTCGGTGTGCCGCATGACGGACCGTTGCCGGATGGCGTTGACGGCCGTGCGGACCGTACGGGAGTTGCGCACGGCCCGCGGCGTCCACCGGCGCAGCAGTTGGCCGGTGGGGTTGTCGGAACGGAGCGGCTGCGCCACCTCGGTCCAGCCGATCCGCGCGTCGGGCACCTGGTCCCGCCACTCGGCCAGCGTGCCCCGCAGGATGTTCACCCGCAGGTCGCAGGAGTCGTCGGCGGCCATACCGGTCAGCAGGCCGTAGGTGAAGGCTTCGAGCCCCGCGGCGTGACCGGGGCGGATGGGTGCGGCGTCGACCGCGACCCTCACCGGTCCACCCGGATCAGTCGGCCCATCCGCTCGTCCTCGAGGAGCTGCCGGTCGGCGTCGACCATGACCCGGACCAGGTCGCTGAAGAGCGTCTTCGGGGCCCAGCCCAGCTTGCGTCGGGCCTTCGAGTAGTCGCCGATGAGGGCGTCGACCTCCGCCGGGCGGAAGTAGGCGGGGTCCAGCTCTACGTACCGCTGCCAGTCCAACCCGACCCGGTCGAACGCGGCCTCGACGAACTCGCGCACTGTGTGGCCCTCGCCGGTGGCGACCACGTAGTCGTCCGGGGTGTCCTGCTGGAGGGCGAGCCACATCGCCTCGACGTACTCCGGTGCGTAGCCCCAGTCCCGAACGGCGTCCAGGTTGCCCAGGTAGAGCTTGTCCTGGATGCCGGCCTCGATCCGCGCCACCGCACGAGTGATCTTGCGGGTCACGAAGTTCTCGCCCCGGCGTGGGCTCTCGTGGTTGAACAGGATGCCGTTGGCGCAGAACATGTTCCAGGACTCGCGGTAGTTCACCGCCGACCAGTAGGCGTACGCCTTCGCGCACGCGTACGGGCTGCGCGGGTGGAACGGGGTTTCCTCGCGTTGCGGCGGCGGGCTCGAGCCGAACATCTCCGACGAGGACGCCTGATAGAACCGGCAACCGACGTCGGCGGAGCGGGCCGCCTCCATCATGCGCAGCGCCCCGAGCCCGGTGACGTCCGCCGTGTACCCGGGGATGTCGAAGGAGACCCGGACGTGGCTCTGCGCGCCCAGGTTGTAGATCTCGTGGGGGCGGATGTCGCGGATCAGCGCGGTCAGCGAGGCGGGATCGGAGAGGTCGCTGTAGTGGAGGAAGAGTCGGGCGTCACCGCTGCGCGGATGGACGTCCACGTGGTCGATCCGCTCTGTGTTGAAAGAGGACGACCGCCGTTTGATGCCGTGCACCGTGTATCCCTTGTCGAGCAGGAACTCCGACAGGTAACTGCCGTCCTGACCGGTGATGCCGGATATGAGTGCCGTTCGTGACATGAAGTCCCTCTCCTGCTGGGCCGGTTTTCCCCGCCGAATCCTTATATCGCTCTCGGAGTCGGCACTCCTGCGGTTTCATGTAACTGGCGGAATTTATTCTTCGCGGCCCCTGCGCAGCCCAGTCGCGGCAGCTCAGTTCGGAGGAGGGCTCAGTCACGGATCGAGCATCCGATCGTTAGGCGAATCGATCCTGTGGCACGAGCGAGGAGCGAGGATGGCCGGCGATCCCACCCCCGCGGCGGACACCCGAGAAAGGCCGGCGACTGTCGACGAGAGCAAATTCCACGTCCTGGTGACCGCCGGCTATTTCGCTCCCGGTTGGCGGGCTGGAGGGCCGGTCCGGTCCATTTCCGAGGTGCTCGCCCTGGCCAGTGACGACATTGAGACGTCAATGCTGACCCGTGACCGCGACCTCGGTTGCCGCGACCCCTATCCGGGGCTCTCCGGTCGCTGGGCCCGGGTCGGCCGGACGAACGTCTTCTATCTCGGCGTACGTCGGCCGGGGCACTGGCGGTCGCTCTGGCGCTCGCTCCGCGTCGGCCGGTACGACCTGCTGTACGTCAACAGCGTCTGGTCGACCTTCTCCATCCTGCCGATGGCCGCGGCCCGGCTCGGTCTGCTGCGGGTGGGCCGCATCCTGGTCGCCCCCCGGGGTGAGTTCGGCGCGGCCGCGCTCCAGGTGCACCGACTCCGTAAGCGGATCTTCCTGACCGCCTGGCGGCGGATGCTGCTCGACCCTCGGGTGCTGTGGCACGCCACCACGCCGGTCGAGGCCAACGACATCCAGCGGGTGCTGCCCCGGGCGCGGATCGGTGTCGTCGCGGTCAGCCGGGGCCCCGAGCCGGACGAGTCGCCGGTCGCGACACCCGCGACCCACCACGCGCGGCTGGTCTTCATCGGGCGGATCTCGCCCATGAAGAACCTCGACCTGGTGCTGGCCTCGCTCGCCTTCGTGCCGGTGCCGGTGCGGCTGGACATCTACGGCCCGGTGGAGGACCAGGCGTACTGGCGACGCTGCCGGGAGCACCTGGCCGAGCTGCCCGAGTCGGTCACCGTCAGTTATCGGGGTGAGCTGCCACCCGAGCAGGTCCGCGCGACCTTCTTCCGCTACGACGCGTTCGTCATGCCGACCCGGGGGGAGAACTACGGCAACGCCATCGCAGAGAGCCTCTCCGCGTGCTGCCCGGTGCTCTGCTCCGACCGGACACCCTGGACGGCGGTGCTGCGCGACGGCGGCGGGCTGGTCCTCACCGAGCTGACCGCGGCGGCGTTGGGTGCCCTCGTCACCCAGGTGGCGACCGCCACCCCCGAGCAGCGGCACGCGGCCCGGGTCGAGGCGGGAGAGGCCTACCGCCGTTGGCGGGCGAGCCGGGCGCCGATCAGCGTCCTCGACCAGGCGTGGCGGGTGATCCGCGACCCTGCGTACCGGGTGCCGCCGCAGGGGCGGACCCCGTGAGCCGTACCCGGCCCTGCCTTCCACGACCCGCACATCTGCCACCAGGAGGCGTCAAGTGACCCGCGTGATGACCGTCGTCGGAACCAGGCCGGAGATCATCCGACTGGCCCGGGTGATCGACGCGCTCGATCGGACCGTGGACCACACGTTGGTGCACACGGGACAGAACTGGGACCCGTCCCTCTCCGACGTCTTCTTCAGCGAGCTGGGGGTCCGAGCGCCGAATCTCTTCCTGCGCGCCGACACCCAATCGCTCGGCAGCCTCCTCGGCGCCGTCCTGGTCGGCACCGAGAAGGCGATCGCCGAGCTGCGCCCGGACGCGTTGCTGGTGCTCGGTGACACCAACAGCGCGATCTCGGCGCTGATGGCCCGGCGGATGAACGTGCCGGTGTACCACATGGAGGCCGGCAACCGCTGCTTCGACCTGAACGTGCCGGAGGAGACCAACCGGTGCATGGTCGACCACATCGCCGACTTCAACCTGGTCTACTCGGAACACGCTCGACGCAACCTGCTCGCCGAGGGGCTGCATCCGCGCCGCATCCTGCACACCGGCTCACCCATGCGCGAGGTGCTCGACCACTACCGACGGCAGATCGAGCGGTCCACCGTGCTGGCCCAACTCGAACTCGAACCGGGCGGCTACTTCGTCGTCAGCGCCCACCGGCAGGAGAACGTCGACCACCCGGACCGGCTCCGTCGGCTGCTGGAGTGCCTGCGGGTGGTCCGCGACGAGTGGCGGCTGCCGCTGCTGGTCTCCACGCATCCGCGTACCCGCAAACGGCTTGAGGCGCTGGCGGGCGACGGCCTGCACCTCGACGGCGTGGCCTTCCACGAGCCGTTCGGCTTCTTCGACTACGTGACCCTGCAACGGCATGCCCGATGCACCCTCTCCGACAGCGGCACGGTCAGCGAGGAGGCCGCGATTCTCGGGTTCCCGGCGGTGACCCTGCGCGAGTCCATCGAGCGTCCGGAGGCAATGGACAGCGGGGCGATCGTGATGACCGGCCTGGAGCCCGACGGGGTCGTCGAGGCCATCCGGGTGGTGGTGGCGCAGGTGGCCGAGGGTTCGGTCGCCTGTCCGCTCGACTACCAGGTCCCCGACACGTCACGCCGGGTGGTCGACTTCATCCTGTCGACGGTGCGCCGCCATCACGACTGGGCGGGCATCCGCCGCTGAGCCGGCCGCCGGCCGGGCCGGCACACCCGTCACCACGACACCCGGGGGGACATCGCGCGTCACGCAGGCGCCGGCGCCCACTGTGGCGTCCCGGCCGACGGTCAGCTTCGGCAGGATCGCGGCGGTGGTGCCCACCAGGACGCCGTCCCCCAGCCGGCAGTACCCGGAGACCGCGGCGAGCGGATTGACCGAGACGTAGTCGCCGAGCACACTGTCGTGCCCAACCGTGCAGTTCTGGTTGAGGTGCACATGCCGCCCCAGCAGCACGTTCGTGGTCACCCGGGCGCCACCGGCGACGAACAACCCCTGCTGGTGGACGCAGTCGGGGCCGATCTCGGCGGCCGGATGCACCACTGTGGCCGCCGGCAGGCCGTACCGGGCGATGGTCTGGTCGGTCTCGCGACGCAACCTCGGATGCCCGACACCGAGCACCACGTGGGTGCTGGCGGGTTGGGCGGCCAGCCACCGGGTCGGGCCGAGGAAGGCGACGCCGAGGCGGTGTACCGCCTCGACATTGGACTCGGTGGGGTAGTCGTCGACGAAGCCCAGCATCCGCCACGGCGGTGCATCCTTCGCAATGGTGTTCAACAGCCGAATTACCCCATATGCCTCACGGCCCATGCCGCCCGCGCCTACGATCACTACGTCGGTCGTCAACCGCGGCTCCCTCGGCTACGGAGAACGCTGGCCGCTCTCCGTCATCTGAACCGGTTACCGGTGCCGATGGTGACGGGCGAGTGCCGGCGCTCCCGTCAATCCTCGCGTGTGCCAGGCACTGGCGTGCCCGCGCCGACGCCGGGACAGCAGTCTGGAAGGTGAGCCGAAGGTGAATGAGTTGGCAGGAACGCGTCTCCCCGACCGAGCCGAGACACCACAGAGGACGGCGCGATCCACGACCGCGCCCGGGTACCGGGTGCTCGCCACCGCTCGCGTGTTCGAGCCAGGCTTTCGCGGCGGCGGGCCGATCCGCTCCCTGCGGTTCATCCTCGACACCCTGCCGGACGACCTCGACGTCACACTGGTCACCGGGGACCGGGACCTCTGCTCGTCCGCACCCTACCCGGGCCTGTCCGGTCGACTGGTGCGGCGCGACGACCGCTGCGCCGTCTTCTACCTCGGCCCGTTCGCGCTGCGGCATTGGGTCCGACTCGCGCGGCACGTCCGGTCCCGCCCGGTCGATCTGATCTACGTCAACAGCCTCTGGTCGCTCTTCTCGGTGCTGCCGATCCTGGCGGTGGCGCTGCGACTGGTACGCGTCCGCGCCATCATGCTGGCCCCGCGCGGCGAGCTCTCGCCCGGCGCGCTCGCCATCAAGTCGCGCAAGAAGCGACTCTTCCTGGCGGTCTGGGCCCCGCTGCTGCGTCGGCTCGACGTGCGCTGGCAGGCGTGCAGCTGGCTGGAGGAGAAGCAGATCCGCGCCGCCATGCCCTGGGCGCAGATCATGGTCAATGGCAACGAGTGCCCCATCCCGGAGCTGCCGGCGCCCCGGGCCGTCGCCCACGACGGGCCGCTGCGGTTGGTGTTCGTCGGCAGGATCTCCCCGATGAAGAACCTCACCAGGGCGTTGGAGGCGGTCGCCGGCGCCACGCACCCGCTGGAGTTCGACATCTACGGTCCGCGGGAGGACGAGCAGTACTGGGCGGGCTGCCGGCGCCTCATCGACGCGATGCCCGACCACGTCCGGGTCCGCTACCTCGGGGAACTCGAGGCGGACGAGGTGATGGCGACCTTCAGCCGATACGACGCCTTCCTCTTCCCCACGCTGGGCGAGAACTACGGGCACGTCATCCTGGAGAGCCTGGCGTCCGGCTGCCCGGTGGTCTGCTCCGACGCGACGCCGTTCAGCGAGTTGATCGCCGACGGCGGGGGAGCGGTGGTCCGGCCGGCAACCGCGGCCGCGCTGAGCGAGACCCTCGACCGGCTGGCCGACCGCTCGGCCGGGGAGCGCGCCGAGGCGAAGGAGACCGCGGGCCGGCGGTACCAGCTCTGGCGACAGCAGCTCCGGGAACTCAACGTGCTGGACCACGCCCGGCGATTCTGCGCCTGACCCGGCTCGCCGTCACTCGGGCTGGAGCTACCTCGTTGCAATGGTGGGGCCCGCGTGGGTGGGTCCGTCGTCTGCCACCCCGGTAGGCCCGATGAGCGAGGACAGCACGTGCCCAGTCGCGTTCGTACGATGGTCCGACGAGTCCGGGACCACCTGGCCGCCACCCGTGACCCCGAGGCGTTCGCGCGGTCCCTGGGGGTGAAGCTGACCGGACGGGTCAGGTTCTACGGCGTCAGCCGGGCGATGTTCGGCTCGGAGCCGTGGCTGATCACCATCGGGAACAACGTCTACATCACCTCCGAGGTGCAGTTCGTCACGCACGACGGCGGCACCCTGATCCTGCGCAAGGACCATCCCGACCTGGACTGGACCGCCCCGATCACGATCGGCGACGACGTCTACATCGGGATGCGGTCGATGATCCTGGCCGGCGTCACCATCGGAAACCGGTGCGTCATCGGGGCGGGCTCGATCGTCACGCGCGACATCCCGGACAACACGGTGGCGGCCGGTGTCCCGGCGCGACCGCTGCGGACCACCGACGAGTACCTCGAACGGTTGCAGGCCAAGTCGCTCGGCATCGGGCACCTTCCCGTCCCGGAGAAGCACGAGGCGATGAAGAGGATCTACGGGGTCACCACCGTCTGACCCCGCCCGCCGGCCGCGACCGACAGCTCAGGCCCGCCGGTACGCGACCCGTGGTGGCGGCAGTTGGTGGACGCCGGCGATGGTGATCGCCCCCAACGCGCCGGTCGTCCCGGTCACCTCGTAACCGAACCGGTCCCCGGTCATCGCCGCCGAACTGGTGCCGAGGTTGAGGGTGGTGGTGGCGGCGCCGGCGCTGCTGGCCCGCAACGTGGGCGGGGTGACACCGCTCGTCTGCCACACGTGCCCGTACCAGTGCCAGCCCGCCGGCAGCACCACGGGGACACTCAACACCGACTCCTTGACGCCGACGGATGTCACGGCGACGCTGCCGAAGTCGGCGATCGGGCCGAGGACGGCGGGACGTCCGGTCGCCGGATCGTGCGCGTACACGCCGTGCCGCATGGTCCCGGTTCCCGTCGCGGTGACCTCGACGCACACCCGGTCGACCGGGGTGGGCTCCGCCAGGTACATCGGGTGCAGCAGCAGCGACTGGTAGCTGCCGGTGTAGGTGACGGGCTCGGTCGGGCCGGCGAGGACGAGGAAGTAGCTACCGCGCGGGCCGGTCACCCCGGGGAGCGGCCCCACCGACGCCGGGTCGGGTTCCGCGCGCCACATCCCGTACCCGGTGGGGACCGGCATGCTGTACGAGATCCCGCCGACGGCGACCCGGTCCGGCACGGTGAGGTTCGTCGGGCCGGCCGGGACCAGCAGCCGGTGGAACAGCTGCGGAGCCGGCATCTGGGCTTGGGCGACCGCCTCGACCCGTTCGATCATCACGAAGTCGTCTGTGGAGTCCGACACGACGATCTCGGTGGCCGCCGAGGGCGGCGCCAGGTAGCGCCGGTAGGCGGTACCGGTCACGGATTCGCCGGCCTCCATGGTGCGACCCCACACCAACTGCGGATAGTTCTTCTTCAGGCTGGAGGTGATGAACCAGCCCTTGGCCGTGGTGTAGCGGGCCCGGATCTCGGGCACGCCGTCGGCGACCGGCAGCAACCCGACGGCGATGCCCCACTGCTGGACCTGGCCGCTGTTCACCACCCACTGGGTCATGCTGCTCGCCGGAATCAGCCGGTTCGTCAGGGTCGCCGGGGTGAAGTCGGTGAGAGCCGCGAGCGTGTCGATGTTCGCCCACACCGACCAGTTCAGGCCGCCGGCCGTGCCGACGTTCGGCATGAACTGCCGGCGGCTACCGCCGGCCACCGGGGTCAACGGACCGCACTGGGTCACTCCGGCGTTCAGGGTGAACCGCTCCAGCGCGGCCACCGTCTGTCCGATCAGCAGGCCGCCCTGCGACCAGCGGTAGACGTTCGAGATGCGGCACAGGGACGGGATCCGCGACATGATCGTCGCGATGGGTGTGCCGATGTTCGCCCTGGCTGTGTCGATCATCCCCCGGTAGGACGGGATCAGGTAGGACTCCCGGATCGTCAGCTCCTGCCCGGTGGACCGGCCGTCCGGCACCGGTCGTCCGTCCAGCTCGACAGCCACCGTGTGGGAGTGGGTGGCCGGGCGGATCTGCACGTCGGGCGTCAGACCCGTGATCGGCACGGTGGCCGTGTGGGTCGCCCCCGACAGGTGGGTGAGCGGCGCGGCCGGCTTGACCCGGGCGCCCTGCGCGATGCCGTCGACGATCGTGTACGGGTTGCCGAAGAGCAGGCTGTTCGCGTTGGTGATGGCCAGCAGGGTGAAGGTGCGTGTTCCGTCGGTCCACTGCGAGCCCACGTCGACTGTCGTCTTGCCGTGGTTGGTGACGACGATCTGGTTGCCGACGTTGTAGCCGTGGTTGCCGCCGACGTACGACCAGCCGGTGTTGATCGGGCAGTTGTCGTCGGCGGTGTCATGGATCTTCGTCCCGACGGCGGACATCACCGGCCACACCTGGGCGTCGGTAGCGGTCGAGGGCACCAGGGTGACCTGGGGGAGACCGGCGTGCCACATGCCGACCATCGCCTCGGCGTACGCCAGGTTGGCGGGCATGACCAGGTCACGGGTGCTGTCGAAGCGCGACCGGACGGACATCAGGGCATTGGACCGGTAGACGATCAGCTCGGGCATGTCGGCACCTCCACCGCGAACACGCTGACGACGAACCTCACTGTGCGCCTTCGGAGCGGAGTTGCCCCTTTTCGGTCAGCACCCGGACAGAGTGAATTTTTCGCCGTCGCCGTCACGCCGGCGGTGTTCAGTCGATGAACAGGTGTTCTGGCGTAAACGGGGGTTTTTATGCGCATTTTAATCACCGGCGGAGCCGGTTTCATCGGGTCCAACCTGGCCCGCGCCGCGATGGTCGAGCCCACCATCCGTGGAGTCACCGTTCTCGACGATTTCTCGGTCGGGCTACGGACCAACCTCGACGGGCTGGACGTCGAGCTGATCGAGGGCTCAATCCTGGACCCGGCCGCCCTGGACGCCGCGATGGCAGGCTGCGAGGCGGTGGTCCACCTGGCCGCGCTGCCCAGTGTCCCCCGCTCGCTGAGCGACCCGTTGGCCTCCCACCACGCGAACGCGACCGGCACCCTGATGGTGGTGGAGGCGGCCCGGCGACACCGGGTCGGGCACGTCCTCGTCGCGTCGTCCTCGTCGGTGTACGGCATGAACCCGGCGCTGCCCAAGACCGAGCTGACCTGGACCCGCCCGATGAGCCCGTACGCGGCCAGCAAGCTCGCCACCGAGGCGTACGCCCTGGCCCACCAGGCGTCGTTCGGGCTGCCGACGTTGGCCTTCCGCTTCTTCAACGTGTTCGGCCCGGGGCAGCGCCACGACCACGCGTACGCGGCCGTGATCCCCCGTTTCGTGCACGCCGCGCTGCGCGAGGAACCCGCCGTGGTGCACGGCGACGGGACGCAGTCGCGCGACTTCACCTACGTCGGCACGGTCTGCGACGTCATCGTCGACGCGCTCCGCCGCCGGGTGCACCACCCGCACCCGGTCAACCTCGCCTTCGGCGCCCGGGCCAGCCTGTTGCGGGTCCTCGACGAGCTTGAGTGGTTGTGCGGCAGGCCGATCGCCCGCGAGTACGCGCCGCCGCGAACCGGCGACGTGGCGCACTCCCTGGCCGACAACGCCACGCTGCGGCAGCTGTTCCCGGACGTCGCACCGGTCGCCCGTTCGGAGGGCCTGCGCGCGACCGTCGAGTGGATGGCCGGTCGGTTGGACGCCGAGCGTGCCGTAGCCGCCGCACCTCGGTGACCCGGGCAGCGAGTCGGGCCGTACCGGAGCCGGTGGTCGCGGCGGCGGCGGTCGCGACTGCCGCGCCACCGGCTGGCACCACTGCCGCGCCCGGCGCGCCGACCTCGGCGGCGTCGAAGGATCGGGACCGCACGGTCACCGTGGGCATCGCCGCCGCGATGGTGGCGAAGGGTATCGGCCTGGCCGCCCCCCTGGTCATCACCCCGGCCTGCTTCCGGTTTCTCGGCGACCAGCGGTACGGCCTGTGGATGGCGGTCACCGCCCTCACCGGGATGGCGTGGTTCGCCGATCTGGGGCTGGGCAACGGGCTGCTCACCCGGCTCAGTCACCTGGCCGACGACCCCCGGCAACAGGCCCGGGAGGTCTCCAGCGCGTTCGCCACCCTCGGCGTGGTCGCGGTGGCGCTGCTGGTGGGTCTCGTGCTGGTGGTCCCCGCGGTGCCCTGGGCCGGGCTGTTCAACGTCAGTGACCCGGGTGTCGCCGCGGAGGCGTCCGCCCTGGTCCTGCTCTGCTTCGGCGCCTTCGTGGTCAACATTCCGCTCTCACTGATCCAGCGGATCCAGTACGCCCGCGGCCAGGTGGTACAGAGCAACATCTGGCAGTCGGCCGGGGCGCTGGCGGCCATGGTGGCCGTGCTCGGCACCATCGCCGCCGGGTGGGAACCACTGGCGGTGATCGCCTGCGCGGTGCTGGCCGTGCCGGTGACCAACCTGCTCAACTGCGTGACCTACTTCTGGTTCCAGGATCGCGGGCCGCGGCCCGGCCCGAAACTCGTGCACCGGGCCACCGCCGTCGGTCTGCTCCGGCTGGGTCTGCGGTTCTTCGCACTCACCACGATGTCGGCGATCGCGCTGAACGTGGACAGCCCGCTGGTCGCTAACGTCCTCGGGCCCACCACGGCGGCGCACTACGCGGTGGTGGGAAAGCTGTTCGGCGCCCTGTCGATCTTCGTGGGGCTGGTCGGCATGACGGTCTGGCCGGTCAACGGCGCGGCTCTGGCCCGGGGCGAGGTGGCCTGGGTGCGTCGCAACACGCAACGCATGGTGCTGCTCTACGGCGTGATCGTGGGGACGATCGGGGTCGTGCTGGTCGGCTACGGACACCGGCTGATCGACCTCTGGGTGGGCGGCATCGATCGCGCCGAAATCCCGGTCAGCGTCCTGATCGGGCTGGCGAGCTGGTCCCTTTTGATCGCGGTCACCTCCCCGCTGATCCTGGTGCAGAACAGCATCGGGCTGCTCCGGCCACAGTTCGTCGGCTGGGCCACGTTCCTGCTGCTGGCCACCGCTCTCAAGGTCTGGGCACTGCGGGAGTTCGGGCTCGCCGGTCTGCCGGTGGCGGCCTGCCTCGCCTACGTGCTCACCATGTGGCCGGCCGCGCTGGTGGGGTACCGCCGGGCGCTGCGCAGGGGAGAGCCGACGTGACCGGGGAGTGCCGGGTGCTGCGGGTCGTCGGTGAGCTGAACTTCGGCGGCACCGAGATGCGGACCGCCGAACTGCTGCCCCGGCTCTCCGCCGCCGGCGTCCAGGTGCACCTGGTGACGCTCAGCGACCGGATCGGTCCCGGCCCGCTGGCCGGCGTGGTCGGCCGGCACGGCGGCTCGGTCACCCCGATCCCGCTCGACCTCCGCTTCGTCGCCCGCTTCCTGGGCCTGCTGCGGCGGCTGCGACCGGACGTGGTGCACGTCGACTGCGCCAACTTCTCCGGGGTGCTGCTCGCGCTCGCCGCCCTGTGCGGTGTGCGTGGCCGCGTCGCCCACTTCCGGGGGGACGACAACCAGCACCGCAACCTGCGCCGACGCGTCTACCGCTGGATCTGTGGACGGTTGCTGCGGATCTCCGCCACCGACATCCTCGGCGTCTCGCCCAGCTCGCTCACCTTCGCCTACGATCCGCGCTGGCGCGACGACCCCCGCTGTCAGGTGGTCCTCAACGGACTCGACCTGGACCGGCTCCGCCTACCCAGCCCGGACGACCTACGCGAGTTGATCGGCGCGCGCCCGGCCGAGTTGGTCTGCGTCAGCGTCGGCCGGGCCTCGCCGGAGAAGCGGCGCTCGCTCCTGCCGCCGATCCTCGCCGAGCTGCGGGCCCGGGGAGTGGAGGCGCACGCCGTCCTCGTCGGGCCGGGCGACGACGCCGACGACGAGCGCGTCCGGGTGGCCGCGGCCGCCGCCGGTCTCGCCGACCGGGTGCACCTGCTGGGCCCGCGTGACGACGTGGGCGGGCTGTTGAGCCAGGCCGACGTGGTGATCCACCCGTCCTGCCTGGAAGGGCTGCCCGGGGGCGTGCTGGAGCCCGTCGCGTTGGGCGTCGGGACGGTGGCCGCCGACCTGCCGGGGGTGCGTTTCATCGACGAGCACCTGCCCGGCGTGACCATCGTCGACACCGATGCCGCGCCGCGGCGGTGGGCGAGCGCGGTGTGCGCGGCGGCGGCGTACACCGAGCAGACCTCGGCCTCGGCGGCGGCGGACCGGTTCGCGCGCAGCGTCTTCGCCATCGACACGGCGGCCGCCACCCACCTGACGATCTACCGACGGTGGGCGTCGGCCCGCCCGCACCGCCCGGTGCGACCCCGACCGCCAGCCTTCTCGACACGAGGAGAGAGATGAACGACCAGACGACCGTGATCGGCCGGCAACCACTGCTGGATGCGGGATCGACCGGGCGGGCGGGCCGGTCGCGTCCCCTGCTGGTGGGCGCGTACGCCTTCCCACACGGGGACGCCACCTCGAACCGACTGTTGCAACTCGCCCGGTCCGCCGCGCCCGACGGCACGCAGACGCTTGTCGTCAACGACTGGCCCTGCGAGGTGGCTGTCCCGGCCGGGCAGTCCGGCGTGGCCGGCATCGACCTGGTCACCCTGCGGATCCGGGGTCGGCACCACCTCACCCGCGCGTCGGCCCGGCTGGCCCGACCGCTGCGGGTGCTGCGGGCGGTCCGCCGGGCCGGCGTGGGGCGCGGCGAGGTGAGCGTCGTGCTGTTGCCGATGGCCCTGCTGACCCTCGG
Source organism: Micromonospora sp. NPDC005194 (assembly GCF_040608335.1). NCBI lineage: Bacteria > Bacillati > Actinomycetota > Actinomycetes > Micromonosporales > Micromonosporaceae > Micromonospora > Micromonospora sp. NPDC005194. Next base: position 19,535 of record NZ_JBEXIA010000029.1, on the reverse strand, counting down.
CAACTGGGCGACCCTGCGCCTCGTGCTGCGCTGCCCGGTGGTGGTGGACGCCAGCGAGCGCCACGACCGACACCAGTTCCGCCGCGGCTGGCTCACCCCGTACTTCGTCCGGCACCGCTGGTCGACGTTCCTGGCGACCCGGCTCGTCGACCGGGCCACGGCGGTCTCCACCACGCTGGCCGACTACCTGACGGGCCACGGCCTGGACGTGCTGGTGGTGCCGCCGCAGGTGGACTGCGATGAGTTCCGGGCGCCGCAACCACCAGCGATCAGCGACGGCCTGCGCCTGCTCTACGCCGGCACTCCCGGGCGCAAGGACATGCTCGACGTGATCCTGCGGGGGGTCAGCCGGCTCGCCCCGGAGCACCAGCGTCGGGTCAGCCTCACCATCGCCGGGGTCAGCGCCGCGGACGCCGCCGCCCACTCGGACCTGGACGTCGGGGTGCTGGACGCGGTCTCGGCCGACGTGCGGTTCCTCGGTCGCGTCCCGCGCGAGACCGTGCTGACCCTGCTGTCGGAGTCGCACTTCTCGATGCTGGTCCGCCCCTCCGGCGGTTACGCCGCCAGCGGATTTCCGTCCAAGGTGCCGGAGAGTCTCGCCGCCGGATGCCCGGTGCTGCTCAACCACACCAGTGACCTGGCCGCCTACGTGCACGACGGGGTCGAGGGGTTGGTGCTCGACGGCAACGGCCCGGACGATGTCCGGTCGGCGATCGAGCGGGCGCTGCGGCTGCGGGACGAGGAGTGGACGGCGATGAGCGCGGCGGCCCGGTCGCGGGCCCGCGAGTCGTTCGACTACCGGGCCTGGCGGGACCGGGTGAGCGCCTTCGTGACGGCGGGCCGGGACAACTGAGCCGACGCCCCTCGGCTCGACCGCCCTTGGGAAACAGCTAGCGCAGCACGGCGGTGGGTCGGCGCGGCGCCTCGTCGTCGAACACGCCGGCCCGCCGCTGGCGTGCCTCCGCGTGGGGCAGGCCGGCGCGGACGGCGGCGTCCCGGTCGACGGGGTTCCGCTTCTTCGGCAGGTGCAGCAGCGCGGCGGCGACCACGGTCCAGAACACGTACGGGTAGGTCTGGCCGGTGCCGAACATCGCCGACTCGGTGACCTGGATCAGCAGGCCGGTGACGACGAGCCAGACCAGACCCGCGTCGGCCCGGCGTACCGGCGCCCGCAGGACTACCCGCCCGGCGGCCAGCAGCAGCAGTAGCAGCGGCGGCACGGCGGCAAGCCCCAACTCCAGCAGCAACTGGAGGTAGCTGTTGTGCACCACGCTGACGCCGACGGCGCCGAAGAACTCGTCGGCGCTGGCGAGCTCGAACAGGTGGTTCCGCGACGCGTACCCGAAGCCCAGCGTGGGGCGGTTCTGCCACCACAGGTCGATCGTCGCCTGCCACATCTGGGTCCGCCCGTTGGACAGGTCGCCGCCGGTCGGGTCGGTGAAACGCAGCGCGAACTGGCGCATCCAGGGTGCGGCGAAGATGGTGGGCAGCAGGTTCAGCAGCTGTGCCATCAGCAGCAGGGCGGTCACCCCCGCGGCCAGCCGGACCATCCGGCCGAACCCGTAGCGCAGCACCAGCCAGAGCGCGCCGACGAGCACGGCGATCAGCGCGGTACGCGACTGGGACAGCAGGAGGCTGGCGGCGGCCGGCATCATGCCGAGCAGTGCGACGTGCCGCCGGGACTGCCGGTAGACCGCCCAGCCCAACGGGATCGTCAGGGCGCAGACGATGCCGAGCATGTTCGGGTTGTTGAAGAGGCCCTGGAACCGGGTGACGCTGGAGGTCGCCGCGACGAGCGTGCCGTCGGCGAAGCCGATGCCGAGACTGACCACGATGGACGCCGTGAGGACCAGGTAGACCACGTGCAGGTCAGCCATCATGACCGTCCGGTCTGGCCACCGCCGCCGGATGAGGACGTGCACCAGGGCGGCCAGCAGCAGCAGCGCGACACCCCGCTGGAGGGTCTCCATCGGAACCACCGACCAGGCGAAGCTCACCGTGGCGAGGCCGGCCATCGCCCAGAGCGCCGCGACGAACACGCGGGTCCAGACATCGGTGCGGGCCGGCGTCCGGCCCGGTAGGCAGAGCCCCCAGAGGACCAGGCCGGCGACCGCCGCGTACCGGGGATAGAAGCTGGCCTCGACCAGCGCCGGCATATTGGACGAGGCGCAAACCAGGAGGCCCATGGTCAGGGCCAGCATCCACCGCCAGCCGTCCACCCGCCGGGTGAAGGCGAGCAGCAGCACCAGCGCCACCAACCCGGTCGCGACCAACGGGACGGTGATGGCCGCGATGGTGGTGACCACCACGAGACACGCCGCGCCGACGAGCAGGCCCAGTTGGCCTATCCGGTTTCCCACGTGATGTCCTTCGAAGTCCGGCCGCTGGCGATGCCGGCGGTCGTCGGGTGGACAGCCCTCAGCGAGGCGCGTCCTGTAGGCCCGGTTGGGCCGGTTCGACAGCCCAGCGGGCCCTGGCGGCGTGCATCGCCCGGATCATGTCCGGCCAGTTCGGTGGCCGATAGCCGGTGGCCTGGGCGAGAGCGTCCGCGTTCATCGACCGGTCGCAGGTGAACTGGTCGTCCGGCACGATGTCACCGGGCCACCCGTACACCTCGGCGATCAGGCGGAGCAGGTCGTACTTGGAGATCGGCTCGGCGGCCACGTGGTAGAGCCCGGTCAGCTCCGTGCGGGGCAGGATCACCGTCCGGAGCAGGCAGGCGAACTCGACTGTCGTCACGCCGCTGTAGATGGCCCGGGTGAAGCCGCGTACCTGCCCCCGCTGGGAGAGGAACCAGTCCACAAGCGAGCGGTTCGTGACCAGCTCGTGTCCGATGATCGATGTGCGGAGGGTGAGCGCGGAACCGCCACGCGCCTCACCCAGCAGCTTGGACCGCCCGTAGAGGTCGGGTGGGTCCGGCAGGTCGTCCTCGACGTAGCCGCCCCGCCGGCCGGAGAAGACGCAGTCGGTGCTGACGTGGATCAGGCGGCTGCCGAGTTGCCCGCAGGCGTCGGCGAGCAGGTGCGGGAAGAGCGCGTTGAGCGTAACCGTCTGCACCGCGTCCTGCACGTCCGGGCGTTGCTTGATCACACCCACGCAGTTGACCACGACGTCCGGCCGCAGGTCCTCGATAAGCTGCCGGAGCTGGCCGAACCGGGTCGCGTCGACGGCCGGGGTGATCCGGTCGAGCAGGCGCCGGGGGTACCACCCCGCGCGGTCCTCGATGCTCCGGGCGACGCCGTGGACGTCGAGGTCCGGAGCATCGCTGAGCTCGCGGATGACCGCGTGGCCGAGCATGCCGGTGACGCCGACGACGAGGACCCGTCGCGTCGGGCGCGGCTCCTCCTCGCCGGGACCGCTGCGTCGGCGGGGGACCAGCTCCGGTCGCCGGCCACCGGTACCGGTGCTCATGCCGTTACGACCGCCGCCGCCGCGGCCTCCACCTGCGCCCGCACCTCGGGCAGCGTCAGCAGCAGCGCCTCGATCTCCGGTACGGACAGCCGCCGGGCGTTGTGCGAGTGGAAGTCGGCCAGGTTGCCGCTCTCGACGTCGCCCTCCTCGAAGTAGAGGGAGTAGTTGAGGTCGCGGCTGTCCACCGGCACCCGGAGGAACTCGCCGAGATCCTCGACGTGGGCGAGCTCCTCGCGGCTGGCCAGGGTCTCGTACAGCTTCTCCCCGTGCCGGATGCCGAGCACGTTGAACTTCGCCGGGACCCGGAACAGGTTGCACAGCGCGGTGGCCAGATCGCCGATGGTGCAGGCGTCGGCCTTGCGGATAAAGACGTCACCCGGCTGGCCGTACCGGAAGGCGTGCTCCACCAGGTCGACCGACTGCGGCAGGGACATCAGGAACCGGGTCATCGACGGCTCGGTGACCGTCGGCAGCCCGCCCCGCAGGATCTGGTCGATGAACAGCGGGATCACCGATCCGCGCGAGTACATGACGTTGCCGTAGCGCACGCAGCAGACCCGGGTGCGGGCGTGGGGATTGTTGCGGGAGTGCGCCTGCGCGACCTTCTCCATGAGGGCCTTGGTCATGCCCATCGCGTTGACCGGATAGACGGCCTTGTCGGTGCTCAGCAGCACCAGCGCCTCGACGCCGACCCGCTCGCAGGCGTCCACCACGTTCGCGCTGCCGAGCACATTGGTGCGCACGGCCTCCATCGGGAAGAACTCGCAGGAGGGAACCTGCTTGAGAGCCGCGGCGTGAAAGACGAACTCCATTCCCCGCGCGGCCTTGAGTACACTGTCGTAGTCCCGGACGTCGCCGACGTAGTAGCGGACCCGGTCGTCACCGAGGCGGTGCCGCATCGCGTCCTGTTTCGACTCGTCACGGCTGAATACGCGCACCTCGGCGGCCCCGGCGTCGAGCAGTCGGGAGACCATCGTCTGGCCGAAGGATCCGGTGCCACCGGTGATCAGGAATCGCCGGTCCGAAAGCGAGGAAACCACATCTTCTCCTGCCTGTTTCCCGGGGTGCCGTCCTCGGGAATCGGATTCTCGTCGAACGCGACCCTACGCGTGCACAAGAGACGCTGTGACCTCTTCAGCTAAGAGGAACTAGAGTCGCGTTCGATGCTCACAGTGGCCCTTCGACAATTACACGAACAGTGACCGGCGCTGCCGAAGTAGCCGTTCGGCCCACCATTGTCGACGCCCCTGAGTCGTTAGCGCCAAAGACGGAGTTGGTGCTTGGAAAAGGTGGTATGCGTACTCCTATGCCAAAAGTTGCTCTCCACGCGGCGAATCAGCGCGCCGGTGCTTCCGGCCTGGCGACCGGTCGGGAAACCCCTCGGAACGGCACGACGAGTCGGCGGCCCTACGATCGCTGGAAGCGGCTGCTCGACGTCCTCGGCGCTCTTCTCGTCCTGCTGCTCGGCGCTCCCGTGCTGGCGCTGGTGGCCCTGGTCGTGCTGGTGGCGCACGGGCGGCCGGTGCTGTTCCGGCACACCCGCCCCGGGCTGCACGGCAAGCTGTTCGAGGTGGTCAAGTTCCGGACGATGCGCCACCCCGACCCGGACCGGGGGCTGGTGAGCGACGCGGACCGCCTGACCCGGGTGGGCCGCTGGCTGCGGGCCAGCAGCCTCGACGAGTTGCCGGAGTTCTGGAACGTGCTGCGGGGCGAGATGAGCGTGGTCGGTCCCCGCCCGCACCTCGTCCGCTACCTCAGCCTCTACAACTCCGAACAGGCCCGTCGGCACGACGTGCGACCGGGCATCACCGGGCTGGCCCAGGTACGCGGCCGTAACGCGCTGGACTGGGGCGCGAAGTTCGCCTACGACGTCGAGTACGTCGACCGCCGGTCCTTCCTGCTGGACCTGCGGATCGTCCTGGCCACCGTCTGGGTGGTGCTCAGCCGCCAGGGAATCTCCGCGCCGGGGGCCGCCACCTGGCACGAGTTCACCGGCAACCCGCCCGCGCGGGCGACCGCCGACCACGACTCCGCCCACCGGCGATGAACCGGGTCCTGCTGTTGGGCGCCGGTGGATTCCTCGGCCGGCACATCCGGACGGCGCTGGCCGCCCACACCACCGTCCGGTCGATCACCCGGGCGGAGTGTGACCTGGTCCGGATCGAGCTGCGCGACCTGACCGCGCTGGTCGCCCGGGAGCGACCGGACACGGTGGTGACGGCGGCCGGACGGATCGTCGGCTCCGGGTACGACTTCGTGCAGGCGCACGTCGTCGCGACCGCGAAACTGATCGAGGCGGTGGCCGCCGCCGCCCCCGGTGCCCGCCTGATCCGCCTCGGCTCGGCCGCCGAGTACGGGACCGTGCCGCACGGCCTCGCCGTCACCGAGGAGTACCCGGGCACACCCGTCAGCGAGTACGGGCTCAGCCACCTGGCCGCCACCCGGTTGGCGGAGCTGGCGGGCGGGGCCGGCCGACTCGACACGATGGTGTTGCGGATCTTCAACCCGGTCGGCCCGGGAATGCCGCCGGGCAACGTGCTCACTCGGGTGACCGCGATGGTGAGGTCGGCGGTCGCCACCGGAACGGAGGAGATCGCCGTGGGCCTGCACGACACGTACCGGGACTTCGTCGACGTGCGGGACGTCGCCACGGCGGTCCTCGCCGCCGCGCACTGCCGGCCGGGGCCCGCGCGGGTCTTCAACGTGGGCAGCGGAAAGGCGGTGGCGACGCGCGACGTCGTCCAACTGCTGGCCGAGGTGTCCGGCTTCTCCGGTGACATCCGCGACGGCAGCTTCGCGCCGGATGCCAGCCGCTCGGCCGCCGTGCCCTGGATGTGCGCCGACATCGAACGCGCGAACCGGGTGCTCGGGTGGGCGCCCGCGTACGACCTCGGTGAGTCGCTGACCACGCTGTGGCAGGCAGACGGGGAGCAGTCCACCCGCCCCGTCGCCGGCTCAGCGGCGAGGTGAGGCCGATGCGGATCGGCCTGCTCACCCAGTGGTTCGACCCGGAGCCGGGCGCCGCCGCCCTCCCCGGAATGCTCGCCCGCGCCCTCGCCCATCGGGGGCACGAGGTCCAGGTCCTCACCGGCTTCCCCAACTACCCCACCGGCGAGTTGGCGCCCGGCTACCGGGTGACCCGCCGCCTCGACGAGGTGGACGGGCCGACCCGGATCCGCCGGGTGGCCCTCTATCCCAGCCACGACCGTTCCGCCCTGCGACGGATGGCCAACTACGGCTCGTTCGCCGCCTCCGCGCTGGTCTCCGGTACGTCGGCGCTGCGCGGCCTGGACGCCCTCTGGGTCGGGAACTCACCGATCAGCGTGGCGGTGCCCATGTGGTTCACCCGGTATGTGCAGCGGGTGCCGGTGCTGCTGCACGTGCTGGACCTGTGGCCCGACAGCGCGGTGGCCAGCGGCTTCCTCGGCACCGACCGGGTGTCACGGATGATCGAGCGGGGAATGGCCGGCTGGTGCGGTGGGATGTACCGCAGCGCCGGCCGGATCGCGTACGTCGCGCCCGGCGCCGCCGACCTGCTCGCCAGCCGGGGCGTACCCCGGGAGAAGCTCGTCCACATTCCAGTGTGGGCAGACGAGACACCGCGTACCGGCGTCGCGGACCTGCGCGCCGAACTCGGGCTCCGCGACGACCAGGTGGTGCTGGTGTACGCCGGCACGCTGGGCGAGGCGCAGGGGCTCGACCCACTCATCGACGCCTGCGCCCGGCTCCGCGACCCGCGGCTGGTCTGCCTGATCGCCGGCTCCGGAACCACCGAGGAGCGGCTACGACGCCGGGCCGAGGAAGCGAACGTGACACACGTGCGGTTCCTCGGGCGGGTGCCCCGGGAACGGATGCCCGCGCTGATGGCCACCGGTGACGCGCACTACGTGAGCCTGCGGCCCGGCGGCATGTCGGCGTACACGATGCCGAGCAAGGTGCAGGCCACCCTCGCCGCCGGGCGGGCCCTGCTGGTCGCCGCGGAAGGGGACGCCGCCGCCGTCGCGCGGGACAGCGGCGCGGGTATCACCGCTCGACCGGGTGACCCCGACTCGATCGCCGATGCCCTGCGGGAACTCTGCGACCTGGGCCGGGAGAAGCTCGAGTTGCTCGGTCAGGCCGGTCGGGCGCACTACGACCGGGTCTTCTCCATCGCCGCCGGCGCCGAGCGGGTCGAGCGGGCGCTGGGCGAGGCGATGGAGAGTCACCGGCGGCGCTGACCCCGGTGCAGCAGTCTCCGACCAGGCCGAGGCGCACATTGTGACCTCGGCCTTGTGCAGCTCCCGGTCACGACGGAGCGAGCTGTAGAGTCGCGACGGCCGGTCGGGCGAGGGAAGCACCGGCCGGACCGGCGAGGGGATGGCGCGTGCTGCACCTGAGGGTGATCACCCCGGAGAGCAGATCGACCGAGGTCGTCGACCTACTCTCCGCAGAGGCGGGGGTGACTCACCTCGCTGTGCTGCCGGGTGCCGCCCGGCAACCGCAGGGTGATCTCATCCTCTGCGACGTGGTGCGGGAGAGCGCCGACCGCGTGCTGCGGGAGTTGCGGCGGATCGGCGTGGACTCCAGCGGCGGCATCGCGGCCGAGGACATCGAGCTGACCATCTCCGCGGCGGCCGACCGGGCGGCGGACCGGGCACCGGGCAGTGGCGCGGACGCGGTGGTCTGGGACGAGATCGCCGCGAAGACCGGCGAGCAGACGGAACTGTCCGGCACGTACCTCGTACTGATCGTGGTGGCCACCATGATCGCCGGCATCGGGGTGCTGCTGGACCAGCCGATTCTCATCGTCGGGGCGATGGTCGTCGGTCCGGAGTTCGGCCCCCTCGCCGCGCTGTGCGTGGCGTTGCTGCGCCGCCGGCTCGGGGTGATCGGCCGCTCGGTGCAGGCTCTCGTGGTCGGCTTCCTGGCGGCCATGGTGGCGACCGTGCTGAGCACCTGGGCGCTGACCGCAGCCGGCCTGGTCAGTCGGGAGATGCTGCTCGCCGAACGCCCGCTCACCGACTTCATCTGGCGGCCGGACGCGCTGTCCTGGGTGGTCGGTCTACTCGCCGGCGTGGCCGGGATGCTCTCGTTGACGTCGAAGAAGTCGGGCAGCCTGGTCGGGGTGCTGATCTCGGTGACCACGGTCCCGGCCGCGGCGAACGTGGCGGTGGCCGCCGCCTACGGAGTGTGGGACGAGGCCGGCGGCTCGGCCCTCCAGCTGGTGATCAACGTGTGCGCGATCGTCCTGGCCGGGCTGCTCACGCTCGTGGTGCAGCAGCTCTGGTGGTGGAACCTGGCCCGTCGGTCCCGTCGGCCAGCCGCCGGTTGAGCAGGGTCCGCAACGGGATCGACTCGCCGTCGCGGCCACCGGCCCCCACCACCAACGGCGCCGGGCTGGGCTCCGGGTCGACGCCGAACAGCCGGGCCCGCAGACCGCCCGGCACGGTCAGCAGGTGGAACCGGCCGGCCACGTCCACCGCCCGGGTCTCGGCCCGGTCGACGTACCAGCCGGTCAGCCTGGTCCGGTAGCGCCGGCGCCCGTCGTAACCCCGGGCGACCAGCCGGGTGGTGCGCAGCCCTCGCCGGGTCGCCTCGGCCACGAACCAGGCCACCAGCTCCGCGGCCTGCGCCTGCTCGGCGGCCCGCCGCCGCGCGTCCGCGTCGGCGTGCGCCCGCACCGCGCGCTGCTGCCGCTCCCGCCACTCGCGGCCGTCGTCCTCACCCACGAGCCGACGGTACGCCCCGACTCAGTCGAGCACGGCCCGCAGGGTGCGCCGGGCGATCGCGGCCATCACCAGGTTGGTCTCGACGTAGTACGGCAGCGCGTTGATCGCCTGCGCCAGGGCCCAGCCGCGCCCCCGCTCCCAGGTGGCGTCGTCCACGCCCAACGCCCGCCGGTACGTCTCCCGCGACCCGGGGTCCAACAGGTTCCACGCGGGCATCAGATCCACCGCGGGGTCGCCGACCTGGACCAACTCCAGGTCGATGACCGCGGCCAGCCGCCCATCGCGCACGAGCAGGTTGCCCGGCATCAGGTCGGCGTGGATCCATACGTCGACCGGGTCGTCCCGGCGCGCGTTCCGGCACCGGTCCCACACCTCGGCGAGCGCGGCGGTGTCGGTGAGTTCGCCGCTGACGGCGAGGGCTGCCCGTACGTCGGCATCCTGGTCCGCCAGGGGCCCGCCCCGGCCGAACCCCGGCCACGACCGTCCGCCGGTGTCGACGCCGTGCAGGGCGACCACGACGGTGGCCAGGTCACGGGCGAAGACGTCCGGGTCGTCGATCCGATCGGGCTGGGCCGTCTCCCCGGGAATGAACCGGTACGCCGTCCACCACCCGGGGTACCCGTCACCCGGCGCACCGAGGGCGAGCGGTTCGGGCACCGCGATCGGCAGGTGCGCGGCGAGCAGCACAGCGTGTTCCTGCTCCTGCCGCAGCGTGTCGCGCAGCGCGGGGTCGGCGGAGGGGCGCAGCGGAAACCGCAGCACGAATTCCGTGCCGAGCCGGAACAGGGCGTTCACGGTGCCGGCCGAACGGAGGGGGCGCACCGGCAGACCGCGCCAGCGCGGAAACTGTTCGGCCACCAGCGCGGCAACCACGTCCGCGCTCACGTCCACCTGGTCGGCATGCATTCGCACCGCGAGATCATCACCCAGAAGCCCGCCGACACGCGACCCGTTTCCCGCCCGCCTCGCTGCCCGCCTCGCTGCCCGCCTCGCCGGCTGCCGCTGGCTGGCGTGGTCACGGATGGCCGCGCTCGGCACCCGACCTTCGAACGCCCCCTGTCGAGCTGCCCCAGATCTGGGGCGGGCTCGCCTGGAAAGGCCGACAACTCCAGATCTTGGACAGTTTCCGTCCGCGCCGAACGGAAACTGTCCAAGATCTGCACCGAAACCGGGAGCCGCAGGCGCCCAGCCAGGCCGTGGGTCGGGCGGGCGGTTGGGGGCGTGGGGCAGCTCGCGCGCCCCACCGGTGGGGCAGCTCGACAGTGCCCGCCGATGGCCCGGCGAGTCGGTCACCGCGCGACCGGGCTCGGGAGGCGCCGAGGATGACCGCCCCTGCGGGGCATCCCCGGCGCTTCCTCGCGCTGGCTGACGGATCAGGCCAATCCTGCGCGGCGCAGAGCCTCCGCCATCGCGTCGTTCGCTGGCGCCGGCGCGCCCTGCCGCTGCTGCCCGCCCCGTGCGCCCTGGCCGCCGCGACCGCCGGACCCGCCGCGACCGCCGGACCCGCCGGACCCGCCGCCGCCACCGGACCCGCCGCGACCGTCCTGTCCGCCGCGTCCACCCTGCGGTCCGCGCTGCGCCGGGCCGCCGCGGCCCTCCTGACTCGTCCGACCGCCGCCACCGGCGGCGGCGGGCTCGTCGTCCAGGCGCAGGGTCAGCGAGATCCGCTTGCGGGGTACGTCCACGTCGAGCACCCTGACCTTGACCACGTCGCCGGACTTGACCACCTCGCGGGGGTCCTTCACGAAGGTCCGGGACATCGCCGACACGTGCACCAGACCGTCCTGGTGGACCCCGACGTCGACGAACGCGCCGAAGGCGGCCACGTTGGTGACCACACCCTCCAGCACCATGCCCGGCGTCAGGTCACCGATCTTCTCCACGCCTTCGACGAAGGTGGCGGTGCGGAACTCCGGTCGCGGGTCGCGGCCCGGCTTCTCCAACTCGGCGAGGATGTCGGTGACGGTGGGCAGGCCGAACCGGTCGTCGACGAAGTCGGTGGCCCGCAGCCCGCGCAGGATCGCGCTCCGGCCGATCACCGAGCGCAGGTCCTGACCGGTGCTCGCCAGGATGCGCCGCACCACCGGGTACGCCTCGGGGTGCACGCTGGAGGAGTCCAGCGGGTCGTCGCCGTCGGGGATGCGCAGGAAGCCGGCGCACTGCTCGAACGCCTTCGGCCCGAGCCGGGCCACCTTCTTCAGCTCGGTCCGCGAGCGGAACGGCCCGTTGGCGTCCCGGTGCAGCACGATGTTCTCGGCCAGCCCGGCCCCGATCCCGGAGACCCGGGTCAGCAGCGGCGCGGAGGCCGTGTTGACGTCCACGCCGACCGCGTTGACGCAGTCCTCCACGACCGCGTCCAGCGACCGGGACAGCTTCACCTCGGACAGGTCGTGCTGGTACTGCCCGACGCCGATCGAGCGTGGGTCGATCTTGACCAGCTCGGCGAGCGGGTCCTGGAGGCGGCGGGCGATGGAGACCGCGCCGCGCAGCGACACGTCCATCCCCGGCAGCTCCTGTGAGGCGTACGCGGACGCGGAGTAGACCGACGCGCCGGCCTCGGACACCATCACCTTGGTCAGGTTGAGCTGCGGGTGCCGCTTGATCAGGTCGCCGGCCAGCTTGTCGGTCTCCCGCGAGGCGGTGCCGTTGCCGATCGCGACCAGCTCCACCCCGTGCGCCCCGGCCAGCCGGGCCAGGGTCTCGATCGACGCGTCCCACTGTCGACGTGGCTCGTGCGGGTAGATCGTGTCGGTGGCGAGCACCTTGCCGGTGGCGTCCACCACTGCCACCTTCACCCCGGTGCGCAGGCCCGGGTCCAGTCCCATCGTGGGCCGGGTGCCGGCCGGCGCGGCCAGCAGCAGGTCACGCAGGTTGGTGGCGAAGACCCGTACGGCCTCCTCCTCGGCCGCCTGCCACAGCCGCATCCGCAGGTCGGCCCCGAGGTGGATGAGGATCCGGGTACGCCACGCCCAGCGGACCGTGTCGGCCAGCCAGCGGTCGGCCGGGCGGCCGGCGTCGGACACCCCGAACCGACCGGCGATCACCGCCTCGTACCGGCTCGGGCCCGTCGGCACGGCGTCCGCCTCGCCGGCCTCCTCGGGTTCCATGGTCAGGTCGAGCACGCCCTCCTTCTCGCCCCGCAACATCGCCAGGATCCGGTGCGAGGGCAGCTTCGGGTACGGCTCGGAGAAGTCGAAGTAGTCGGAGAACTTGGCGCCGGCCGTCTCCTGACCCTCGCGTACCCGCGACACCAGACGGCCCCGCGACCACATCTGCTCGCGCAGCGTGCCGATCAGGTCGGCGTCCTCGGCGAAGGTCTCGATGAGGATCGCCCGCGCGCCCTCCAGCGCGGCGGCGGCGTCGGCGACACCCTTGTCCGCGTCGACGAACCCGGCGGCCGTGGCTCGCGGATCCTGGCTCGGGTCGGCCAGCAGCGTCTCGGCCAGCGGCGCCAACCCGGCCTCGCGGGCGATCTGCGCCCGGGTCCGCCGCTTCGGCTTGTACGGCAGGTAGATGTCCTCCAGCCGCGACTTCGAGTCGGCGGCCATGATCTGCGCTTCCAGGGCCTCGTCCAGCTTGCCCTGCCCGCGGATCGACTCCAGCACGGCGGCCCGCCGCTCGTCCAGCTCCCGCAGGTAGCGCAGCCGCTCCTCCAGGGTGCGCAGCTGGGTGTCGTCGAGCAGGCCGGTGGCCTCCTTGCGGTAGCGGGCGATGAACGGCACTGTGGCGCCGCCGTCGAGCAGCTCCACGGCCGCCCGCACCTGACGCTCGGCCACGCCGAGCTCGTCGGCGATCCGCTGATGAACAGACTGGGTCACGATCTCGATCCGCCTTCGGGAGTGGGTACCGCCTGCATTGTGCCGGGCGCCCCCGGCCGCTGTCGCCGCGCCCGGCCGGGTACACCGTCTCGCCCACCGCGCCCGTCCGGGTTGATCCGTCGACAACCCCCGCCGGGCCTGCGCTAGCGTGGCGATCATGGAATCACCTGCGGAGCCGCGCGCCCGGCGGCTCTTCGGCGGCAGCGCCCGGGCCCTCGGCGACCTCACGGCCAACCCGTTCCGCGCCGACCGGGACCGGATCGTCGGCTCGCCGTTCTTCGCCCGGCTCGGCGGGGTCACCCAGGTGATCAGCCCGGTCGGTTCCGGGTTGCTGGTGCACAACCGGCTCACGCACAGCCTGAAGGTCGCCCAGGTGGCCCGGGCGATCGCCGAGCGCCTGACGGCCGACGACAGGTGGCGCGGCCTGCTGGACAAGCTCGGCGGCTGCGACCCCGACGTGGTGGAGGCCGCGGCGCTCGCCCACGACCTCGGCCACCCGCCGTTCGGGCATCTGGGGGAGCGGGTGCTCGACCGGCTGGCCCGCCAGCGCCTCGGCCTCGCCGACGGGTTCGAGGGCAACGCCCAGTCGTACCGGATCGTCACGAGCACCGAGATCCGGGGCGCGGCCACCACCGGGCTGGACCTGACCGCCGCGGTCCGCGCGGCGATGCTGAAGTACCCGTGGACGCGGCTGGACTATCCCGACCCGCACCCGCGCCTGCTGGACCCGCCGCCCCGCGGCGCCACCCCGCCGCCGGACGACCCGGAGAGCGGCTCGTTGAAGTTCGGGGCGTACCGGACCGAGCTGGACGACCTGCGGCAGGCTCGGGAGCCGTTCGCCGGCCGCATCCCGGACTGGCAGCAGACCGTGGAGGCGTCCGTCATGGACACCGCTGACGACATCGCGTACGCCATCCACGACGTGGAGGACTTCTACCGGGTCGGTGTGCTCCAGCAGGGTGCGGTGTCGGCCGAGCTGATGGCGTGGCAGCGCGAGAGCGGGCACTTCCGGGCGATCACCGATGCCGCGATGGCCACCGCCTCCCGGCGGCCCGGCGCCGCCATCGAGCGGCTGCGCCGGCAGCTGCACCGCAAGGACGCCTGGATCGCCGACGACGACGCGTTCGCCGCCGCCGTCGAGCACGTCCGCGAGGAGTTGGTGGACGGGCTGCTGGCGATGCCGTTCGACGGCTCGATCGAGGCGGAGCAGTACGTGTCGCGGTTCTCCGCCCGCTGGTCCACCCGCTTCGTCGAGGCGATCACGGTGACCGACCAGCCGTCGGTGCGCTCCGGGTACGTGCTGCTCGGCTGCGCGCAGTGGCACGAGGTGCAGGTGCTCAAGTTCGTCCACCACCGGTTCGTGCTGGCCCGCCCCGATCTGGCCCTGCACCAGCGTGGTCAGGCCCGGCTGCTGGGCACCCTTGTCGAGGCGCTGTGGGAGTGGCTGCTCGACCCGGAGGAGGAGTCCCGGCTGCCCCGTCGGCTGCACGACCTGGTCGAGCTGGCCGAGGCGGAGCTGCACCCGCGTACGCCGCACCGGATCGGCCGCGCCCGGGGCCGCGCCATCGTGGACTTCGTCGCGCAGCTCACCGACGGCCAGGCGGTCGCGATGCTGGACGCGCTCTCCGGCCGCTCCGGCGCGCTCTGGACCGACGCCTTCGTGCTCTGACCCGACCGTCAGGCCGTGCCTGCGCTGCCTGACGACGTCAGGCCGTGCCTGCGCTGGCCTGAGGACGTCAGGCGACGGACTGCCACCACCCGTCGACGGCGGGCGGGTCGTCGACGACCACCCGCTCGCCGGGGCGGGGCACGGCCAGTCGGACGTCGCGGGCCTTCGCCTCGGCCCACAGCCGGTTCACCGGCTCGGACCAGTCGTGCAGGGCCAGGTTGAACGTCGCCCAGTGCACCGGGATGAACAGCCCGCCGCGCAGGTCCAGGTGGGCGTCGACCGCCTCCTCCGGGAACATGTGGATGGTCGGCCACGCCCGGTCGTACGCGCCGATCTGCATCAGCGTCACGTCGAACGGCCCGTGCTCCGCGCCGATCGCCGCGTACCCGGCGAAGTAGCCGGAGTCGCCGGTGTAGAAGACCTTGCGTCGGGTCCCGGCGACCACCCAGGAACTCCAGAGTGTGCCGTCGCGACGCAGCCCTCGGCCGGAGAAGTGCTGGGCGGCGGTGGCGGTGATCTCCAACCCGTCGACCCGGTGCGACTCGGACCAGTCCAGCTCGATGATCCGCTCGGCGGGCACATCCCACCGGTCCAGGTGGGCGCCCACCCCGAGCGGCACCACGAACGGTGCCGACTGCCCGGCCACCAGCGCCCGCACGGTGGGCATGTCCAGGTGGTCGTAGTGGTCGTGGGAGATCAGGATGGCGTCCAGCGGGGGAAGCTCGTCCAGGCGTACCGGCGGCTCGTGCAGCCGGCGCGGCCCGACCAGCCCGGACGGCGAGCAGCGGTCACTCCACACCGGGTCGAGCAGGACCCGCCGACCCTCGATCTCGATGAGCGCCGAGGCGTGGCCGTACCAGACGATGTTCAGCTCGTCGGCGGTGTCGGCGGTGTCGGCGGCCGGCGACGCGCTGGGGCGCAACAGCGGCACGGGTGCGGTGGGCCGCCGCTTCTGCTTTCCGAAGATCAGCTCCCGGACCAGGTTGCGACCCGGCTCGGCGACCATCGTGCGGGTGTCGGCCTGGTTGTGGAAGGTCCCGTCGCGAAACTGTGGCGAGCGGGCCGCCCGTTCGGCGCGGGCGCCGGCGAGCCGGCCGCCGAGCGCCGCGGGCACGTCCCGGGCCACCCAGGCCAGGCCGGCGAGCGCGGCCAGCCCTGCCGTTCCCCGCATCCGTCGCCCGAGCGACCGTTGCCCGTTCGTGCGTTCCGCTGGCGCCATCGCCGTCCCTCCGCCGTGTCCCGCACTACACGGTAGTTCCCCCGGGCGGTTCCCGCCCCGGCGGTCGCCCGCACCGGGCCGGTCGTCACCCGACGACCGACCCGGCAGCGGGATCAGCCGCCGTTGCTGGGTCGGCGGGCGGTCGTCCGGTACGCCGTGCCGGTGCCGCCGAGACGGTCCACCGCCGCCAGGAACTTCGGACCCATGGCGGCCCGGGCCTGCACCGCCGGGTGGGTCGCGCCGAAGTTGTCCGGGTCGGCCTGCCCGTCGGCGAAGAGCGCGTAGGTCAGCACCGCCGCGCCGGACCGGTCGAAGATCACCCCGGCCTCGTGCCGGGCGTCGGCGAACCAGCCCGCCTTGGTGGCGATCCGGGCCCGCTCGTCCGACGACATGGTGCGCCGGATGCCGTCGGTGAAGGCCACCGGGGAGCGCAGCAACCCGAGCAGGTACGCCGTCGAGGCCGGCGACAGCAGCGTGCCGGCGACCAGGGCGCGCAGCAGGTCGTGGGTCTCCCGGGGGGTGCTGGTGCCGAGGAAGAACCGGTTCGGGTTGGCCACCGGCTCGACCTGGGTGTTCGGGAAACCCTTGCCCACCAGGATCGAGTTGATCTCGGCGGCAGGGGCGACCAGCCCGCACAGCCGCACCGCCGTGTCGTCGGAGACGGTCAGCAGGTTGGCCAGCACGTGCCCGATGGTCACGCTGCTGGGGTACACGCCGTCCAGGCTGAAGATGCCATCGCCACCCGGCACCACGATCGAGGCGGTCACCTCGACCCGCTGGTCCAGCGCCAGCAGCCCGCGGTCCACCTTGTCCAACACCGCCGTGGCCACCGCGATCTTGTTGACGCTGTACGCCTCGATCCGCCGGTCCGCGTCCGTCGCCACCGCGACGACCGGCGGGCCCGCCGGGTCGGCCACGCTGACGTACGCCTGCCAGTTGCCACCGGCCTCGGTGCTGTACCGGGTGAAGGCGGCGGCGACCCGGTTGGCAGCCCGGGCCGGGGTGGTCGGTGCCGCCTCGGTGGTCTCAGCGGCGCTGGCCGGGGCGGCCGCGCCGAGCACCGTACCGGCAGTGGCCACTGTGCCCAGTCCGAGTGCCGTCCTGCGGTTCAGTCGGAGGGTCAATCGTCTCTCCCATCGTGGGGCGCCGGAGCGCTTGCCGGCCCACCACCCTAGGCGAGTTGATCGACGCACGATGCCCCCAGAGAAGTCCCGAACGATCCCGAACAGGTCAGCCGTGCCGTCGGCGCAGCAGGGCGCCGACCGCGTCGGCGGCCGCCCCGCGGAGCCGCGCGGCCGGCCCGCGAAGCTGCACTGCCGGCCCGCGAAGCTGCACGGCCGGGCCGGACCTGGCGCGGACGAACTGCCGCAGGTCGGGCAGGTGGCCGCCGCGGACCGACTCGCCGGCCGGGTTCGGGGCGAAGACCGTGCCGTCGTGCGCCGGGACCGGCCGCCCGCTCAGGCCGGCCAGCCGCATCAACGGCCCGACCAGCACGTCGTAGACGCCCGGCAGCACCGTGAAACCGGCCCGCAGCACCACGTTCAGCCGGCCCACCGATACCTCCCGACGGGGACGGTCCACACAGTCGACGATGGCCCGGGCCACCCGCTGCGGCCCGGCGACCGGCGGTGGGGGCCGGCCGACCCGACCGAGGTAGTTGGCCGCCTGCTGGTACACCGGAGTGTCCACACTGCCCGGATTGACCAGGCACAGCCGGATCCCCGGGCTGTCCCGCAGCTCCTGCTGGATCGTCCGGGCCAACCCCTGCAACCCCCACTTGCTGGTCACGTAGGCGCTCATGTACGGAGCGGTGATGTGCCCGAGCACCGACCCGGTGAGGATCAGCGTGCCGGCGCCGGTGGCCCGGAAGTGCCGCAGCGCCACCCGGGCCGCACCCGCGGCGGCCAGCAGATCGGTCCGCACCACCTGTTCGAACACCCGCTCCGGCACCTCGTCGAAGCGCCCGTAGGCCATCACCGCCGCGGTGTGCACCCAGACGTCGATGCGGCCGAACCGCTCGATCGCCGCCTCCGCCAGCGCCTCCAGCGCGCCCGCCTCGGTGACGTCCGTCGGTACGGTCAGAACCTCGACGTCGGCGCACTCCGCGCGTACCTCGGCAAGGGTCTGCGGCGCGCGGGCCGCGAGCACCAGGCGGTCGCCGCGCTCGGCGAACGCCCGGGCCGTCGCCCGGCCGATTCCGCTGGTCGCGCCCGCGACCACCACCACCCGGCTCATGGTGCGAGCACGACCTTGATGCAGCCGTCCTCCTTCTTCTGAAACATGTCGTACGCCCGGGGCGCCTCGCTCAGCGGCAGCCGGTGGGTGCGCAGGTCCTCCACGCCCAGGGGGTCGTCGTCGCCGGAGAGCAGCGGCAGGATCTCGTCGGTCCACCGGCGCACATGGCACTGCCCCATGCGCAACTGGATGCCCCGGTCGAACATCTCCATCATCGGCATCGGGTCGGCCTCGCCGCCGTAGACGCCGGAGAGCGACACGGTGCCGCCGCGACGGACCGCCTTCACGGCGGCGTGCAGGACGGCGAGCCGGTCCGTGCCGACCCGGTCGGTCATCGTCTGGGCGAGCTTGTCCGGCAGCAGCCCGACGGCCGCGTGGGCCAGCTTTCCGACCGGCGAACCGTGCGCCTCCATGCCGACCGCGTCGATGACGGCGTCCGGCCCGCGCCCGTCGACCAGGTCGATCAGCGCGCCCGGCACGTCGGACAACTCGCGGACGTCGAGCACCTCGATCCCGTGCCGGCGAGCCAGCTCCAACCGCTCGGGCACCAGGTCCAGTCCGATGACCCGGCCGGCGCCGAGGTGACGGCCGATCCGGGCGCAGAACTGGCCGACCGGCCCCAGCCCGAAGACGGCCAGGGTCCCGCCCGGTGGCGTGTCCGCGTACCTCACCGCCTGCCAGGCCGTGGGCAGGATGTCGGAGAGGTAGAGGTACCGCTCGTCGGCGCCGCTCTGCGGGATGACGATCGGTCCGAAGTGGGCCTGCGGAACGCGCAGGTACTCGGCCTGCCCCCCGGGCACCGAACCGTACAGCGAGGTGTAGCCGAACAGCGCCGCGCCCTTGCCCTCGCCGGTCACCTGGGTCGTCTCACACTGGGCGTAGAGCTGGCGGCGGCACATCCAGCAACTGCCGCACGAGATGTTGAACGGCACCACCACCCGGTCGCCGGGCTTGAGCCCGGTCACCTCCGACCCGACCTCCTCGACGATGCCCATCGGCTCGTGACCCAGGACGTCGCCGGGCTTCAGGTACGGCCCCAGCACCTCGTACAGGTGCAGGTCGGAGCCGCAGATCGCCGTAGACGTGATCTTGACGATGGCATCGGTCGGCTCCTCGATCCGGGGATCCGGCACCTCCTCGACCCGTACGTCCCGCTTGCCGTGCCAGGTCAACGCCTTCATGTCCGGCTGCCCTCCCTCGGTCCTGCCTGACAGCTACCCGGGGGAGGACGGTTGAACCGGCTGCGACCGACGGGCGTGTCGGGGGTTCGGCTGGCGGGTTGGCGGGCTTGCTGGCTTGCCTGGTTCGGCGGGCTTGGTGGTGGTTGCGGTTGGGGCTGGGGGCGACCGTGCCCGGCTCCGGGCGGTCAGGCTTGATCCCTGCGCCGTCTACTTCACCGACTCGTCGGACCGGTTCCCGGTCTCGCACTGGAAGCGGGACCTGCTGGAGCACCGCCCCAACGGCCGTGTGCTGGC
>NZ_JBEXIA010000028.1:0-90905 GCF_040608335.1 Micromonospora sp. NPDC005194 | reverse complement strand
AGGACATGCCCCTGACCCAGGCCGCGCAGACCGTACAGGTCTCCGCCTACCCGGACGCCTACGCCCAGTGGGAGCAGCAGGCCACCGACCTGGTCGCCCAGCACTGGAACAGCTGACCCACCGCACGACCCAACCGATGGCCGGCACCCGAGAACGGGTGCCGGCCATTGTCATGCCCGCGAGATCTTGGACAGTTTCCGTCAGCAGCTGACGGAAACTGTCCAAGATCTCAACGGAACGACGCCGCTGATCAGGTGGCGCTGATCGTGCCGGTCAGCAGGAGAGCCAGGACCAGGGTGCCCAGCGCGACCCGGTACAGCACGAAGACGTACAGGGTGTGGTGGGCGACGTAGCGCAGCAGCCAGGCGATGGCCGCGTAGCCGATGCCGAAGGCGATGGCGGTGGCCACGATCGTCTGGGCCACGGTGGGCACGGACGTGCCCGGGGCGGACGGTTCGAAGACGTCGCCGAGGCTGAACACCCCGGACATCACCACCGCCGGGATGGCCAGCAGGAACGAGTAGCGCGCCGCCGCCTCCCGGGTCAGGTTGAGCAGCAGGCCGGCGGTGAGCGTGCCGCCGGAGCGGGACACCCCGGGGACCAGGGCCATGGCCTGGGCGAAGCCCATGACCACGCCGTCTTTCATCCGGAAGTTCTCCAGCGTGCGCGTCTGCCGGCCCCAGTACTCGGCGAACGCCAGCACGAACGCGAACACGATCAGGGTGGTCGCCACCACCCACAGGTTGCGCCCGGCGGTCTTGATCTGGTCCTTGAAGAGGAACCCGAACAGCCCGATCGGGATCGAGCCGACGATCACGTACCAGCCCATCCGGTAGTCGAGGCTGGAGCGCACCGACGTGTCGCGCAGCCCCACCAGCCAGGTACGGGTGATCCGCCAGATGTCCTTCGCGAAGTAGATCAGCACGGCTGCCTCGGTGCCGAGCTGGGTGACGGCGGTGAACGACGCGCCGGCGTCGCGGTCGAAGAAGATCGCCGAGGTGATCCGCAGATGCCCCGACGAGCTGACCGGCAGGAACTCGGTCAGCCCCTGGACGACGCCCAGGACGATGGCCTCGATCCAGGTCACTCGCCGACTCCGGAGAGGTCGAGCGCCTCGGCGACGGTACGCAGGGTCTGCACGCCGCTGTCCCGGTCGGCCACGAACAGGGTCACCGACAGCGTGGTGACGCCGGAGGCGGCGTACTCCCGCAACCGTTCGGCGATGCGCTCCTTCGGGCCGAGCAGCGAGGTGCGGTCGATGAACTCCATCGGCACCGCGGCGGCCGCGTCGCGCTGCCGCTTGGCCAGGTACAGGTCCTGCACCTCGCGGGCGGCGTCGCCGTAACCCATCCGGGTGGCGAGCTGGTTGTAGAAGTTCTGCTTTCGGCTGCCCATCCCGCCGACGTAGAGCGCGGCGTACCAGCGCACCAGCTCGGCACAGGAGGCCACGTCGTCGCCGATGACGACCGGCACGGAGGGCACCACGTCGAAGCCGGCCAGTTCCTTGCCGGCCTTGGCCCGCCCGGCGGCCACGGCGGCGAGGTGCTCGTCGGCGAACTCCGGGGCGTAGAACACGGCGAGCCAGCCATCGGCGATCTCGCCGGCCAACTCCAGGTTCTTCGGCCCGACCGCGGCCAGGTAGATCGGGATGTGTTCGCGGGGTGGGTGGAAGCTCAGCCGCAGCGCCTTGCCGGGGCCGTCGGGCAGCGGCAGCGTGTAGTGCTCGCCGTCGTACGCCACCTCCTTGCGGGCGACGGCCAGCTTGACGATGTCGACGAACTCGCGGGTCCGGCCCAGCGGCTTGGCGAACCGCACACCGTGCCAGCCCTCGGAGACCTGCGGGCCGGAGACGCCGAGGCCCAGCCGGAACCGGCCGCCGGAGAGCGCGTCGATGGTGGCGGCGGTCATCGCGGTGGCGGCCGGCGTACGGGCGGGAATCTGCATCACCGCCGAGCCCACGTCGATCCGTTGCGTCTGGCCGGCCATCCAGGCGAGCATGCTGGGCGAGTCGGAGCCGTAGGCTTCCGCCGCCCACACCACCGAGTAGCCGAGGCGATCCGCCTCCTGGGCCAACGCCAGGTGGTCGGCCGGCGTGCTCCACGCCGTCTGGTATCCAAGGCTGAGCCCGAGTCGCACTGGTCCTCCCCCATCCGTGGCACAGGTCGCACCAGGTTACGCAATGCCGAAAACGGACCCGATCACCGGCTCACCGCCAATGATTCCCCGTCCGTCGCGGTGCCCGCCGGAGGCGGAACCGGCAGAACCGGCAGAGATGACGGGAGCGAGGATATCCGTGGCGGCGGGTTCGAAATAAGGTTCACCCATGCAACAGCGACCGCTCGGCCGAAGCGGGCTGGCGGTTTCGCGGCTCGCGCTCGGCACCATGACCTGGGGCCGGGACACCGACGCCGACGATGCGGCCGCCCAGCTGAAGAGTTACCTGGACGCGGGCGGCAACCTGATCGACACCGCCGACGTGTACGGCGACGGCGACGCCGAGTCGGTGATCGGGTCGCTGCTGGGCAGCCTCGTACCGCGCGACGAGCTGTTGATCGCCACCAAGGCGGGGTTGCGGCCGGGCAGCGGTCGGCGTCGCGACGGCTCCCGAGGCCACCTGCTGCGCACCATCGAGGCGTCGCTGCGCCGGCTCGGCACGGACCACGTCGACCTGTTCCAGGTGCACGGGTACGACCCGGACACCCCCCTCGAAGAGACCCTCGCGGCGCTGGACCACTCGGTGGCCAGCGGAAAGGTCCGCTACGTGGGTGTGTCGAACTTCTCCGGCTGGCAGACCGCGCGGGCCGCCGCCTGGCAGACGGCCTGGCCGGGCCGGGCGCCGGTGGTCGCCGCCCAGGTGGAGTACTCGCTGCTGGAGCGGGGCGTGGAGCGGGAGGTGCTGCCGGCGTGCGACGCGTTGGGCCTCGGCGTGCTGCCCTGGTCGCCGCTGGGTCGGGGTGTGCTCACCGGCAAGTACCGGCACGGCCGGCCGGCGGACTCGCGGGCCGCCTCGCCGCACTTCGAGCGGTTCGTCTCCACGTACCTGGAGCCGCGCTGCTCGAGCATCGTGGAGGCGGTGGCGACCGCGGCCGGCGGCCTGGGGGTGTCGCCGCTGGAGGTGGCGCTGGCGTGGATCCGGGACCGACCGGGGGTGACCGCGCCGATCCTCGGCGCCCGGACGGTCGGGCAGCTGCTCGGCGCGTTGCAGGTCGAGCGGATCACGCTGCCCGAGGAGATCACCACCGCGCTGGACGACGTCTCGTCGGTGCCCATCGGCTACCCCGAGCGCGACGGGTGAGACGCGGGCGCTCACCGAACCGGCGCTGACCGGGGCGCCTGCGGACCGCGGGCGGCTCCCGCGCGGCGAAGGCCACGCGCGGGCGCCCGGGGCGGCACGAACCACGCAGGGCAGCGGCGTTGGTCACCCCGCAGGGGGTGGCGGACGGCCGCTGGGCTGGGCAGCATGGACGGCATGGACTACGAGTACGCGCCGCTGCGGCTGCCGCCGAACGTCGACCGGTTGACCGCCGCGGCGCAGTTGGCGATCCAGGCGGAGTTCTCCGGATGGGAGTTGGCCCGGGTGCGGCTGTTCCGTGACGGCACGCGGCAGGTCATGCTGCGCCGTCGGCGGGTCAACCAGCCGCAGCCGGGCCTGTCGTACTGACACCGGGCCGGGACGGGCGGTGACACGCCCGGGGCCCGAACCGCGAACGGTTCGGACCCCGGGCGTCACCTGGCCTCGTGCCTGGCCCTCGGTCGGTCCGCGGCGGAGGAGCCCCGGCCGACGCCGGCCCTAGTGCTGGTGCCCGGCGTGGTCGTGGTCGTCGTCGAGCTCCAGGAACGGGTGCTCGTCGAGTCGACCGACGAGCCGGTCGTCGCTCGCCGGCTGGAACGGGCCGGCGGCGTCGTCATCGTCGAACGACTCCAGGTCCACGGGTGTGCCCACCTCGCTGACCATGACCACCCCGTCGAGGGGCTCCAGCTCGGGGACGTCCAGCGCGCCGAGCGAGCCGTCGCCGCTCTGCAGCAGCTCCAGCACCGCCTCGCCGACGCCCTCCACCGGCGCCGGCTCGTCGTCCTCCGGGGTGCCCTCGCGCCGGGCCGCCTCGGCCGCCCGCAGCAGCGCGGAGATGCTCGGCACCCGGTAGTCGCGGCGTTGACGTACCGAGATCACCCGCGGGTGGGGGTCGCTGGCCTCGGCGCCCTCGCCGCCGAAGCGCTCGTCGGCCTCGTCCGGGTCGATCGAGTCGACGTCCCACGGGGTCACCTCGCCGAAGGCGTCGAGCAGTTGCTCGTCGTAGGCGAAGGACGCGTTGTTCAACGCCACGTACGCCTGCCAGACGTCGTCGTCGTCGACGCGGCCCTGCGCGGCGCGTACGGCGGCCAGGTGGTGGCGGGCCGCTTCGATCACCCGCTCGAGAGCGGCGTCCAGCTCACCGTGCTGGTCGGTCATGTGGGGCAGTCCCTTCACGATGGGGAGGTAACGCGCCGGGTGCAGCTACCGGACACGGTTAGCAGGTGCGGAGGAACCGGTCGAGAACCCGCACGCCGAACTGTAGTCCGTCGACCGGAACGCGCTCGTCGATGCCGTGGAACAACGCCGAGAAGTTCAGGTCGGCGGGCAGCCGCAGCGGCGCGAACCCGAAGCAGCGGATGCCGAGCTGCGAGAACGCCTTCGCGTCGGTGCCGCCGGAGAGCATGTACGGCACCGGCCGGGCACCCGGGTCCTCGGCGCGCAGCGCCGCCGACATGGCCTCGACCAGGTCGCCGTCGAAGGTGGTCTCCAGCGCCGGCTGTCGCTGGACGTACTCGATGGCGATGTCCGGGCCGACCAGCTCGCGCAGCTGCCGCTCCAGCAGCTCGGACTGGCCGGGCAGGCTGCGGCAGTCGATGGTGGCGGTGGCGCGGCCGGGGATGACGTTGTCCTTGTAGCCGGCGCTGAGCCGGGTGGGGTTGGCCGTGTTGCGGATGGTCGCCCCGATGATGTTGGCGATCGGGCCGAGCTTGGCGATGGCCGTCTCCGGGTCGTTCGGGTCCAGCTCGATGCCGAGCAGGTCGGAGACCTCGGTCAGGAACGCCCGCACGGTGTCGGTGACCACCACCGGGAAGCGGTGCCGGCCGATGCGGGCCACGGCCTCGGCGAGGGCAGTCACCGCGTTGTCGTCGTGCACCATCGATCCGTGCCCGGGGCGGCCCTTGGCGTGCAGCCGCAGCCAGTCGATGCCCTTCTCGGCGGTCTCAATGAGGTAGAGCCGCTGGCTGTCGTTGACCGAGTAGGAGAAGCCGCCGACCTCGCCGATGGCCTCGGTGCAGCCGTCGAACAGGCCGCGGTGGTTCTCCACCAGGAAGCGCGCGCCGTAGTCGCTGCCCGCCTCCTCGTCGGCGGTGTACGCGAGCACGATGTCGCGCGGGGGCCGTACGCCGGTGCGCTGCCAGTGCCGCACCACGGCGAGCACCATCGCGTCGAAGTCCTTCATGTCGATGGCGCCACGGCCCCACAGGTAGCCGTCGCGCTCTTCGCCGGAGAACGGGTGCACGGACCACTCGTCGGCGTCGGCGGGCACCACGTCCAGGTGGCCGTGCACCAGCAGCGCGCCCCGGCTCGATTCGGCGCCGGGGATGCGGGCCACCACGTTGGCCCGGCCGGGGGCGGACTCGTGCAGGACCGATTCGACGCCCACCTCGGCGAGTTTCTCCGCCACGTACTCGGCGGCGCGGCGCTCGCCGACGCTGGTGTCGTTGTCCCCCGTGTTGGTGGTGTCGATGCGCAGCAGGTCGCGGCAGAGGTCCACGACCTCCGCGCTGGGGTCCGGTCGGGCGGAGGCGGCGTCGCTCGTCATCGCCCCTTCATACCAGCCCGGGGTGACCGGCGGGCCGGCGCACCGGCGTGCCGGGGCCGGGCATTCACCTCGGCGGATCCGCGTGCCGGTTTCGCGGCGTCCGCGTTCGGGTACCGCCGCCCACGACCGCACATCCCCTGCCGGAGCTTCCGCCCGCCAGTCGAGGAGGGCACCATGTCCGCCGTCCCCCTGCCCCCGTTGCCGCCCGCGCCCGCATCCGAGGAGGGTTACCGGCCCGGTGGCCGCAGCATCGCCGACATCGTGGACCGCAAACACCGGCAACTGCTGGCTCTCGTGGACCAGCTGACCGGCCCGGACGCCACCCCGCAGGAGGGGCTGGCGGTGCTCACCGCCGCGCTGTCGCGGCACGTCTCCGCCGAGGAGCAGTACCTGCTGCCGGCGGTGCGGGCGGCGCTGCCGGCCCAGGCCGACCGGGTGGACGCGGAGATCGACGCTGACGCCGCGCTGCTGGCGGCCCTGAAGGGGCTGTCCGACGAGACCCTGACCGAGGTCGCCGAGCGGGTCCGCCGCCACGTCGACGGGGTGGGCGCGCTGGTGGCCGAGTTGCGCGCGGTGGCCACCGGGGAGGAGCTGATCCGGCTGGGCAACCGGTTGGAGATCGCCGAGGAGGCCGCGCCGACCCGGCCGCACCCGGGCACCCCGGCCACCCCGCCGTGGAACCGGATCGTCGAGCCGGCGGTGGGTGTGGTGGACAAGGTCCGCGACGCGGTGACGCGGCGGCCGACGTACCTGGCCGACCTGCCGGAGCCGCCGCGCGACTGAAGCGCGGGCCGCGCCACGAAATGCATTCAACGTCACCGATTCGCTTGGCCTCTTCCGCAGGCTGCGACGTGGTCCTACCGTCACCGTATGAACCTGGAGCTGCGACACCTGCGGGTGGTCTGCGCGATCGCGGAGACAGGGAGTGTGACCAAGGCGGCGTCGGCGCTCGGGCTCGCCCAGCCGGCGCTCACCGCTCAGCTCCAGCGGATCGAGCGGACGCTGGGCGGGCCGCTGTTCGACCGGGATCGGCGCGGCGCCCGGCCCACCGCGCTCGGTGAGCTGGTGCTCGCCCGGGCCCGGGTGCTGCTGCCGGCGATGAAGGGCCTGCAGGACGAGGCGGCACGGCTCGCCGGGGCGGGCGCGGCGCCTCGCTGCTACCGCCTCGGCGGGGTGAACAGCCCGATCCTGGGCCGGTTGGTGCACCGGCTGGCCGCCGAGCAGCCACCGGCCCAGATCACCACGTACGCCTCGTGGTCGGTCGACGAGCTGGCGCAGTTGGTGGCCGGCGGGCGGTTGGACTTCGCCCTCACCGGCGTGTGCGGCGACGCCACCCCGTCGGCCGCGTTCGGGTTGCGCTGGCGGGAGGTGGCCATCGACCCGGTGCTGGTGCTGCTGCCGGAGACCCACCCGCTCGCGGAGCGGGCCGAGGTGCGCCTGGCGGACCTGGGTCACGAGCAGTGGGTGGCCGCGCCGGGCGACGGCTGCTTCGGCGACTGTTTCGCCGCCGCGTGCGCCCGCGCCGGCTTCACCCCCCGCAAGGTGTACGAGACCGACATCCGCGGCTGTGTCGACCTGGTGGAGGCGGGCGTGGCGGTGGCCCTTTGCCAGGCGACGTTCCGCCCGGTCGCCGGCCTGGTCACCCGGCGGCTGGCCGGTGTCCCGCTGCGCTGGCGGCTGCTGCTGGGGTGGCATCCGGACTCGCCCGCCGCCGGGGACGCGGAGCTGGTGCTGGCGACGGCGAAGGCGGCGTACACCGACTCGCTGGCCCCGCACCCCACCTACCTGGACTGGCTGGTGCGCAATCCGGGTTTCGGCGTCCGGCAGCCCAGCGGGGTGTGAGGGCCCACGGGAGGTCTAGCGGGGCGCGGCGACGGGTTCCTCGTCGCCGGAAGAGGGCGTGGCGGACCGTGGCGTGAAGAAGCGGACGAGGTCGTCGGCCGCCGTCGGGGACAGCATCATCGCCTGAACTCGTGCGCACATCTCGGCGATCGGCTCGATCCTCGCGAACATCGCCTCCTCGTACGCCCGGATCGCCGCGTCCGGGTCGGCGGGGTTGGCGGCGAGTTCGCGTGCGAGTTCGGCGGCGTCCAGCATGGCCTGGTTGGCGCCCTCGCCGACCGGCGGCATGAGGTGCGCGGCGTCGCCGAGAAGCGTGGTTCCCGGCCGGTGGGCCCAGCGCGCGCCGACCGGCATCGCCTCGACCCGGCGCGGCGTCGGCGGGCTGTCGGCCGCGTCGATGAGGGCGGTGAGACGGGCGTCCCAGCCGTCGAACAGGTCCAGCAGGGCACGCGTGTCACGGTAGGCGTCGAGGTCGCGGTCGTCGGCGGGCAGGGAGATCCCGACCCGGATGCTGCCGTCGCCGAGGCGTTGCGCCGCGAGGATCTGGTTCACGCCGACGCACCACAGGTTTCCCGGGCCGACCAGCTCGGCGAGATCCGGGTGGCGTCGGTCGGCGTCGTCGATGGTCAGCTCCACGTGGCTGGACACGTGGGACAGTCCCGCGTCGGTCAGCAGCGCTCGGACGACCGAGCGCGCGCCGTCCGCGCCGACCAGGATGTCGCAGTCGGCGCGGTGGCCGCCGTCGAAGGTCAACCCGAAGCCCCCGCCCGGTCGTGGCGTCGCCGCGACGAGGCGGTGCCGCCACGCCACCGCGTCGGGCGGCAGCGAGTCGAGCAGGAGATCACGCAGGACGGTGCGGTCGATCTCGGGGCGGCCGGCGAACGAGCCGGGGCGGGGCGTGTGGTGCACGAGGGTGCGCCCGGCCGGGTCGAGGATGCGATGTTCCTCGCCCTCGGGCCGCGCCTCGGAGCGGAACCGGTCGTCGAGACCCGCCTCGGCGAGGGCCAGTTGCCCGGACTCCGGGTGCAGGTCGAGCATTCCGCCCTGGGAGCGTGCGGATCGACTCGCCTCGCGTTCGTAGACCACCGCGTCGATGCCGTGCCGGTGCAGGATCCGTGCCAGCGTCAGGCCGCCCAGGCCACCACCGGCGATCGCCAGTCGCATCCTCATGCCCTTACCGTACACTGTATCGCGTGGATACATCGTACGGTAGCGAGGTCGTGCCCATCTGGGAACGCCCCGAGCCCCAGCCCCGGGCGACGCCGGTGCCGTTGAGCCGCGCGAAGATCGCCGCCACGGCGATCCGGCTCGCCGACGCGCACGGCCTCGACGGACTGTCGGTTCGCAAGATCGCCAAAGAGCTCGGCGTCGGTCCGATGCGGCTCTACGACTACGTGGCCAACAAATCGGAACTGCTCGACCTGATGGTCGACGCCGTCTATGCCCAGATCGCCGAGACCGGCCAGCACTCCGGGTGGCGGGCCACGGTGCTGGCCGTCTTTCGGCGGACCCGCGCCGCCGCCCTCGACCACGAGTGGTTCTCCGACCTGCTCGGCGGGCGGCCACACCTGGGCCCGCACGCGCTTGCCGTGGGCGAGATGAGCGCGGCGGCCCTCAGCCAGGCCCCCGGCATACGCGACATCGACGACCTCCAGCGGGCCCTGGGCGCCCTCAACGCCTTCGTCGTCGGCGCCCTGCGCCGAGAGGTCACCGAGCGGCGCACCGCCCGCTTCACCGGCACCGATGTCGGCGCCTGGCAGGCCAGCCTCGGCCCGTACCTGACCCGCATGCTCGACACCGGTCGCTACCCCACCGTCGCCCGGCTCGTCATCGAGGGCGCCCACCTCAGCGCCGAGGAGACCTTCGACCACAACCTGACCACCATCCTGGACGGCATCACCGGCCACCCCCACCCGGGCCAGTAGTCCCGGCCACGCGACCGGGACGTCGGCTACTGCCTGGTCGGTGGCGGTGCGAACGGCCGCTGTCGGGGTATCTGGCGGACATGACCGATCTCTACCCGCCCGCCGACGACCGGGAACTGCTCCGCCAGGCCGCCGCCGCGCACACCGCCGCCACCCGCCAGGTGGAGGCGTTCCTGCGCCGGCTGCCGGAGGTGCCCGACCCGGCCGACGTCACCGAGTACGCCAACCTGCTCACCCGGGAGGACCAGACCCGGGGCGAGCGCGACGCCGCCGCCGACGCGGCGGGGCTGACCATCGGCAGCCTGGAGTCTGACCAGGGCCAGTAGCGGCATGCGACGGTGCCGCCCCGCACCCGGGACGGCACCGTCGCGTACGGCATCGCTCAGCGTTCGACGAGAGGGTCGTGGCCGAGGTCGAGCAGCGAGTGCCGCCACTTGTCGTCGGCGTTGCCGCGCTGGGGCTTGGCGTCCATCAGCTCGCGGATCCGCTCGACCGCCTCCCGCATCACCTCGATGTCCTCCGGGGTCAGGTCGACCTTGCGCTTGTTGAGCACCTTGAGGATCTCCCGTCCCGGCTGGGGCAGGTCGAGGTCCGGGTTCGGGCTGAACGACTCCTCGCCGGAGCCCCGGGTCAGCAGCCAGGTGCGCAGCTGCTCCGACGGGACGTTGACCTCGGCGTGGAAGTCCTCCCAGAGCACTTCCACCTCGGGGTCGATCCGCGTGTCGCGTACCATCAGGTCTCCTCTCGACGATGGTGACCCGACGTCTCCGGGTCGTCCTGGTCGGTCTTCGGATGCAGGCCCTCGGCGGGCACCCGCGTGCGGCGCGGGTTCGCGGTCGGGGGCGCCAGGATCGGGTCGGGATGGTCCTCGTCGTCGTCCTCGTCCCGGGGCTTGGCGGACTCCGCGTGCTCACGCGGGTCCTCGTGGTCGTCTCGTCGCGCCGGCCCGGTCATCGCGGGTGTGTTGTCGTGGCGGCGGTGTACCCCCGCTCACCTGCGGTCACGTCGAAGGTGAGCTGCCCGTCGCGGGCGTCCACGATGACCTTCTGCCCGGGCGAGATCGCCGACTCCAGCAGCATCCGCGACAGGTGGTTGTCCACCTCCCGCTGGATGACCCGGCGCAGCGGACGGGCCCCGAACTCCGGCTGGTAGCCGTGCTCGGCCAGCCAGTCGATGCCGGCGGTGGTGAACTCCACCTGGATGTCCTGGGCGTGCAACCGGCGGCGGGTCTCCTCCAGCAGCAGCGCGGTGATGTCGCGCAACTGCTCGGCCTCCAGCCGGCGGAAGATGATGACCTCGTCGATGCGGTTGAGGAACTCCGGCCGGAAGTTCTCCTGCAGGCGGCGCATCAGCCGTTCGCGCAGCTCGTCGTTCTCCTGCTCGCTGCCGGGCGCGCCGGTGCCGAACCCGACGGCCCGCTGGGTTCCGGTGATCAACTCGGAGCCGAGGTTGCTCGTCATGATCAGGACGGTGTTCTTGAAGTTCACCGTGCGGCCCTGGCTGTCGGTGAGCCGCCCGTCGTCGAGCACCTGGAGCAGGATGTTGAACACGTCGGGGTGGGCCTTCTCGATCTCGTCGAGCAGCACCACCGCGTACGGGCGGCGGCGCACCGCCTCGGTGAGCTGACCGGCCTCCTCGTAGCCGACGTACCCGGGTGGGGCGCCGACCAGCCGGCTGACCGTGTGCCGCTCCTGGAACTCGCTCATGTCCACCCGGACCATCCGGTCCGCCTCGCCGAACAACGCCTCGGCCAGGGCGCGGGCCAGCTCGGTCTTGCCGACGCCGGTGGGGCCCAGGAACAGGAAGCTGCCCATCGGGCGTTCCGGGTCGGCCAGCCCGGCCCGGGAGCGACGCACCGCCTCGGCCACAGCGGTGACCGCGGCGTCCTGGCCGACCACCCTCTCGTGCAGGTGGCCCTCCAGGCGCAGCAGCCGGTCGCGTTCCTCCTCGGTGAGCTGGCTGACCGGGATGCCGGTGGCCCGGGAGACCACCTCGGCGATCTCCTGCGGGCCCACCTCGGGCACCTGCGAGGTCGAGCCGTCAGCGCCCCTCGCGCGGCGCATCTCCTCCTCCAGCTCGGAGATCCGGTCCCGCAGCGCCGAGGCCCGTTCGTACTGCTCGTCGGTGACGGCCTGCTCCTTGTCCCGGCGTACGTCGTCGAGCTGCTGTTCCAGCTCCCGCACGTCGGACGCCGGGGTGCGGGTGCGCAGCCGGACCCGGGCGCCGGCCTGGTCGATCAGGTCGATGGCCTTGTCCGGCAGGAACCGGTCGGTGACGTACCGGTCGGACAGCTCGGCGGCGGCGACCAGCGCCTCGTCGGTGAAGCGCACCTGGTGGTGGGCCTCGTACCGGTCGCGCAGGCCACGCAGGATGGCGATGGTGTCGTCGACGCTGGGCTCGGGCACCAGCACCGGCTGGAACCGCCGGGCCAGCGCGGCGTCCTTCTCGATGCTCTTGCGGTACTCGTCGAGCGTGGTCGCGCCGATCACCCGCAGTTCGCCCCGCGCGAGGGCGGGCTTGAGCATGTTGGACGCGTCCATTCCGCCCTCGCTGCCGGCCCCACCGGCGCCGACCAGGGTGTGGATCTCGTCGAGGAAAATGATCAGCTCGTCCCGGTGCGCCCGGATCTCGTCGATCACCTTCTTGAGGCGCTCCTCGAAGTCACCCCGGTAGCGGGTGCCGGCGACCAGGCCGGCGAGGTCGAGCTGCACCACCCGCTTGCCGAGCAGGGTCTGCGGCACGTCGCCGTCGCAGATCCGCTCGGCCAGACCCTCGACGATCGCGGTCTTGCCGACACCGGCCTCGCCGATCAGCACCGGGTTGTTCTTGGTCCGCCGGGACAGGATCTCCACCGCCTGCTCGATCTCGTCCGCCCGCCCGATCACCGGGTCGATCTGGTCGGCGCGGGCCAGGTCGGTGAGGTCCTGCCCGTACTGGTCCAGGGTGGGTGTGCCGCGGTCCGGCTTCGGCCCGGTCATCGGGCCGCGTTCGGCGTTGGCGGCCTGCAACGACTCGGGCTGGATCCGACCGGCGGCCAGCATCCGCCCGGCCGGCGACTCGGGGTTGAGCGGCAGGGCCATCAGGATGTGCTCGGGGCCGATGTAGTTGGCCCCCATCGCCCGGGACAGTTGGTGGGCGTCGAGCAGCGCCCGCTTGGCCGCCGGGGTCAGCGACAGGTTGGGCGGCACCTCCCCGCGCGGCGCGCCGTCGCCCTTGCCGCCCAGCGCGTTGAGCAGGGTGTCCGGGTCGGCGCCGGCCCGGCGTACCAGGTCGCGCAGGGGTTCGCGTTGCAGCGCAGCCCAGAGCAGGTGGTCGGTGTCCAGGTCGTTGCTCTGCCGCTGCGCGGCGCGGCGGGCCGCGTCGGCCAGCATCTCCCGGGCGTCGGCCGTCATCAGTCGGGTGATGTCGACCCGGTGCGGCGGTCGGCGTCCTCCCTCACCCCGGCCGAAGTACCGGGCCAGGAATTCGTCCCACGGGTCGGAGCCAGGGTCACCGGGTCCCATCATGTCTGTCCTCCGCAGTCGGGCGCGGCACGGTCGCCAGGGGCTACCCGGCGCTCGGCCCGACAAACGCCGCAGGCGGCGGCGCCCACCGCGATGTGGAGTGGCACCGGGCCGGCGCCGGCCGCAGGTGGCAGGCTGACGCCATGACTGAGAACCCGCTGCTGATAGTGGACGGCGCCAACGTGGTGGGCTCGCGCCCGAACGGATGGTGGCGGGACCGGGCCGGGGCCGCCGCCCGGCTGCGGGACTCCCTGGCCCCGGTGGCCGCCACGGGCCTGCCCGCCCGTCTGACCGCCCCGGTCGAGGTGGTCCTCGTGGTCGAGGGCGCTGCCCGGGACGTGCCCGGCACCGACGACGTCCGCGTGGTCTCCGCCCCCGGCTCCGGCGACGACACGGTGGTCGAGCTGGTGCAGGCGGCGCCGCAGCGCCGTCGGCTGGTCGTCACCGCCGACCGGGAGTTGCGCGAGCGGGTCACCGCCCTCGGCGCCGAGGTGTACGGCCCGCGCTGGCTCCGCGATAATTGAGAAGTTCTCATACTGGGACTCCCACAGAACGGACTCCCGGCACTTCAGGTGGGTTAACGGTCAGTCGGGCAGGAACACCGCCAGGGCGGATGTTCTCCCATGGACGCCAGTAAGCTCTAATGGAGATCTCCCCGCCCCCAGGAGGTTCCGCCGTGGCGAGCGTCGCCGAGCTGAAGGCTGCCATCGATGTCGCTCTCCAACAGATCGGCGACGGGCAGACAGCCGTCCAGGCGGCCGGTGAGAAGCTCGCCGAGGCGCAGCAGACCCTGGCCGGCGCGCTGGAGGGCAGCGGGCACGAGACGGTCGAGGCGGCCCAGGCGTCGCTGACCCAGGCCAGCCAGGAGCTGGAGGAGTGTCTCGCCGCGACACTGGTCGCGGTCGAGCAGGCGCAGCTCTACGTCTCCACCCTGTAGGCCACCGTGTCCATCATCGAGGACATCGGCGGCCAGGTCCGCGCGGCCAGCGAGGAGTTCCCGGTCGGCCTGCTCGGGCAGGCCCTGGAGAAGTTCGGCCTGGCCGCGGAACGGCTGCGCTGGGTACGACAGGAGTCGGCCAACCCGATGGGGGTGCCCGAGCTGTCCGCCGCGACCGAGCACGCCGAGAGCGCCAACTACGCGCTGCGGGTGGCGCAGGAGCAGCTGTCGGCGTATCTGGCCGCGATCGGGCTGGCCGCCGACGGCGCCCCGCCGCCCCGCCCGCAGCAGCGCGACCCGCGCCACGACGCGGCCCCGCCGCACGGGCCGACCACCGTGGTGCCCGAGCAGGCCGAGCAGGTTCGGATGCGTCGCTGGTGGTCGGTGCGGGTGGCCGAGTTGACCGGCGGGCGCGACGGCGGCGCGGACGAGCCCGACGAGCGGCTGCGCGACTCGCAGGAGCTGCTGCGCCGGGTCGTCGGCGGGGTGCGCGCCGGTGACCGGGACCGGCTGCGCACCGAGCTGCGGCGGGCGCCCGCCGACGTGGGGCTCGGCATGGCCGCGCTCGCGCCACCGCTGCTGCGGGAGCTGGCCGGTGAGCTGCTGGGGCATCCGCCCCGCGCCGCCGACCTCGGCCGGCTGCGCGGCGAGCTGGACGGGCGGGTCCGGGACCTGCTGCCCGGGTTGCCGCCGCCGGTGCTGGAGACGCTGCTGACCCGGGTGTGCCGGATGCCGCCACCCCGCGCGTCGGGAGAGCCGCCCCACGCCGCCGACTCCGCGGTCACCGCCGGCGTGGCAACCGCGCTGCTGCTCGCTCGCCTCGGCCGGGACCTGCCCGTCGGCACCGGCACGCCGCAGGCCACCGGTGACCAGCGCCCCGGCGACGCGGGTCCGCGCCCCGCTGAGCAACGCTCCGCGAAGGCGAATCCACGGTCCCCCGAGCCACCCTCCGGCGGCGTCGTTCCACGTCCTGGCGCGGTTAGCGGTAGGCAGGCGTCCGGCGGCGTCGTGCCGCAGCGGGGCGCCGGGCTGCCGCCGCGGACCGGCAGTCCGTGGCGGGACGCGCCGGCCCGCCGGGGTTCCGATGGCTGACCGGCGTGGCCAGCTCGCCACCCGCATCCGGGACACCCTCTCCGAGGCGCTGGGTGCCACGCGTACCCGGTTGTCGGCCGCCCAGGCCGAGCTGACGGCGGGCCGCGAACGGCTGACCCGGGTCCGGCGGGCGGCCGCCGCCGTACCGCAGCGGGTGGGCGCCCAACGGGACCGTCGCCTCGCCGAGATCGACGCCCGGCACGCCACCGGGATCGCCGAGCTGGCCCGCCACGCCGCCGATGCCGCCCGCCGGGAGGCGCCCGGCTGCGCCGGCGCCGACTGGCCGGGCTGGACGCCCACGCCCACCCGCCGGGCCGAGCCGCCCGGTGCGGTGCGGGTCGGCACGGTCCGGATCGACGACGTCGACCCGGTGCCCGCGCTGGTGCCGCTCCTCGACGCCGGGCACGTGCACCTGTCCGGGGACGACCGCGCCGGCTGCGACGCGGTCGTGTCCGCGCTGCTGTTGCGGGC
The DNA here is from genome assembly GCF_040608335.1 of Micromonospora sp. NPDC005194. NCBI lineage: Bacteria > Bacillati > Actinomycetota > Actinomycetes > Micromonosporales > Micromonosporaceae > Micromonospora > Micromonospora sp. NPDC005194. The sequence goes on along the minus strand of NZ_JBEXIA010000028.1, from coordinate 75,298 downwards.
CGTCGGCCGCGCCGACCCGGGCGGGGTACGACTGGTCGGGTACGACCCGGAGCACCTCGGCGGCGGCCTGGCCGGGTTCGCGCCCCTGGGCACCGCGGGGCTGCTCACCTTCGTCGGCCCGGGCGGGTTGGGCCCGCTGCTGGACGACCTGGTCGAGCAGATCCGCCGCATCAACGAGACGGTGCTGGCCGGCGAACACGGCTCACTGCGGGAGCTGGCCGCGGCGACCGGCCGCCGCCCCGAGCCCTGGCGGGTGGCGGTGCTGCTCGGCGGCGACGAGCTGAGCCGGCACGAACGCGGCCAGCTCGAACGAGTGGTCCGCGCCGGCGCCGCCTGCGGGGTGCACCTGGTGGTCCGGGGCGTCCCCCTGCCGGACGACCCGACGGTGACCCGGGTGGTGACCGAGGCGTCCGGCGCGCGGATCGGCGGCCCGTCCGGCCTGTCGGTCCGGCTGGACCCGCCGCCACCGGCGACGCTGGTCACCGAGACCTGCCGGGAGATCGCGGCCCAGGTCAACGCCGGCCCGCCGCCGACCCCCTTCGCCGACCTGCTGCCCCCACCGGAGCAGATGTGGCGGGAGGACTCGGCCAGCGGGCTGACCGCCCCGATCGGTGAGGGGCCGCAGGGCCGACCGGTGCGCCTGACCCTGGGCGACTATCCACCGCACGCGCTGATCGGCGGACCGTCCGGCACCGGCAAGACCAACCTGATCTTCGCGTGGATCGGCGCCCTCGCCGCCCGCTACTCCCCCGCCGAGCTGGAGTTCTATCTGCTGGACTTCAAGGAGGGGGTGTCCTTCGCCCGGTTCGCGCAGGGCCGGCGTGACCCGAGCTGGCTGCCGCACATGCGCCTGGTCGGCATCAACGTCAACACCGACCGGGAGTTCGGGTTGGCGCTGCTGCGGTTCCTCACCGAGGAGCTGCGTCGCCGCGCCGACGCCGCCAAGAAGCACGAGGTGACCAAGCTGGCCGAGCTGCGCGCGGTCGACCCGACCGGGCACTGGCCCCGGATCGTCGCCGTGGTCGACGAGTTCCAGATGCTGCTGGCCGGCCGGGACGTGGTCGCGCGGGAGGCCGCCGACCTGCTGGAGGACCTGGCCCGCCGCGGCCGGTCGCAGGGCATCCACCTGGTGCTCGCCTCGCAGGACGTGCGGGGCATCGAGGCGCTGTGGGGCCGTCCGGCGCTGGTCGCCCAGTTCACGTTGCGGATCGCGCTGCCGAAGGCGTTGCGGATCCTGGCCGAGCGCAACGACGCGGCACAGTCGCTGCCCCGCTGGCACGCGGTGGTCAACGCCGAGTCCGGCATGGTGGAGGGCAACGAGGTCGCGCGGATCCCGTCGGCAAGCGACTGGGAGACGTGGAGCGGCCTGCAACACCGGCTGTGGCGGATGCGCCCGCCGGACGCCGCGCCGGCCCGACTCTTCGACGGTGACGCGATCCCCCGGCTGGACGAGGCCCCGGACTTCCGGGCGCTCGCCGCGCCGCCGGACGGCCGCGCGCCGCGCAACCCGGTGGCCCTGCTCGGCGAGATCATCGACGTGCAGTCCCGCTCGGCGGCGCTACGGCTGCCGCGCGCACCCGGGCGCAACCTGGCGGTGCTGGGCACACGGGTGGACGAGGCGTGCGCGGTGCTCGACTCGGCGGCCCGGTCGCTGGCCCGCCAACACCCGCCGGGCACCGCCCGGTTCTCCATCGCCTGCCTCGACCCGGACGCCGATCCGATCGCCCGCGCGCTCTACGACGACCTCGCCGACGACGCCTCCTGGTACGACGAGGAGACCGTCGGCGAGTTGATGACCGAGACGGCCGACGGGCTGTCCGGCCCCGGCAGCCCGCACTACCTGCTGCTGTTCGCGGTCGACGCGGCCGCCGGCGCCCTCGCCGCGCGCACGGGTCGGCGCACCGGCCTGGAGCAGCTGCGCCGCATCCTGCACGACGGACCGGAGCGGCGCACCCACGTGCTGGCCTGGTGGCGGGGCGTGGCGCGGATGCGCGCGGACCTGGGCGGCCCGGCCGCCCGCACCGACCAGATCGGCGCCTGGGTGGCGCTTGACGCGCACGGCGGCGAGTTGGGCGCCTCGCTCTATCCGGGCACCGGCGGCCCGGACTGGTATCCCCGGCCGTGGCGCGGGCTCTTCTTCGACCGGGCGGTGCACCGCACCGGCCAGGTGCTCATCCCCTATGGACCGTCGCGATGAACCAACCGGTGACCAGTGACACCTACACGGCGCAGCTGCGGCGACTGGCCGAGCTGAGCGCCCGGGTACGCGAGCAGCGCGCCGAGGCGCACACGTGGTACGAGCGGCAGTGCGCGGCGGCCGAGCGGGCCGTCGCCGACGCCGCCGACCAGGTGCGCCGCGCCGAGGAGGAGTTGGTGGCGGCCCGCGAGGAGCAGGAACGCGTCGACGCCGAGGTGGCGCACCTGTGGCAGCAGGTGCGGGCCCGCCTCGGCGCCCGCCGTCTCGGTGCGCCGCCCGCGCCAACCAACGGCAGTGCGGCCGGCGAGCCGGTGCTGCTGCTCGGCCGGGCCCGGGACCTGCTCGACCGGGCCGGGCAGCCCGGTGAGCTGCCGAGCTCGGTCAACCCGCTGCTGGCGCTCTGCGGGGTGGCCGGCGCGGTCGTGGCGTACGCGCTGGGCTCCGGCGCGCGGGCCCTCGGCGTCGGGTACGGCGGGGACCTGGCGGTCGGGATGCCGGTGCTGGCGCTGGTGGTGACCCTGCTCGGGCCGTTGATCGGTCTCGTGCCGGCGCGGGTGCTGGCCGACCGCCGGCACGCGCTGCTCGGCCCGCGCCCGATCACCGTGGTGCTCGGCGCCGGCTTGGTGGCCACCGCGCTGCTGCTGGTGCTCGGCCGCTGAGCGGAGCCGACGACTGGGGCCCGCTGGCGGCGGTCACTGTCGGTCACGTCCGTCGAGGCGAATGCGGTGGTGAGCGGTATACCTCAGAGTCATATTTATGCCTCTGAGGTATACCGCTCGTCAGCCACATCGGCCCGGCAGGCCGGGGGTGGGACTCAGTCAGGCCGGGATCAGGACGGCCTCGCGCAGTAGGCGGCGGGCCAGGGTGACCCGGTCCGCGTCGTCGGGCAGACCGGGCAGGTCACCGACGCGGGTGACCGTCCCGCCCAGCAGGGCGCGGGCCGCCGGCTCGCAGTCCGCCGGCAGGGTGATGGTGCGGTCGAACAGGCGCAGCGCCACCTGGTCCGACCCGTGCGGCACGAGCTGCCAGCGCAGGCCCGGACGCAGGGTGAGCCGGGAGTCGGCATCCAGCGTGGCCACGGCGCCGGCCTGGGCGAGCGGCCGGATCGGCGCCGGTCGGGCGGCCGGCCAGGCGCGGTGGCGCAGTCGCGCCGCGACGGCGGCCGGGTCGGCGCGCAGCAGCCAGTCCCGCAGCGCCTCCACCGTCTCGGTCAGCTCCGGCTCGATGGCGTCGGGGTCGGCCACGTCGGTGCCGAACGGCAGGCTGGCACGCAGCCGCTGGTCCTCGGCGGCCAGCGCGAGCAACTCTTCGACCAGGGCATAGCGCGTCAGCGCGCGGATGCCCACGGTCAGGTGCAGGGAGCTGGCGTCCTGGGCCTGCGCGCTGTGCAGCCAGCCGCGGGGCAGGTAGAGGGCGTCGCCGGGGGCGAGCACCACGTCCAGCGCGGCGGGGCCCTGCGCGGTGGCGGAAACCTCGTCGGCGCGGCCGCCCCACGGCTGCTTCTCCAGCGGGTCGGGCAGCACCGGCGGGTGGATCCGCCAGTGCTTGCGGCCGTCGACCTGGAGCACGAAGACGTCGTGGGTGTCGTAGTGGGTGGCGAAGCCCTGGCTGCCCGCGGGGGTGAGGTAGGCGTTGATCTGCAGCGGCTGGTTCAGCGCGAGGCCCAGGTCGCGGGCGAAGTCGACCAGGGGCGGCCAGATCCGGTGCAGGCCCTGCAGGACCAGGGTGGCGCCGGCGGCGTACTGCTCCAGGACCCGCTCGTCGAGGACCTGGTCGCCGATCTCCGCGCCGGCGCCGCCGCCGCCGGTCCACCGCGCCGCCGGCACGAGCTGGCCGTCCTTGGCGACCCGCAGGAACGGGGTACGCAGACCGCGCCGGCTGAGCAGCTCGTCGGCGTCGGCGGGGCTGAACAGGTCGGTGAAGCCGGCCGGGTCGGGCAGCTCGGCGGCGCGGGACAGCAGCGGGGTGTGCCCCCAGTGCGCGGCGGCGAACTTGGCCGGCTCGACCGAGACACAGCGGGCCAGCGCGGCGGCGGCGCCCGAGGACGGAACCGCCGGGCGGCCGTGGCCGCCCGGCGGGTCGAGGTGCGTCATGACGGTCCGTTACCGGGCGCTGCCGTCAGCGCCGCCGTCCTGGTGACCCGGGGTCGCACCGCCATCGGCCGGACCCTCCGCGCCACCGTCAGCGCCGCCGTCCTGGTGACCCGGGGTCGCACCGCCATCGGCCGGACCCTCCGCGCCACCATCGGCGCCGCCGTCCTGGTGACCCGGGGTCGCACCGCCATCGGCCGGACCCTCCGCGCCACCATCGGCGCCGCCGTCCTGGTGACCCGGGGTCGCTCCACCGTCGGCCGGGCCTTCCATGCCTCCGCCGCCCGTGGTCTGCATGTCATCGTCGTTGAGTGCCATCGGTACTCCCTCGGGTGTGCCGCCCCGCCGTACGCCGGGGTCCGTCGTGCTGCGGGTGGTACCCCACGCGCGATCTTCTCTAACCCACACCGTAGACGCCGAACCGGGGCGACACGGGCGGTTCGCGGGCGGTGGCGGTCGGTGTCAGGATGGGGAGGTGATCCTGGTCGGCACCTCCGGTTGGCAGTACCGGGACTGGCGGGGCCGCTTCTACCCGCAGCGGCTGCCGCAGCGACTCTGGTTGGAGCACTTCGCCGCGGGCTTCGCCACCGTCGAGGTCAACAACGCCTTCTACCGGCTGCCGGAGCGGGAGACGTTCGCGGCGTGGCGGGCGCGGACACCGGCGGACTTCTGCGTGGCGGTGAAGATGAGCCGCTACCTCACCCACATCAGACGTCTGCGGGACCCGGCCGAGCCGGTGGCCCGGTTCCTCGGCCGGGCCACGGCTCTCGGTGACCGGCTCGGGCCGGTGCTGCTGCAACTGCCACCGAACCTGCGGGCGGACGTCGAGGCGCTCGACGCGACGCTGCGGCTGTTCCCGGCGCAGGTGCGGGTGGCGGTCGAGCCGCGGCACCCGTCATGGTGGACCGACGCCACCCGTGCCGTCCTGGAACGGCGGCGGGCCGCGCTGGTCTGGGCGGATCGCCTCGGTCGTCCGGTGGCGCCCCGCTGGCGTACCACCGACTTTGGCTACCTGCGGCTGCACGAGGGGCGGGCCCGACCGTGGCCGCACTACGGTCGTACCGCGCTCGGCTCGTGGGTTCGCCGGCTCACCGACGCGTTCGGCGCGGACGAGCCGGCGTACGTCTATTTCAACAACGACCCCGGCGGCGCGGCCGTCACCGACGCCGTCGCCTTCGCGGCGCTGGCCCGCGCGGCCGGTCATCCGGTGTCGCGGGTGCCCTCCGCTGCCGAGGCCGACGCGGCCGAGCGCTGAGCCCGCCCGACGGCGTCGTCGGGCGGGCTCACGCGTCACGGCGTCACGGCATGAACGTGGCGAGATTCTTCGGCATGGTGTCCTTCACGTCCTGCCACTCGCCCTGGGTGACGTGCCGACGCAGGGTGTCCAGCACCACCTGCGTCACCCGCTCCGCGCCGCCCTCGACGTCGTACGGGAAGCCCTGCCGGACCTCGTAGAGGAAGTCGTCGCGGTTGAGCTTGATCGGCACGTCCGACGGGTTCCAGCCGTCGAAGTAGATCCCCCGGACCAGCACCGGCAACTGCTGGGCGAACTCGACGCTTTCGTTGACCGGCAACCGGTCGCGCAGCAGGTGCAGCACGGTACGCAGCGCCGCGTACGACTGGTTGCGCTGCTCCTTCGGCCACCCGTAGGCGTTCTCGATGTCCTTGAGGATCAGGTTCGTCTTGTCCAGCGAACTCTCGAAAGCGGAGATCATCGCTTCAGCCATCGGTCGACCCCCGTTCCGTCGTGTCCCACCGTCGGTCGTCAGCGCGTCGCGGCGGCCCCACCGGGCCGCGGCGGGCCCGTACCGGGGTGCCCTGTGGCGCGCGCCGGGTGTTGTCGGCAGTGCCGACCACGTGCAGGACGGCGCCCCGCCGTCGATCCGTCACCACTCGAACCGTCATCCCCCGTCACCTCCGTGTCCTCTCCGGCGTCGGCCACCTCCGTGCGGCCGTACCCACCGTGTCCACCGTGCCGGTCGGGCGGGTGAGCCGGCCCCACCCGGATCGGGTGAGGTCAGCCGACGTCGAGGAGATTCGCGAGGGTTTTCGCGTTGGTCTGGGCGAAGTCCCGGTAACAATTGTTCATGAGGACGTGGGTCTGCCCGGCGGAGTCGGCCAGCTCGCGCAGCTTCGGCGCCCAGTCGGCCAGCTCCCGCTTGGAGTAGTGGTAGCCGAACTTCTCGTGGATGTCCTTGCTGGTCCACTTGTCACTGTGGCCGTGAAAGCGCATCACCGCGAGGTCGCCGGTGGCGGCCAGCACCGGGGGCACCGACGAGCGGTGGCCCTGCGGCATGTCCACACAGACGTACGGCAGCCGGTGCTCGCTGAGGAAGGCGAGGGTCTCGTCGGCGTTGTCGCCGTCGAACCAGGACGCGTGGCGGAACTCGTAGGCCGGTCGCAGCGGCGCACAGCGCTTCGCCACCTCCAGCAGGTACTGCTTGTTGGCCCGCTTGATCGTGAACCAGGGCGGGAACTGGAACAGCAGCGCCCCGAGCTTGCCCGCCTCGACCAGCGGGTCCAGCGCGGACAGAAAACGCGTCCACACCTCCTCGTACGCCTGCGCGGGCAGGTCGTCGGGGTAGACGTTCTTCTTGTCCGTCTCCGGCCGCAGGTCCTTGTAGAGCGCGCCGACCCGGGTGGGATGCCCGGTGAGCAGGCTGAAGGCCTTGATGTTGAACGTGAAGCCCGCCGGGGTGCGCTCGGCCCACAGCCGTGCGGTCGCCTCGGCGGGCGGTGAGTAATAGGTCGCGTCCACCTCGACCAGCGGAAACTGCCGGGCGTAGTACGCCAGGCGCTTCTCCGGCGTGTCCGCGGTCTGGGGATACCAGCCCGAGTCGAGCAGTGTGCGGTCGGTCCAGGACGCGGTGCCCACCAGGATGTCACCCATGGGGGAAGTCCATCGTGTCGTGGACCGACCGGCAACCGCTGCCGTCGCTCAGGCCGCCCGCCGCTCGCGGGTCTGCTTGCAGGTCACGCAGGTGGTCGCGGCCGGGAAGATCTCCAGGCGCTCCACCGGGATCGCCGCCGAGCAGCCCTCGCACCAGCCGTACGTGCCCTCGGCGAGGCGGCCCAGGGCGTGCTCGTACTGGGTGCGCCGGTCGAGGATGGTCCGCAGCAGGGACTGCGCGGTGTCGCGCTCGGCCGTCTTGGTGCCGCTGTCGGCCTGGTCGTCGCCGGCGGTGTCACCGACCTCCACCAGACGCAGCACCTGACTCTGCAGCACGGCCTGCTCGTACTCGGCGGTCAGCTCGTCGTAACGCGCCTGCAGGGAGTGCCGGATCTGGTCGATCTCCGTCTGGGATCGGCCCGTACCGACCGTGTCGTGGACGAGCATCGCTGCCTGCCTTTCCTGGGCCGGGTGGCTCAAGGTGAACCGGGTGCCGGCGGCGTGGGCCCCGGTCAACGGTCGCATCCGGTACGCGGGCGGTCACCCACGCTCTGTGAGCCGGGCGAGTACCCGGCGGACGTGACACGCAAACCGACGATTTCTCAGCTGCCGCCGGCCTGCACGAGCGCGGGGTGACGGGGGTCGTCGGCGCGTACCACCACGTCGGCGAAGCTGGCGGGGACCACCTCCTCGGCGTAGCGGTCGAAGGCCGGCAGGGTCCACTCGTCGGCCGGACCGGTGCGGCGGCGCAGCGCCGCCGGGGACAGCTGAAGGTGGACGGTCACGTCGAAGGGCAGCGCCCCACCGAGCAGGAGCGCGCCGCTGACCAGGACCACGCCGCCGGGTGGCAGGTCGACGTACCGGGCGCGGCTGGCCCGGTCGGCGACGGCGTCCCACAGCGACGGCAGCACCCGCCCGTCGCCGCCGGGGCCGGCCGGGTCGAGCACCTCGCGGCGCAGGCCGGCCTCGTCGTTCCAGCCCTCGTAGTAGGCGTCCGGGTTGGTGCGGCCGAGTTCGAAGCGCAGCGAGGCGGGTCGGAGAAAGTCGGCGGCGCGGACGTGCAGGACCGGGCGGCCCCGGGCGCGCAGCGGGTCGACCAGCGCGGCGGCCAGCTCGTCCGGGCCGGCGGCGGGGGCGCCGTCGATCGCCACGCGCAGCCGGGCGGGCTCGACGGTGCGGGAGGCGTCGTCGAGCCGGCCGGTCAGTTCGGCGACGAGCAGGTCGGGCGAGATGGGACGGATGCGCACCGAACCATCCTGCCCCGCGTGCCGAACGGGCGGTCGTCGGACGGTCAGCCGGTGCGGTCGACGGTGACGCGGGCGTCGTCGGCCAGCCGGTAGCCGACGCCGTAGACGGTGGTGACCAGGGGAACGTCCACGCCGACCTTGCCGCGCAGCCGGCGCACGTGCACGTCAACGGTGCGGACGCCGGCGTGCTCATAGCCCCAGACGGCGTTGAGCAGTTGCAGCCGGGTGAACACCCGGCGGGGGTGGGCGACCAGATGCAGCAGGAGGTCGAACTCCAGCCGGGTCAGCGGCAGCGGCTCGTCGTCGCGCAGCACCGACCGGGACGCCGCGAGGATGTGCAGGGCGGGGATCGTCGGGGTGAGGGCTCGGGCGGGCGCCCGGTTCGCCGGCACCCCGTCGGCGCGACGCTCGGCCGGAACGGAGGTGATCACGCCCTCGCCCCGCTCCAGCATCTCGCGCGCGGCTTCGAGCAGCCGCCGGGCCGGCGGGGTCAGCGACTCCTCACAGGCCAGCGGGATGGACAGCGTCACGGTGAGCATGGGCGCGGCGGTGTTCGCCGGGCGGCGTTGACCGCCGGGAGGTCGACCGGGCACCGCGGGTTGGGACGTATGCCATCCGGCGCGCGACGAGGCGGGGCTGACCGACATGGTCCTCCTTGGGCTGGTCCGGGTATCTCCCCACGGCCCGGGACGCCGCTTCATCGATGCTTCCGGGCGCCCGGGCGAGGGTCAAGAGGCGGCTGCGTTGCATGAATGTGACAATTGACGAACACATCGGAGCCGGATGCTCGCTCTGCGTACGAAGCCTGATGATTACAGCAGAGCCGCCAGGATGCCCCGATACGGGGGTCCCCGTCCTGTTCACCATGCCACCGCCGTCGCCTGCGGACCGCCGCACGAGCGCTGCTCAGCGGGTGTGGTCGACGCTGATCCGCGCCTCGTCGCCCAGCCGGTAACCCACCCCGTAGACGGTCGTGACCACCTCTGCCCCGGCCAGCTTGGCGCGCAGCCGCCGGACGTGCACGTCCACGGTGCGGGCCACGGCGTGTTCGTAGCCCCAGACGTTCGACAGCAGCTGGAGGCGGGTGAAGACCCGGCGCGGACGCTCGGCGAGGAAGAGCAGCAGGTCGTACTCGATGCGGGTCAGCGCGACCACCCGGTCGCCCAGGCGGACCACCCGCGAGCCGGCCAGGATGCGCACGTCGGCCCCGTCGGTGTCGGCGGCGGGCACCTCGGCGGAGGCGGGGCGCGGCAGCGGTCGCGGCGTCGACGGCACGTCGTCAGCGGGGCGCAGCCGACCCTCCCCGGCCTCGGCCAGCTCGCCGAGCAGCTGCACCAGCTGGGCCAACCGAGGGCTCATCGGCCCGGGGGCCAGGTCGAGGGTGATGGTCAGGGTCGGGCCGGTACGCGGGCGGACGGCGGCCCGGCCCGGGTGACCCGGCGAGTAGGGACGGGTGGGGATCGCGACGACGGACATCGTGCCTCCTGAGATGGCGGTACGCCTGCCACGCCCGGTGCGGCGTGGGGGTCAGCTGCGCGCCCAGCCGGCGGTGACCGGGGGCGCGAGGGGGGATGCGCGGTGCAGCGGGGTGGGGCCGAGCGCCGGCAGGCCGGCGATGCGCCAGGCGGCGAAACCGCCGTCGACGTCGGTGGCCCGGTGCAGGCCGATGTCCTGCAACGCGGCGGCGGCCAGCGACGAGGTGTAGCCCTCCTGGCAGATGACGACCACCGGCACGTCGTAGTCGACCGCCTCGGGCAGCCGGGCCGGGCACCGCGGGTCGAAGCGCCACTCCAGCACGTTGCGCTCGATCGTGAGCGAGCCGGGCACGACGCCGTGCGCGGCGCGCTGGGCGGCCGGCCGGATGTCGACAAGCAACGCGCCGGCCCGGCACGCCAGGTGCGCCCGCTCCGGGTCCAGTCGGTCGAGGCGGGCTCGCGCGGCGGCCAGGATCTCGTCGATGCCCCGGGAGCCCGGCGGTGGCACGGGTGCCGGACAGTGCTCGGCGGTGACCTGCATTATCGATTCCTTCCGGTGACGAGAGGGCGGTGCGAACGAGAGGCTCACCAGGACCGGCCAGCCTCGGCGACCTCGGCGACCCGCAGGCGCCCGTCGAGGAGGTCGTAGCGGGTCATCCGGCGCAGCGCCGGCCGGTAGACGTGCACGCTGACCGCCGGCACCGGGCCACGGTTGGTGACCTGGTGGACGTGGCGGGGGCCGAAGCGGCGGGCGGCGCCGGCGGGCAGCAGACGGGGGCGCAGCGCCGCACGGCTGACCGTCTCCTCGGTGAGGGCGCCGGCGACCACCCGGAACGCGCCGGCGGAGCCGCCATGGTCGTGCAGGTCGGTGCCCTGGCCGGGCAGCCAGCTCAGGGCCCACACCTCGTGGTCGTCGGCGGTGGCGAGCCGGGCGTACCAGCGCTCGGTGGGGTCGAAGCGCAGTGCGACCGGCCAGCCGGCCGGGTCGGCCCACCGGGCGGCGACGGCGAGCAGGTCGGGTGCCGGGCGATCGTGGGTCATCGGTGGTTCCTCAGCGGGTCGTTCGGCGGGGTGCCTCCGTACTCTAGCCGGCAAAGCCTATAGGTTTAGTAGGTAATTCCACATGCCGGGAGGCGAGCAGGCGACCGCTCGGGCTCAGCGCAGAACCGGGGGGCCCACCCGGTAGCCGGGCAGCGACGGCCAGCGCACGGTCAGCACCACCGAGGCGCGCTCCGAGTACCAGGAATGATCCACGCCCCGCGCCCACACCACGTAGTCGCCGGGTGCGGCCAACCGGACCGTCCGGTCCGGCAGCTCCACCCGGAAGCACCCGTCGACCAGCACCAGCAGGGTGGTCCGACGCTCGCCGGTCGCCCACCGCGCGCGGGCCTCCCCGGGCGGGTGCACGCCCCACTTCACCTCGACGTCGGTGCTGTGCCGGATCTCGTCCGGCGGCGCGAAGTGCCCGAGCAGCCAGCCACCGTTGCCGACGCCGTCGACGCCCGCGTTGCCCACGTAGACCGTCTCACCCATCGGACCCCTCCCCCACCGCGCCGGCCGAGCAACCTATCAGGACCTCGGCGACTACCCTGGACCGGTGACCGATGACCTTGACGCCGAGACCCTGGCGTTCGCGCACCGGATGTTCGACCTGGCCCGCGCGGGCTCCACCGAGGAGCTGGCCGCCCAGGTCGACGCCGGTCTGCCGGTCAACCTGACCAACGACAAGGGCGACACGCTGCTGATCCTGGCCGCCTACCACGCCCACCCGGACACGGTGGCCGCTCTGCTGGCCCGCGGCGCGGACCACACCCGTACCAACGACCGAGGTCAGACCGCACTCGCCGCCGCGGTCTTCCGCAGCAGCGCCGACGCCGTCCGCGCGCTGCTCGCCGCCGGGGCCGATCCGGCGCACGGCAACCCGTCGGCGGCCGAGACCGCGCAGTTCTTCGACCTGCCGGAGATGGCCGCGCTGCTGCGGGCCGGCTGACGCGGCACCCGACGGGCCGGTATACAGGGTCGGTGGAAGATCCCCTGCCCGAACAGATGCGTGCCGCCGGCACCGCGCTGCTGGCCGCGCTCGACCCCGCGACCCGCATCGGCGCCGTGTACCCGTTCGACGACGAGTCGGCCCGGCGCTGGCTGGAGTACCGGCCCCGCCCCCGCCCCGGCGTCTGCCTGGCCGAGCTGGACGTCGCCGGGCGCAAGGCCGCGCACCGGCTGCTGGCCACCGCGCTCAGCCCGTCGGCGTACGCGCAGGCCATGGCGATCATCGCGCTGGAGGAAGTCCTCGACCGCGCCGAGGGCTGGCACCGCGGGCGGCACAGCGGCGACTACTGGATCGCGGTGTTCGGTGACCCGGCCCGCGACGACCGCTGGGCGTGGCGGCTCGAAGGGCACCACCTGTCGGTGACCATGACCGTGGTCGACGACCAGGTCTCCCCCGCGCCGATCTTCTTCGGCGCCAACCCGGCGGCGGTGCGCTACGCCGGGCACACCATCTCCCGACCGCTCGCTGCCGAGGAGGACCTGGCCCGCGCCCTGCTCGACGCGCTCGGGCCGGCCGGGCGGGCCGCCGCGATCATCGCCGACGAGGCGCCGACGGACATCATCAGCGCCACCCGCGGGCGGGTCGACGGGCCCCTCGAACCGCTCGGCGTGCCGGCCGACCGGCTCGGCCCGACCGGCCGCGCGCTGCTCGACCAGGTCGTCGCGCTCTACCTGGACCGGCTGCCTCCCGAACTGGCCGTGCAGGAGGCGGCCCGCGTCGAGGGCGGCCAGCTGCACTTCGCCTGGGCCGGCCCGACGAGGCCCGGCCAGCGGCACTACTACCGGGTGCAGGGCGACGACCTGCTGATCGAGTACGACAACACAAGCGACGACGGCAACCACGCGCACACCGTGCTCCGCCGCCCCGCCAGCGACTTCGGCGCCGACATCCTGGCAACCCACCACCAGACCCACCCCCACTGACCCGTACCCCGGGGCGCGACGCCCCGGGCAGCGTCATGATCAGCGCGTCGAGGTGGGGCGGGTGGCCTCGATGAGGAAACGTCGGGCGTGGGCGACGAAGGCGCCCTCGGCCGTGATGCGGCGGTGCAGGGCGAGCAGTTCGGGGCGGTAGCGGTCCACCGTGAAGCCCGGCACCGTCCAGACCACCTTGCGCAGGAACCAGACGACCGCGCCGATGTCGTGGAAGGTCGCGCGCAGCGTGGCCCGGCGCAGGTCGACCACCCGCAGCCCGGCGGCCTCGGCCGCGGCGACCGCGGCGGCGGGGTGCCGCCCGTCCGGCGGAGGCAGCGGGCCGAGGATCGCCTCGCTCAGCTCACGCATGGTGCCCGGACCGATCTGCTGGGACAGGAACGTGCCGCCGGGGCGCAGCACCCGGGCCGTCTGGGCCCAGTCGGTGCGCACCGGATGTCGGCTGACCACCAGGTCGAAGGACCCGTCCCGGAACGGCAGCGCCGAGTCGGGGGCGACCGTCACCACCGTCGCTCCGAGCGGGCGCAGGGTCCGCCGGGCGACCTCGACGTTCGGCGGCCACGCCTCGGTCGCCACCAACACCTTCGGCGGGTACGGAATCTCGGCCAGCACCTCGCCGCCACCGGTGTCCACGTCCAGCGCGGCGTCGGCGCGCGCCATCCGTTCGGCGACCAATCCGGCGTACCCCCAGGGTGGACGTTCCTCGGTGGCCCGACCGGACAGCCAGTCGAAGCCCCAGCCGTCGACCGGCGCGGCGGCCGCCTCCGCGATCAACTCCTCGGCATCACGTTCGGCGCTCATGGCGGTCAGCCTCGCCGTCCGGCCGGACGGCGGGCAACCGATTTGCCGGCGCAAGCACCGGGCCGCCGATTCTGCCGGCGCGTGCGCCGGGCCGCCGATTCTGCCGGCGCGTGCGCCGGGTCGGTCACGGGCGGGGGCGGGCGACCTCGACGGTGCCACCGGCGAGGGTGTCCAGGCCGCCGGTCTCGGCCCGGCCCGCGTCGAACTGGCGCATGAGCCGCGCGCCCAGGTGCACACCCATCCCACCGGCGGTCAGCGCGACCAGCTCGGTGGCCAGGATCGCGACCGTCGCGCCCCGGTCCGGCGAGTGGGCGCGCACCAGGCAGGTGACCAGGAACAGGCCCGCCATGGCCGCGTTCACCAGGTTGAAGGCGATGGCGGTGCGGCGGGTGCCGTCGACCGGCACGTCCCACAGGTCGACCATGCCCGCGACCGCCGTCATCGCGGCGGCGAACAGGGCTGCGACACCGGTCCAGTAGCCGACCTCACCGAGGAAGGCCGGCCCGCCGAGGACGTCGGTGAGGTCGAAGACGGCGGCGCTGACGAAGAGCCCCAGCGGGAACGTCACAAGCATCGGTTGGATGGGATGCCCCTGCACCCGCAGCCGGCTCTGCATCGTTCCTCCCCAGGGTCGGCGCAGCTCACCAGTACCAGAGTGCTACCCGACCCCTCGTCGCGCGAAACGACGCCGCCCGACTCGCCGCCGACCGGGAGAACGGGCACGCCCGGCCTGATCCTCGCGGGAAACCGCGCCGTCACCACGGCTCGGACGCCCCGACCTCCCGGCGACCGAGCCGGCCACACCGCCACGGCGGCGCGCGGCGGGCAGGTCAGGTCAGGTCTCGCGGGGGCGGGACACCGTCCGGATGAGGCGTTCGGCCACCTCGCGCAGCGGGATGTCCAGGGACGAGGCGGCGGTGCGCAGCACGTCGAGGGCCTCGGCCGCCGGGCAGCCGCGCTGCGTCATGATCACACCGATGGCCTGCCCGATGACACCGTCGTGCAGGAGCGAGGCGTCCCGCTCACCGACGAGCGCCTGCTGGCGGCTCCGGTCCCGGACGGCGGCCAGCAGCAGGCCGGCATGTTCGGCGAGCAGCATCGCGGTCAACTGGTGCTGCGGGGTGAGGACGTCGGGCGCGGCAGCGTACAGGTTGATCGCCCCGATGACCTGGTCGTCGATGTCCAGCGGGGCGGAGATGACCCCACGGACGCCGAGGTCGCGGGCGCGGGGCGTCCAGGCCGGCCAGCGTGACTCGCCGGCCAGGTCCACCGCGAGGATCATCTCGCGACGCCGGATCGCGCTCATCGCCGGCGAGTCGGGCCCGTGGCGCAGGTCGTCGAGGCCGGCCAGCCGCTCGTCGGAGGCGGCCACGCCGGCCGGCTCGCCGGCCCGCAGCGCGGTGAAACCGCACCAGCGCACCCCGGCCACCGCGTCGCGGGTGACCCGGACCAGTGCCAGCAGCGCCTCGTCGAAATCGGTCAACCCGATCAGGCCGGCGGTCAGCTCCCGCAACAGCGCGGCGGTCTCCAGCACACCGAGTCGCTCGACCACCGGTTCCCGCGTGTCCAGGTTCACCGTTCCACTGCCCTCGTACGCCCTCGCGTGCATCCCGCCAACGTCGTCACAGGTGCCATCGTCTGCTCTCTTCCGAGTTGACCGACCCGCCCTACTACCCTCGCAAACCGGGATCGAAACGGCGTAAGGAGGGGCCTCTGCCCACCCGGAGGTGTGGCAGAGGCCCCGGAGGTCAGGTCAGCGCGACGCGCCGCTGAGCCGCCGGCCGATCGAGGCGATCAGCCGGTCGAGCTCAGAGCCGAACGGGTTGTCGTGCACCAGGTACGTCCAGGTGGCGGTCGGCCGGATCAGGGTGCCGTCCTCGGGCTCCCAATCCTCATCGAATTCGGTCTCGGTGAACGTGGCGATGGTGCGGGCCTCGATCTCCGGGACGAGGTTGTTGAACGCCGGCACCGCCGCGCGGTGGAACTCGTCCAGCGGGTCGAGCCGGCCCAGCGCGCGCAGGTGCACGCCCTCGCGGACCTCCGACAGCTCGGCCAGGTGCTCGGCCCAGAGCCGGTCCAGGTGGAAGAGCGCGATCGAACGGGCCACCCGGGCGAGCAGGTCCTCGTCCATCTCGCCGGCCTTCTCGGGCACCTTGTCCAGCAGCATCAGCGCGGCCACGTCGCTGGTCAGCAGCCGCTCCCGGCGGGCGGCGAGGGCAATGCGCTGCTGCTCGATCACCACGCTGTAGCGCCAGGTGTTGCGGTGGATCTCGTGGTTGACGCCCTCGGCGACCCGCTGGGCGTGCTCGACCGCGTAGTCGACCTGCTCGTCGGTGACCAGGCCGTCGGCGTTCATCCGCGGCGACGGCGGCACCGCGTCGGCGGCGTGCCGGACGACCAGGTCGTCCTCCAGGCTGACGAAGAAGACCGAGCCACCCGGGTCGCCCTGCCGGCCGGCACGGCCCCGCAGCTGGTCGTCGACGCGACGGCTGTCGTGCCGGCCGCTGCCGATCACGTAGAGGCCACCCAGCTCGGCCACCCGCTCCTGGTCGGCCTGGTCGCTGCCGCCGAGCCGGATGTCGACGCCCCGGCCGGCCATCTGGGTGGAGACGGTCACCGCGCCGTACGCGCCGGCCTCGGCGATGATCGCCGCTTCCTCGTCGTCGTTCTTGGCGTTCAGCACCACGCAGGACACGCCGGCCGCGTTGAGCCCGGCGGCGAGCCCCTCGGACTCCTTGACGTCGAGGGTGCCGACCAGCACCGGACGCCCCTTGGCGTGCCAGCGCTGGATCTCGTCGATCAGCGCCTCGTCCTTCTCGGCGCGGGTCGCGTAGATCCGGTCGGGCTCGTCCTCGCGGACACACGGGGTGTTCGGCGGGATAACCGCGACCTCCAGGCCGAAGAACTCCCGCAACTGGTCGCCGACCAGCACCGCGGTGGCGGTCATGCCGCACACCTTCGGGTAGAGCGCGATGAACGCCTGCACGGCGATGGTGCCCAGCACCTCGCCCTCGGCGGTGGCGTCCAGGCCCTCCTTGGCCTCGACCGCCGCCTGGAGCCCGTCGGGCCAGCGGCGGCGCTGGGCCACCCGGCCGCGCATCTCGTCGATCAGCTCGACCGAGCCGTCCCGGACGATGTAGTCCACGTCACGGTGCAGCAGGGCCTGGGCGTGCAGCGCCACGTGGACCGCGGAGAGCTGCTCGACGTGCTCCTCGTCGTACAGGTCGATGCCGAGCTTGGCCTCGACGGCGGCCAGGCCGGCGGAGGTGAAGGCGACGCTGCGCCCGTCCTCGGCGACCGTGTAGTGCCGGCCCTTGCGCAGGCCGCGCACCAGCGCGGCGGCGGCGTGCACCGGGTCCTGCTCGCCCGGCACCGCGCCGGCCAGGACCATCGGCACCCGGGCCTCGTCGATCATGATCGAGTCGGCCTCGTCGATGATCGCGGTGGCCAGCGCGGGCTGCACCCGGTCGGCCACGTCGGTGACCAACTGGTCGCGCAGGTAGTCGAAGCCCGCCTCGCTGACCGAGACATAGGTGACGTCGCAGCTGTAGGCGTCGCGCCGCTCCTGCGGCGTGGACGCCTCGTTGACCCAACCGACGGTCAGGCCGAGCAGCGTGTAGATGGGTTCCATCCACTGGGCGTCGCGGCGGGCCAGGTAGTCGTTGACGGTGAGCACGTGCACCGGCCCGTTGCCGAGCCGGACGTGCCCGTACGCGGCGATGGCGGCGGTCAGCGTCTTGCCCTCACCGGTGGCCATCTCGGCGACCTTGCCGGAGAGCAGCGCCATCGCGCCGAGCAGCTGTACGTCGTACGGTCGCTGGTCGAGGCCCCGGCGGGCGGCCTCGCGGCCGACGGCGCAGATCTCCTCGTAGCCGGCGGCGACGCCGGCGGCCTCGGTCAGCTCGGCGTCGTCCAGCGCGGCGAGGTCATCCTCGCGCGCCTCGATCGCCGGCAGCAGCTTCTCCAGCGGAGCAAGATCCACGGTTGATCCCGGGCGCTGGAGGAACCGCCGGAACTTGCTCTTGAACCGTTGCGACACACCCATGAGCGGCAACGGTACGCGATTCCAGCCGCCTTGCGCGGCCCGGCCGGTCGGGTATCCGCCGGCATGTCGATTCCGCGTCGCCGCCGGATCAGGCGACCAGCAGTTGGTGGGTGGCCAGCTCCCGGTAGAGCGGGTCGGTGGCGGTCAGCTCGGCGTGGGTGCCCACCGCCACCACCCGGCCGCCGTCGAGCACGACGATCTGGTCGGCGTCCACCACGGTGGCGAGTCGATGCGCCACGATCAGCAGTGTCCGGCGGGCGGCCACCGCGTCGATGGCCCGGCGCAGCGCCGCCTCGTTGCGCGCGTCGAGGTTGCTGGTCGGCTCGTCGAGCAGCAGCACCGGAGGGCCGGCCAGCAGCGCCCGGCCGATGGCCAGCCGCTGCCGCTCACCCCCGGAGAGCAGCACCCCGCCCTCCCCCACCTGCACGTCCAGGCCCTGCGGGGTCCGCTGGACGAGGTGGCTCAGGTTGACCTCGTCGAGGACCTCGCGCAGCCGGTCGTCCGTGGCGTCGGGCGCGGTGATCAGCAGGTTCTCGCGCAGCGTGCCGGCGAGCACGGGGGCCTCCTGCTCCACGTACCCGAGTCGGGCGCGCAGCGCGTCGCGGGGCAGCTCCCGCACATCGACCCCGTCGACGCGGACGGCGCCGGCGCTCACCTCGTAGAAGCGCTCGACCAGGGCCAGCAGCGTCGACTTGCCGGCGCCCGAGGGGCCGACCAGGGCGGTACGGGTGCCGGTCGGCACCGCGAAGCTGACGTCGTGCAGCACCGGCGTGCCGCCCGGGTAGCCGAACCCGACCCGGTCGAACTCGATCATCGGGGCGGGCCGGCGGGGGGTCGTCGTGGCGGTCCCGGCCGTCGGCCGGTCCGCCGCGCCCTCCGCCGGCACGGCCAGGATCTCCTCGATCCGCTGCAACGCGCCCAGACCGGACTGCAACTGGGTGTACGCGCGCAGCACCTGGCCCAGCGGCAGCGCCAGGAGGAACAGGTACATGACGAAGGCGACCAGGTCGCCGACGGAGATCGCCCCGGCGGCGACCCGCGCCCCGCCGATCCCCAGCACCAGCAGGAACGCTCCCTGCACGGTGACCGAGCCGATCGGGCCGATCAGCGCCTGCACCCGGGCCACCCGCAGCCCCGCCGCGTACGCCTGGTGGGCGCTGCCGGTGACGGTCTCCGCCTCCCGGCGCTCGGCGCGGCTGGCCCGGATGGTCCGGGCCGCCGAGATGGCCCGCTCCACCGCCGAGGTCATCTCGCCGATGCGCTCCTGGGCGAGGCGGGCCAGCGCCCGGACCCGGCGGGCGAAGGTGGCGGCGAAGCCGAGCCCCAGCGCCACCCCGAGCAGGGTGACGCCGAACAGCAGCGGGTCGAGCAGCACCATCGCGGTGCCGGCGCCGAGCACCATCACCGCCCCGGTGACCGTCTCGAACAGCCCGGAGGTGACGACCGCCCGCAGCAGGGTGGTGTCCGAGCCAACCCGGGAGAGCAGGTCGCCGGTGCGCCGCTGGTCGTACTCGGCGATGGGCAGCCGCAGCAGGTGACCGGCGAGCCGTCGCCGGGTGCTCAGCACCAGCCCCTCGGCGGTGCGTTGCAACAGGTAGTCGCGCAGCCCGCCGATCGCCGCGCCGAGCACCACGAGCGCCACCAGCACCGCCACCAGGGCGGACACCGGGTGCTCGGCGCCGATCCGGTCGAGCACCGACCGGGTGAGCAGCGGCTGGGCCAGCGACGCCGCCGAGCCGAGCAGCGACAGCGCTCCCACCGCGACGAGGGTGCCGCGGTGCTCCCGCAGGTACGGCAGCAGCGCGGACAGGCCGACCGGTCGGCTCGCGGGAGCGTCGCCGACCGGCCGGTCCTTCAGGGTGCTCATGGCGGGAACGGTAACCCGCGGTGTCACCCCGCGGACGCGCTCCGGCGGGTCACGCGGCCAGGACCACCTGCAACTCCTGGCGGCGGCGCTCGGCCAGCTCGGTGAGCAGGGTGGGCGCCTCGTCGAACGGCACCACCGCCGAGACGAGGTGCTTGCGGATCACGTCCCCGTAGGCCCGCAGCAGGTCGATGGTCTCGGCGGAGAGCCGTTCCCGGTCCCAGGTGGGCGCAAGCCCG
Source organism: Micromonospora sp. NPDC005194 (assembly GCF_040608335.1). NCBI lineage: Bacteria > Bacillati > Actinomycetota > Actinomycetes > Micromonosporales > Micromonosporaceae > Micromonospora > Micromonospora sp. NPDC005194. The sequence goes on along the minus strand of NZ_JBEXIA010000028.1, from coordinate 55,468 downwards.
CGCGGCACCCGCCCGATCTGGGCGCAGCGCAGCGCCAGCCCGTTGTGGTGGAACTCCTCACCGAGGCGGACCGCGTCCGCGCCGCCCTGGTAGAAGGCCAGGTCGATCACCGTGCCCTGCGGGCGCAGGGACCGCAGCGCGAGCTGCAACGCCCACCCCTGCCCCCGGCACTGGAACACGACGTCGGCGCCCCGGTCGCCGGCGGCGTGGGCCCACCGGGTCTTGAGCACCACCGCCGGGTCGTCCGCGTCCGGGTCGAGGGTCTCCAGGCCGAGCGCCTCGGCGACCTCGCGGCGGCGCGGGGTGGGGTCGAGCACCACCACCGAGGCGGCGCCGTGTCGCCGGGCCAGCAGGGCGGTCAGCAGACCCACCACGCCGGCGCCGACCACGGCGACCCGCCGGCCGCGTACGCCGTCGCCGAGCGAGCGGACGTCCGCCCCGTGCAGGTCGGCGGCGGCGTGCAGCAGACCGTTCGCGCAGATCGGGCCCATGTGCGCGACGTAGACGCCGAGCAGCGGGTCCAGGTCCTCGGGCAGGCCGACGAACCGCTCGGCGACCGGGTCGGCCAGCCAGCCGGTGCGGTGCCCGTAGGTCATCGCGCCGACCGTGCCCACCGCCACGGCCGGCGTGGCGCTCTCCACCACCCGGCCGACCTGCATGTACCCCAGTCGGGTGACCGGGTACGGGGTGCTGGCCTCGCCGGGCTGGAAGAGCCCCAGGTCGGCGTTCCAGGTGACGTTCACATAGGGGTTCGTGCCCTTGACGTAGCTCAGCTCGGTGCCGGCGGAGACGCCGCTGAACAGCGTGTCGACGCGGAAGGTGCCGGGGCGCAGCGCCGCGGCCTCCTGCTCGACGAGCTCCACCCGACCGGGGGCGGTGACCGTGACCACCCGATCACGCATCGACGGTCACCCCGCTGGACAGCGCGACCGGCGCGGCGGGCGTGACGAGCCGCACCGTCTGACCGGTACGGGCCGATTCGGCCACCGCGAGGGCCAGTCGCTGGGTCTTCAGCGCTTCGGCGTACGGGACGCGGACGTCGTCGCCGACGCCGCGTACCGCGTCGACGAAGGCGCGGTCCACCGCCACCCGGGCGGCCTCCGGATCGGCGGGAACGTGTCGCTCGCCGTCGGCGTCGCGGATCAGCAGACCGTCCTCGGTCAGCGCCAGGGCCAGCCCGTCGGCGAGGATCTCCAGCCCCGCCCGGTGCTTCCAGCCCAGCACGCAGGCCGCGCTGAGCGTGCCGACGGCGCCGTTGGCGAAGCGCAGCGTGGCGGTGGTCACCGAGTCGATGTCGGCGCCGTCGACCGGCGGTGGCGTGCCGTTGCCGTACGCGGTGACCTCGGTGACCTCGCCGGCCAGCACCCGGATCAGGTCCAGCACGTGGGCGGCCTGCTCGACCACCGGGCCCCCGGAGCGGTCCCGGCGCGCCCACCAGGCGACCGGCGGCACCTTGTCCAGCCAGGCGCCGCTGACCATCCGCACCGGGCGGTCGGCGAGCAGCTCGCGGGCCTGGTCGAGCACGCTCAGGTAGCGCCAGTGGTGCCCGACGGCGGTGCGCAGCCCACGCCGGGCGACGAGGTCGGCGACGCGCTCGGCGGTGACCAGGTCGACGGCGACGGGCTTCTCCACGAACATCGGCACCCCGGCGTCGATCGCCGCCTCCTCGGCCGGGCCGTGCGCGAAGGGCGGCACGCAGACGTACACCGCGTCCGGGCCGGCGGCCAGCAGCTCGGCGACGTCGCGGAAGGTCTGCCCGCCGTGCCGCGCGGCCAGCTCGGACGCCGCCTCGGGCACCACGTCGGTCACCCCGATCAGTTCGACGTCGTCGAACCCGGACAGCACCCGCGCATGGCGTTGTGCCACCCCGCCGGCCCCCACGAGACCCACCCGGCATCCACCCATTCGACAACCTCTTTCGAGAACGTTTCGACTTCGATGGGAGCAGTCCCCTGGGATGTGCGCAATCAAACGTTCATCCCCCGGGAACGCGCGGATGTAACCGTTGTGATCAAGCTGTTGCCCTGGGAACGGTTAGCACGTGGCGGCGAGTGGGAACTACAGACTCCGCTTGTTCCACGCACGAACGGAGGGGTGCCCGTGCGGGATACGACCGTGTCACCGGTGGTGGAGGCGTGGGCCACGTACCGGACCACCTCGGCGGCGGACTGGCCGGCACGCCGGCTGCTGCGCGCCAAGGGAGAGAGCCGGGTCAGCGTGGTGCTGCCGGCACGTAACGAGGAGGCGACGGTCGGCGCGATCGTGTCGACCATCCGGGAACACCTGATGGATCGGGTCGCTCTCGTCGATGAACTGATCGTGGTGGATTCACGGTCGACCGACCGCACCGCGCAGGTGGCCCGCGCCGCTGGCGCGGAGGTCGTCAGCCAGGACGCGATGACCCGGGGCCTGCCCCGGCTCACCGGCAAGGGCGACGCGCTCTGGGCCGGGCTGGCCGCCGCCGAGGGCGACGTGGTGGCGTTCATCGACGCCGACCTGCGGGAGTTCCGCCCGCACTTCGTCAGCGGTCTGCTGGGGCCGCTGCTGACCGACCCGTCGGTGGACTTCGTGAAGGGCTTCTATCACCGGCCCCTGGTGGGCGCCGCCAGCGTGGAGCAGGACGGCGGCGGCCGGGTGACCGAGCTGATGGCCCGACCGCTGCTCAACCTCTTCTGGCCCGAACTGGCCGGTTTCGTGCAGCCGCTCGCAGGCGAGTACGCCGGTCGCCGCGAGGTGCTGGCCCAGGTGCCGTTCGTCTCCGGGTACGGCGTGGAGACGGCGATGATGATCGACCTGCTGGACCTGGTCGGCCTGGACGCGTTGGCGCAGGTCGACCTGGGCGAGCGCAAGCACCGCCACCAGGACACGGCGGCGCTCGGCCGGATGTCCGCGCAGATCATGCTGACCGCCTGGTCCCGGCTGCAACGACGCGGCTGGGCCATCCCCGGCATGATGCCGGAGTCGCTGCTCACGCAGTTCCGCCGGGGCGGGTCGGACACGCTGCCGAACCTCGACCGGGAGATCGTGGTCAGCGACGTGTCGATCGAGGAGCGGCCACCGCTGGCCGAGCTGCGCCATCGGGTTCCCCGCCGACGGGTGGCCGCGGCGTGAGCGCCGAGGCACGGCCGCACACGGCCGCGGTGCGGGAGGGTGGCCGATGAGCCTCACCGTGCTGATGAACGCCGGCCCGTGGCTGTCGGTGCCCCCGCCCGGCTACGGCGGCATCGAGAACGTGATCGCCACCCTGGTGCCGGAGCTGCGGCGACTCGGCGTGCGGGTGGTGCTCGCCTCGGTGGACAGCAGCAGCCTGCCGGTGGACGAGAAGGTGTCGGTCTTTCCCGACGGGCAGTTCGCGGCGCTGCAACGGCCGTACAACCAGGTCTGCGGGATCGCCCAGGCACACCTGGCCGGGGTGGTCCGCGAGCTGCACTCCCGCGACGACATCGACCTGGTGCACGACCACGTGGAGGCGGTCGGGCTGGCCACCCTCGCGGCGATGGGGCCGGCCGGGCCGCCGACCCTGCACACCCTGCACTGGGACCTGGCCAAGCACCCCGCGCTGTACGGCAGCCTGGACGGCGGCGACCGGGTCCGTGTCAACGGCGTCTCGGCGTCGCAGCTGGCCCGGGCGCCGCTGGCGCTGCGCGAGCACTCGGTGGGTCACGTGCACCTGTCCACGCCGCTCGCCGTGGACGCCGACCGCCGGCCCCGCCCGGAGAAGGGCGAGCACCTGCTCATCCTCGGTCGGATCAACCCGGGCAAGGGGCAGGACGTGGGCGCGCGGCTCGCGCAGCGGATCGGTGTCCCGCTGGTGCTTGCCGGCCCCGTCGGCCCGTACCATCGCCCGGCGGAGCTGGCCTCGGCCGGCGACGACGCCCGGCAGAACCCGGACGTGCGGTTCTTCCTCGACGAGGTGGCGCCGCACGTCGACGGTGACCTGGTGCGCTGGGTCGGCACCGTGGCCGGCCAGGAGCGTGACGACCTGCTGGCCAGCGCCCGCGCGTCGCTGTTCCCGCTGCGGTGGGAGGAGCCGGGCGGCACGGCTGTGGTCGAGTCGCTGGCCCTGGGCACGCCGGTGGTGGCCACCGCCCGGGGCTGCCTGCCAGAGTTGATCGAGCACGGCCGCACCGGCCTGCTCACCGCCGACGAGGACGAGCTGGACGACCTCGTGCTGGCCGCCGACCTGCTCGACCCGGACGAGTGCCGGCGGGTGGCCGCGCAGCGGTTCACGCCCGCGGTGATGGCCCAGCGCTACGTCGAGCTGTACCAGCGGGTCCGCGAGCTGGCGACCGCGCCCCGCCTGCAACCGGCCTGAGCGCGCACCCGTCGCCGCCGGCGCGTTAGCCGTCGGCGGCAACGGGTAGTCGCACCGCTCACGCCCGTCGCGCAGCGAGGAGCCGGTGATGGTCGGACCGATGGCGCACTCCCGGGCCCGGGCCAACCCGGCCGACGGCAAGCCGCCGGTACGCCGGGCGGCGAGCGCCGCGTCCGTGCTCTTCCTGCTGGTCGGCGTGCTCGGCTTCGTCCCGGGAATCACCAGCGGTACGGACAATCTGCGGTTCGCCGGGCACGGCTCGGGCGCGTTCCTGTTCGGCGCCTTCCAGGTGTCGGTGCTGCACAACCTCGTCCACCTGCTGTTCGGGGTGGCCGGCCTGGCGCTGGCGCGGACGGTCAGCGGCGCCCGGACGTTCCTCATCGGCGGCGGCGCCGTCTACCTGGTGCTCTGGCTCTACGGCCTGGCGGTGGATCACGACACCGGCGCGAACGTCCTGCCGGTCAACGCCGCGGACGGCTGGCTGCACCTCGGCCTCGGTCTGGGCCTGATCGCGCTGGGTCTGCTGACCGGACGGGCACGCCGCTGACCTGCGGGTCCGGGCGTGAGCTGCGTCCCGGGAGCGGCCGGTCCGGTTTGGTGCCGCAGGGCCTCGGGTAGTGGGCAGATCCCGACCCGACCAGCGAATCGAGGGCCCGCCGATGCCCAGCCGGATCACCTGCGAGGTGCGCGAGACCGCACCGGTGGCGGTCGTCCAGCTCACCGGCGCCCTCGATCTGGGCACGATGCGGGCGGTGCACCAGGCGCTGGACGGGGCGCTGGCCGCCCAGCCGGAGGCGCTGGTGGTCGACCTCGCGGGGGTGACCGTGCGGGACCGGCTGGCGCTGTCGGTGTTCGCGGCGACGGCCCGGCGGGCCGAGGAGTGGCCGGCCGTGCCGGTGGTGCTGTGCGCGCCGCCTCCGGCCGCCGCCCGCTGGCTCGCCGAGTCGACGACGTGCCGGGTGGTGCCGGTGTCACGGGACTGCGCGGAGGCGACCCGGGTGGCCGGCGCGGCCGGCGCGCTGCGGATGCGGGCCCGGCTGGAGCCGGTGGCCGGGGCCTGCCGGCGGGCCCGGGAGCTGGTCGGCGACGCGTGCGCCCGGTGGAACCTGCCCGGCGCGGCGGGCCCGGCCGCGCTGGTGCTCAGCGAACTGGTCGGCAACGTGGTCCGGCACGCGGGCACCCCCATGCAGGTGACGGTGACACTGCGCCGGCCGTACCTGCACCTGGCCGTGGTGGACGGCAGCCGGGCCGCCGCCCAGCCCGCCGATCCGGATCTGCGGGCCGAGGGTGGCCGAGGGCTGCTGCTGGTCCGCGAGCTGGCGCAGCGGTGGGGCAGCGTGCCGGCGGGTCAGGGCAAGGCCGTCTGGGCGATGCTGCCGGCGGCCTGACCGCATCGGGCGGCTTCGACCGGTACCGGCGATCTGACCGAAATTACCGCTTCAGCCTGGTTACATGGTGGGAGGGTCGGGTAGGCACGCCCGTCCTTTCTGCCGTCACGACGGGGTGAGCAGCCATGCCCAAGCGGGTAACCACGGAACCCGGTCGCGATCGGGGCCCGGCGATCCTGGCACCGGCCCGCTTCGGGGGCTTCCCCGGAGCCCTGCGGGCGCCGGTCCCCGGCAACTCGTTGATCAAGTTCCTCGCCACCACGGATCACAAGCAGATCGGTCTGCTGTATCTGCTGACCTCCTTCGGGTTCTTCCTGGTGGCCGGTCTGCAGGCGATGCTGATGCGCGCCGAGCTGGCCCGACCGGGTCTGCAGTTCCTCTCCTCCGAGCAGTACAACCAGCTCTTCACCTCACACGGCGCGGTGATGCTGCTGCTGTTCGCCACACCCGCGGCCTTCGGGTTCGGCAACTTCATCGTGCCGATCCAGATCGGCGCGCCGGACGTGTCGTTCCCCAGGCTCAACGCGCTGGCCTACTGGCTGTACCTGTTCGGCGGGCTCATGGTGATCGGCGGGTTTCTCACGCCGGGCGGCTCGGCGGACTTCGGCTGGACGGCGTACAGCCCGCTCAGCGACGTGGACCACAGCCCCGGGGTGGGCGCGAACATGTGGGTGCTCGGCCTGGTCGTCTCCGGCCTGGGCACCATCCTCGGCGCGGTCAACCTGATCACCACGATCCTGACCCTGCGCGCGCCCGGCATGACCATGTTCCGGATGCCGATCTTCACCTGGAACATGCTGTTCACCAGCGTGCTGGTGATCCTGGTGTTCCCGCTGCTGGCCGCCGCGCTGCTGGCGCTCGCGGCCGACCGGCTGATCAACGCGCACGTGTACGACCCCGCCACCGGTGGACCGATGCTCTGGCAGCACCTGTTCTGGTTCTTCGGTCATCCCGAGGTGTACATCATCGCGCTGCCGTTCTTCGGCATCATCACCGAGATCATTCCGGTGTTCTCCCGCAAGCCGCTGTTCGGTTACACCGGAATCGTGCTGGCCACCATCGCCATCACCGTGCTGTCCATGACGGTCTGGGCGCACCACATGTTCGCCACCGGCCAGGTGCTGCTGCCGTTCTTCAGCATCCTGAGCTACCTGATCGCGGTACCCACCGGCGTGAAGTTCTTCAACTGGATCGGCACCATGTGGAAGGGGCAGCTCACCTTCGAGACGCCGATGCTGTTCGCCATCGGCTTCCTGGTCACCTTCCTGCTCGGTGGCCTCACCGGGGTGCTGCTGGCCAGCCCGCCGGCCGACTTCCACACCCACGACACCTACTTCGTGGTGGCGCACTTCCACTACGTCGTGTTCGGCACTGTGGTCTTCGCGCTCTTCGGCGGTTACTACTTCTGGTGGCCGAAGATGACCGGGCGGCTGCTCGACGAGCGGCTCGGCAAGGCGCACTTCTGGACGATGTTCATCGGCTTCCACGGCACCTTCCTGGTGCACCACTGGCTGGGCGCCGAGGGCATGCCCCGCCGGTACGCCGACTACCTGCCCACCGACGGCTTCACCACGCTGAACACGATCTCCAGCACCTTCGCGTTCATCCTCGGCCTCTCCACCCTCTTCTTCATCTACAACGCCTGGAAGTCCTGGCGGTACGGGGCGGTGGTCACGGTGGACGACCCGTGGGGCTTCGGCAACTCGCTGGAGTGGGCGACCACCTGCCCGCCACCACTGCGCAACTTCGACAAGATGCCCCGGATCCGCTCCGAGCGGCCGGCCTTCGACCTCAAGTACGGTCCGCTCGTCGCCGACCTGGGCCGGGACCTGCCGCAGCGCACCACGAAGCCGCCGCAGCACTTCGGCGACGAGATACACCTGGAGCACCACGCGCCGGAGTCGCCCGCCCCCGAGGGCGCGCACGGCGCCCGGGATGCGGCCAGCTACCAGCCGGCGCCCGAGTCCGGCGCCCGTCCGGTGGACGTGCCGGAGCCCGAGGGCGTACGCCGGCCGAGCTTCGAGCAGAGCGACGCGCCGCAGGACGCCGAGGACGCGCCGAAGCCGCACGAACGCTGGCGGCACCCGCACAGCGACGGCGAGACCGAGGACCGCTGAGAGTCGGTACGCCGCGAGGGGCCCACACCACCGCGGTGTGGGCCCCTCGTCGTGTGCGTACGCGCCGGTCAGTCCCGGGCGGGTGCCAGGCCGGCGGCGGTGAGCGAGCGGCGCACCGCCGGCTGCACCCGGGTCAGCCGCAGCGGCACGCCGGTGCGCTCCGCCGCCTCCCGGCCCGCCATCAGCGCGGCGATCCCGCCGGCGTCGAAGCCACCCGCGCCGACCAGGTCGACGACGACCTCGCTCGGCTGGCCGTTGACGGCCTCCAGCATCGCGCGGCGCAGCTGGTCCGCGCCGTCCCGGTCCACCTCGCCGCCGACCTCGACGACGACCCCGTCGCCGTTCTGCCGCACCGAGATGCGGGTCTTGCCCGGGTCCGGTTCGGCGGCGCCGTTCTGCCACGGCGGCGGCGCGTCGGCGAGCATGGCCTGCCGCAGCCAGGTCAGCGCCCGCGACAGCAGCCGGGAGACGTGCATCTGCGAGATGCCGAACCGGGCGGCGATCTCCGCCTGGGTCTGGTTGCCGTAGAAGCGCATGGCGAGAATGCGGCGTTCGCGCCAGGGCAGCCGGTGCAGCAGGCCGCTCACCGTCACCCGGTCGTCGACCGATTCCAGCGCGTTGTCCGACTCGCCGACCAGGTCACCGAACTCCGCGGAACTCTCCCCGCCGACCGGCGCGTTCAGTGACGCCGGACTGTAGCCGGCCGCCGACTCCAGCGCCGCGAGGATCTCCTCCTGCGGCGTCTCCAGGCGGGCCGACAACTCGGCCACCGACGGCGCCCGGGACAGCTCACTGGTCAGTGCGGCGGTGGCCTGACCCACCTCGAGGATCAGGTCGCGCAGCCGCCGGGGCACGTGCACGCCCCAGGTGCGGTCCCGGAAGTGCCGCTTGATCTCCCCGACGATGGTGATCGCCGCGTACGCGGTGAACGAGCCCCGTTCCGGGTCGTACCGGTCGACGGCGTTGACCAGCCCGAGGCGGGCCACCTGCTCCAGGTCCTCCAGCGGCTCACCCCGGCCCCGGTACCGGCGGGCCAGTCGCCCGGCGAACGGCAGCGCGAAGCGCACCAGGTCGTCGCGGGCCTCTCCCCGCCGCTCCGGCGGCAGCCCCTCGATCCGGGCCGCGTACGCCAGCGCCGCCGCGTCCAGGTCCTCCAGACCACGCTCGGTGGGTGGTGGTGTGGTCGTGGTCGTGCTCGTCTGTCCGAACATCCGCGCCTCCCTCAGGAAGGTCCCCCGCCCGGATCGGGAAACCGGTCGTGCGCGTGGTCGGGCCACGCACCGGGCCGGAAAGTGGGTCAGTGACTGGGATGCCAGCGGGCGACAACGCCTCTACGCAGCGCAATCAGGCCGTCGCAGCCAGCGATGTTCCCGCTCCGTAGGTACTCAATCACGGGACCCCGGGTTCGCGAGGAAGTTTCGGCGTGCTCCCCTCAGGAGACGAGCAACCCCTGGTGGCCGCCGCTGTCGCGGAGCACCGACAGGGCCTCAGCGGCCCCCAGCGGGGGCGGAGCGGGCAGGTCGTACGGCTGGGCGCGCAGGACCTCGGTGGCCCGGCGCGTCGGCACGGACGTCACCGGATAGCCCCGGGCGGAGGTCCGGTCCAGCGCCCGCCGCCGCCGGCCGAAGCCCGCGACGGCCAACCACTGCGGCAGCCCGGCCAGCGCGGGCGAGCGCATCCCGGGAGGCTCGGGCAGGACGTCCACCGAGCTGAACGTCTCGCTGCCGGCCAGCCACCACTCGGCCTCGTCGACGCTGCGCCGGGTGGCGTTCTCACACCAGTACGGCACCAGCCCCGCCCGTACCACCTGCCACGGATCGAGCAGCCGGCCGCACTCCACCACCAACCGGTCACCGGTCTTGCCGGCGGCCCGCAGCCACCGCCGGTACAGGTCCGCCACGCCCGCGCTCAGCGCCGCCGGCCGGGGCACCAGCACCCGGTGCAGCGGATGCTGGTGGCGGGCGGCCCAGTCCCGCGTGGTCCGCTCGAAGTCCGCGTCCATGCCGTGCTCGGCGTCGCCCGACGGCGCCGACACCTCCGGCGGCGCCCACTGGGCGGCGTCCCCGCCCACGGCGCGCAGCACCTGCCGCAGGGCATGGCTGTCGGGGTGGAAGTCCACCGGGTCCAGCCCGCTGGCCGGGCAGCCGACCTGGAAGCTGTGCCCGGGCCCCCGCTCCGACACCGGCCACGTGCGCGCGTCGCGCACCAGCAGCACCGGGGCGCCCGCGTTCAGCCGGTCGGTCAGGAACTGCGCGTACGCGGCCGGCAGCGCCCTCCAGCGGGCGGCCAGCGACACGGTGACCCCGGTCAGCGACCCCCGGCTGGCCGGGCAGTGCACCTGACGCAGGTGCACGTCGGGGTTGCCGGCGAGCAGCCGTTCGGCGAGCGCCCCGCCGTGCTCCAGCGCCGCCCCCGGGCGGTCCACGGCGCCGTCGCTCCAGTGCGCGGTCATCTCGAAGCCGGCGGGCAGCCACGGCACGCCGAGGGCCACCGCGAGGTGGGCCGCCGCACCGTGCGGCGACCCGATGAGCACACCGGGGTAGCTCCCACGCGGGTACTGGTCGACGAACCAGCGCGCGACCCGGGCCGCGTCCACCTCACCGACCTGGTCGACGGTGAGGGCGACCCGCCCGGCGGCCCGGCTCACCGCGGCACGGCGTACCGGCTCGGGGGCGCCCGGAAACCGCGAGGTCGGCCCGGTGTGCCCGAGGTCGGCGCAGTCCGCGCCGCGCAGGGCCCGGGCGGTGGCGGCGACCAGCACCCGGGCGGCGCTGCCCTGGGCCACGACCCGGTCGCCGGCCAGACCGGCGCCGTCGGCCGACAGCCCCTTGTGCATCTTGTGCACCGGGCCCACCTTGCCTCGTTCGCTCACCACGCGGCCCGGCTTCCCGTCCGGATGGGGTTCAAACGGGGCATCACCCACCCGGCGGCAACATTCCACAGGTCAGCGGCGTTCGGCGACGATTGGCTCCGGGCGGCGGGAGCGGGCCGGCGGGGACGATCGGACCTGAGGGACCCACGGCGTGCGCGCGGGGTTTCGTCGCGGCCGGGGCGGGCACTTCCGGACTCATGCGCACCGAGGACACCGGCGAGTCCGCCGCCACGATCACCCCGTACGAGGACGGCCCGCTCCTGGTCCGCGGCGACTTCGCCCTGGTCACTCCGGACGGCGAGCGGATCGACGCACGCCGGGGCACGATCGCTCTGTGCCGGTGTGGCAAGTCGGCGCTCAAGCCGTTCTGCGACGGCACCCACAAGGTGGTCAACTTCCGGGCCGGCACCGCCCGCGAGGGCTGACCGGGCGGACCTGACCAGGCGAAGCCGTCAGGCGACGGCGGGCTGGACCGGCGTCACCACGGTCGGCGTCGCGGTGAGCGACACCAGCGGCGGCACGGCCGGCGCGGTCGACAGCGGCAGTGGCGACCGCAGTGAGCTGCGGCCGGCGGCCCAACTGTCCAGCAGGTGCGCCGCGAACAGCCGGTCCACCGCGAGCGCCGCCGCCGCGCCGAAGAGCACGTCGGAGGCGAGCGCCGGCTCGGTACGGACCAGGCCGCCACACAGGTCGTGCGCGGCGATCTGCTCGTGCACCGCGTCGGCCTCCACGTGCTCGTCGTAGAAGCGGGTCGCCACCTCGTCGAGGCCGAGCCGGCGCAGGCCGTTGCCGTAGCGGCGGTTCGGCAGGGACGAGGTCATCTCGAAGGCCGCCAGGTGCCCGAGCAGCGCGCCGCGCAGCCGTCGGTGCAGCCCGAACAGCGACATCAGGTTGTTGGTCGCCAGCGTCACCGCGGGCACCGCGTCCAGGTGGGCGCCGTAGCCGGTGTCCATACCCAACCGGTCGAGGGTGCGCCGGAACAGCTCGGCGTGCATCCGGTCCAGCCGGCCGTTGCCGTACTCGTCGGTCTGGATCTCGACGAGGGCGGCCTTGGCGGGACCGCCGAGGCGGGGCAGCGCCCAGCTGTGCGGGTCCGCCTCGCGCAGGTGGTAGACAGAACGGTGGGCGACGAACTCGCGGAACTGGGTGAGGTCGGCGTGCCGCTGGAGCGTGGCGGCCAGCGGCGGCCCGTCGTCGGCAGCGACCAGCTCGCCCAACCCGGCCGCGACCCCACCGGCCGGTACCGCCGGGGCTCCGGCCAGCCGGCGCAGCGCCGCCTCGAAGGGCCGTTCGACGCGGGCCCGCAGGGCCAGCAGCGCGGGCTGCCACTCCCAGCCCTCATCCACCCCGCTCCAGCCCCGGTAGTGCAGCTCGTAGCAGAGGAACAGGGTCAGTTGCAGGTCCTCGTCGCCGATCGCGTCCACCGGATCGAGGTCGACGCCCAGGCCGGGAGGCAGGTCGTGCGGCGGACGCCGCAGCGCATCGGTCACCGCTGCGGACAGCGGACCGCGCGGCTGCGGCAGGGGCGCGGGACCGTAGCGGCGGTCGGCGGGCTCCAGCATGTGACCTCCAGCGTCGTCGGGCCGCTACTGATGCCCTGAAGAGGTACGCCTAAACGAGATCGTCGACGGCCACCGCCTGCTCGACCTGCTCGCGTACCCGCCGGGCGCCCTCCCCCTCGGCATACAGTCCGCGCAGGTCGGCGAAGGCCGGCTCCGGCGGCGCCAACGACACCGCCGGGTCGACTACCGCTTCCAGGACGCAGGGGCGGTCCGCGGCGAGCGCCTCGTCCCAGGCGGCGCCGACCAGTTCCGGGCGGTCCACCCGGACACCGTGCAGCCCGAGCAGGCGGGCCCAGCCGGCGTACGGCACGTCCGGGCGCCGGTGGGTGAGGTCGGACGACGGCTCCCGGCCACCGCCCATGCCGTTCTGGTCGCGGTTGTTGAGCACGAGCACCACCAACCGTGGGTCGGCCCACCCCTGCCAGTGGTGCGACACCGTGATCAGCTCGGCGAGCCCGTTGAGCTGCATGGCGCCGTCGCCGAGCAGGGCGATCACCGGCTGGCCGGGCGCGGCGAGTTTGGCGGCCACCGCGTACGGCAGGGCGCAGCCCATCGAGCCGAGGGTGCCGCACAGTTGCGCGTTCACCCCGGGCGGCAGGACGAGGTGCCGGGCGTACCAGTAGAGGACCGAGCCGACGTCGACCGCGACCGAGCCGGTCCGCGGCGCCCGGGTGGAGAGTTCCTGGAGCACGAGCTGCGGGTTGATCGGTTCGGCGGGCGCGGCGGCCCGGTCGGCCGCGGTCGCCCGCCAGCGGTCGACCGCGCTCTCCACCGTGGCACGCCACTGCTGGTGCGGCCGCGACGGCACCCGCGCCAGCAGCGCGCGCAGCGTCTCGGCCGCGTCCCCGACCAGGGGCACGTCGGCCGGGTACCGGCTGCCGATGCGGGTGCCGTCGATGTCGATCTGCACGGTGCGGGCCTGGTCGGGCATCGGGAAGTAGTCGGTCCACGGGTCGTTGGTGCCGACCAGCAGGAGCGTGTCGCAGCCGCCCATCAGCTCGGCGGCGGCCGGCGTGCCGACCTCGCCGAGCACGCCGGCGTGGAAGGGCAGCCGCTCGTCGAGGACCGGCTTGCCCAGCAGCGAGGTGGCCACCCCGGCGCCGAGCCGGTCGGCCAGCTCGATGATCTCGTCGGCGGCGCCCCGGCCCCCCTGGCCCACCAGGATCGCGGTGCGCTGGCCGTTGCCGAGGATCTGCGCGGCGGCGTCGAGGTCCACCTCGTACGGCAGCACCCGGGCCAGCGGCTCACCGGGAGTCGCCGTGATCACGCCGACCGCGTGCGCGCCCAGGTCGGGCACCACGGCCTCCTGCAGGTGCCGAGGCAGCACCACACAGGTCGGGCTGCGGGTCGCCGCCGCGGTGCGGAACGCCTGGTCCAGCAGCGCCGGTACGCTCTCCGGGCTGCGGCCGTACTGGACGAACTGGTTGCACACGTCGCCGAAGAGCCGGCTCAAACCGATCTGCTGGTGCGCGCCGCCCAGGGGCCCGGTGACGTCCTCGCCGACGATCGCGACGACCGGTTTGCTGTCCAGCTTCGCGTCGTAGAGGCCGTTGAGCAGTTGCACCGCGCTGGGCCCCTGGGTGGCCAGGCAGACCCCGATGCCGCCGGTGAACTTGGCGTGCCCGGTGGCCATGAACGAGGCGGTCTCCTCGTGCCGGGCCGGGACGAACGCCGGATCACCCCCGGAGCGGTCCAGCGCCTCGACCAGCGGGGCGATCGCCGCACCGGGGTAGCCGAAGGCGCGCGGGACCCGCCAGGCCCGCAGCCGGTCCACCACCAGGTCCGCGACACGGCGCTCAGCCATTGCCGCGCCCCGGGGTGCCTTCGTCGACGTAGCGCAGCACCGCGCCGACGCCGTCGGTGAGCTCGGGCGCCTCGTCCGCGCCGAGCACGGTCAACGCCGCGTCGGTGCCGACCAGCGCGCGGACCAGCGCCGCGTCGGCGCGTACCCGCTGGGGGTCGTCCACCGACATCGCGCTGAGCTGGCCGGGGTCGACGGCGATCTCGGTCGGCTCCGGGCCGATCCACAGCTCACCGTTGGCCGACGGGTCGTCCACGATCAGCATGGTGTCGACCTGGTTGCGTTGCAGGGCCGAGACGACCGCGTCGAGACCGGCGCCCACGTCCTCCTGCACGCCGAAACGGTCCAGCGCGGCGGTGATCCGCTGGTCGGCGACCTCCGCGATGGTCTGCACGGTGAGGTCGTCGAGCATGGTCTGGTCGGCGCCGCCGGCCCGGGACCCGGCGTCGGTACGGACCACCAGGTCCTGCCAGCGCTCCGGCATCTGGGCGGCGATCATGCCGGTGGCCCGGACGTCGCCGGCCACCACCACCACGTCCGCGCCGACCCTGTCGGCCAGCTGCACGGTCGCGGCTGTCACGTCGCCAGCGTTCTGGTGCCACGCCTCCATGGCGGCGCGCTGATAGCGCGACTGGGACCAGCCGCCGGGCTGCACGCGACGCAGCGGGAAGCTGTCCCGGCCGGCGACGTGCGCCCGTCGGGGCACCCCGCCCGCGCTGACCGCCATCGCGTCGCCGCCGGTGCGGTCGGCGACCACCCGGACCCAGGCCACCTGTTCGCCGCGCTGGGCGAGCAGCGGCATCACGTGCGGCAGTGGCCCGAAACTGGCCAGGTCGCGCAGCGGCGGCGCGGACAGGTACTCGGAGAGCACCACCCGGCCGTGGCTGGCGAAGACGGCCAGGCCGTAGTCACCGACCATCGGGTCGTGACCCCGGATCACCCGGTCCAGCGCGGCGATGCTCGCCTCGTCCGCGCCCTGGTCGGCCAGGCTGCGTTCCAGGGCACGCCAGCGCAGGTCCAGCGCCGGTTTGGCGTCCTCCGTGTCGGCGGAGGCGTCCAGGTACACCGAGCACCACGGCCCGGGTCGGTCGTAGAGCGGGCGCAGGAAGGACAGCTGCATGCTCGACCCCTTTCCAGCTCGGCCCCCCGCTTACCCTGCTCGCCCGGGATGTCACCTCGTGGCCGTGAGCCCGTGACCAGGTTTCATTCACGGCGTTCAACCGGGGACATCGATACGATCAGTGAACACAAGCGGACTCTCGGTGGTGGGGATGGACAGCGGACTCGATACCCGACGGATCGTGCACCCGACGGAGCGGATCGTCACCGGGCGGCTGGTCCGCCTGCTCGACGGCTACACCCGCGAGATACGCGTCGGCCAACCGGTGCTGGTCGCGGTGCTCGCCGCGGCGGCGTTCGCCCGGTTGCCGGCCCTGCTGCTGCGCGCGCTCTTCTCGTTCGGCGGCGGCGGCACCCGGCGGCGCTGGAAGGAGCTGAAGCAGGGCCCGGAGTACCTGGTCACCCCGGTGCGCCTGCGCAACACCGCCGGTCAGCTCTGCGAGGTGGAGCTGCACGGGCACCTGCCGCAGAGCGCGTTGCACCCGGCCGACCAGGTGCAGCTCACGCTGCGCCCGCAGCGTGACCCGGAGTTGCCGCCGCGCATCGAGCGGATCGTCAACCTCACCACCGGGCAGCTGCTCACCCCGCGTACCGCGACGCTCTGGTCGCATCTCGGCCCGCCACTGCTGTTGCAGGCGGCGCTGGGCGCGCTGTTGCTCGCCGGCGTGGTGGCCTGCTCCGCAGTGACCTGACCTGACCCGGCGGCGGCCCGCGCAGCGGCCGGGCCGCGCGTCAGCCGACGGGTGCGGGCTCGCGGGTCGGGCGGCGGTCGACGCCGAGGATTCCCCTGCGACGGGCCCAGCGCTCGAAGATCAGGGTGGCGAACGGCGGCACTGCACAGGCCAGCGCCACCACGGTCACCGGCAGGCTCCACCGGCGCAGTCGGGCCACCGCGAGCACCAGCAGCCCGTACGCGATGAACAGGCCGCCGTGGATCGGGCCGAAGATCTTGACGCCCAGCTCGTTGCCGGGCGGACCGTACTTGACGGCCATTCCGGCCAGCAGGGCCAGCCAGGAGCACGCCTCGGCGATCGCCGCCGCGACGAACAGCCGGGTCACCTTCTCGCGCATCCGGACGCCACCACCTCTCGGGCGGCAATGCTAACGGTGCCGGCCGTTCGCGCCCTCGTCGGCCACGCAGCGTGCGACAGGGGTCACGGAGCCCGCGACTGGGTAGGAAAGAACCCTCGGGTCTTCCCCCGCCCGCCGGCCACGTGCGAGGTTGGGGGGGACCAGCGGTGACAGGGTGGTGACCATGGGCGAGGATGTCGGCGTACGGACCTTCAGTCGGGAGGACCGGGCCCGGTACCGCGAGAAGGTGCGCAACTGCCTGGACGTCTTCGCCGAGATGTTGCGCGAGTCGCGGTTCGACATCGACCGGCCGATGACCGGGCTGGAGATCGAGCTGAACCTCGTCGACGAGGCGTCGAACCCGGCGATGCGCAACGCCGACGTGTTGGCGGCCATCGAGGATCCGAGCTTCCAGACGGAGCTGGGCCAGTTCAACATCGAGATCAACGTGCCGCCGCGGCGGCTGACCGGCACCGGCACCGCCGACTTCGAGGAGCACGTGCGGGCCAGCCTCAACGCCGCCGAGGAGAAGGCGCGGGCGATCGGCGCGCACATGGTCATGATCGGCATCCTGCCGACGTTGCGCCCCGAGCACCTGACCGCCGAGACGCTCTCGGCGAACCCGCGCTACAAGCTGCTCAACGAGCAGATCTTCGCCGCCCGGGGTGAGGACCTGCCGATCGCCATCAGCGGGGTGGAGCGCCTGGCGGTCACCGCCGACACGATCACCCCGGAGGCGGCCTGCACGAGCACCCAGTTCCACCTCCAGGTCAGCCCGGCGCAGTTCGCCGACTACTGGAACGCCGCCCAGGTGGTCGCCGGCATCCAGGTGGCGTTGGGCGCGAACGCACCGCTGTTCTTCGGCCGGGAGCTGTGGCGCGAGACCCGCATCCCGCTGTTCCAGCAGGCCACCGACACCCGGCCGGAAGAGATCAAAGCCCAGGGGGTACGCCCCAGAGTCTGGTTCGGCGAGCGGTGGATCACCAGCGTGTTCGACCTGTTCGAGGAGAACGTCCGTTACTTCCCGGCGCTGCTGCCGGTGTGCGACCCGCAGGACCCGGCGCAGACCCTCGCGGCCGGCGAGGTGCCCAACCTCGCCGAGCTGCGGCTGCACAACGGCACGATCTACCGCTGGAACCGCCCGGTGTACGACGTGTCGCGCGGCCGGCCGCACCTGCGCGTCGAGAACCGGGTGCTGCCGGCCGGGCCGACCGTGCTGGACACCATCGCCAACGGGGCCTTCTACTTCGGACTGGTCCGCGCCCTGGCCGAGTCGGATCGCCCACTGTGGTCACAGATGTCGTTCAGCGCCGCCGAGGAGAACTTCACCAGTTGCGCACGGCACGGCATCGACGCGCAGGTCTTCTGGCCCGGCCTCGGTTACCTGCCGGTCACCGAGCTGGTGCTGCGCCGGCTGCTGCCGATGGCGCACCACGGCCTGGACCGGTGGGGCCTCGACCCGACCGAGCGCGACCGGCTGCTGGGCATCATCGAGCAGCGCTGCCTGACCAGCCGCAACGGCGCGACCTGGCAGGTGGAAACGCTGCACCGGTTGGAGTCCGCCGATCACCTGGACCGGCCGGAGGCGCTGCGCGAGGTGGTCCGGCACTACGTGACGCTGATGCACAGCAACCGGCCGGTGCACGAGTGGCCGATCCCCTGATGTGCGGCGGCGGTCAACCGCGCGGTGTCGGCACGCCGAACAGGTCGATGATGCCGCCCGGCAGTTGGGCGAGCAGGTCCTGTCGCTCGTCGTCGTTGAGGGCCTCGGCGACGGTACGCAGCACCGCCTGGGCGTGTTGACGCACCTGGTCCGCGTTCGCGACCTGCTCCCGGTCGCCGACGTGCTTGAGGAACTCACCGATGTCCCACCGGCGGCCCTGCGGATTACGGGTGACCGACGCGTCCAGCCGATCCGGTAGCTGTGCCGCCAGGTGGTCGGCCTCCTGGCCGGCGAGCCGTTCGCCGAGCACCGACAGGACGGCCTGTACGGACCGCACGGCCTCGTTCTCCCCGAGGCCCGCACGCTGGCGCACCGTGGCGATCATCTGGTCGTACTCCATGACCCGCTCCTTCCGTCTGCTCGGCCGGCCGTGCGGCCCGCCGGGCGAACGGGGCGGTTTCCCCGGCTCGCCGGGCACAAACGGGGTGGCACGGCGTCCGGTGGTGCGGTGTTCGGGCAGCGGTGGACCGGCACGGGTCCCCCGTCCCGGAATCACCTCCCGGCGAGCGCTGCGGGCGGCGGATCGTCGCGCAGCCGGCTGTAAAGATGTCCGTCGCGCCATCCGACGCCCCTCCCCCGCCACTCGGGGAGCAGCACGATCCCGATCTTCGAGTACGACGCCGCCCCCGAATACCGCCCGGAGGGCCGCGCGCGGCGGCCGGTCGACGCTCAGGCCTTGAGGAGCACCTTCGTACAGTCGTCCTGCTTCTTCTGGAAGATCTTGTAGCCCTTCGCGGCGTCGCGTAGCGGCAGCCGGTGGCTGACGACGAAGCTCGGGTCGATCTCGCCGAGCTGGATGCGTTCCAGCAGTGGCCGGGTGTAGCGCTGCACGTGACACTGGCCGGTCCGCATGATCAGCGACCGGTTCATGAACGCGCCCATCGGGAACTTGTCGACGAAGCCCCCGTACGCGCCGATGACCGACACCACCCCGCCGGAGCGGCAGGCCAGGATCGCCTCGCGCAGCGCGAAGGGCCGTTCCGTCTCGGTCCGCGTGGCCTGTTTGGCCCGGTCGTACGCGTACAGGGCCGCGTTGCCGTGGTGGCCCTCCAGGCCGACCGCGTCGATGCACGCGTCCGGCCCCCGGCCGGCGGTCATCTCGTCGAGGGTGTCCAGCACGTCGGCCTCGGCATAGTTGATCGTCTCGGCGCCGACGTGCTCCTCGGCGAGCCGCAGCCGGTACGGGAACCGGTCGATGACGATCACGCGCTCCGCGCCGAGCAGCCGGGCGCTGGCGGCGGCGAGCAGCCCGACCGGTCCCGCGCCCCAGACCGCGATGACCTGCCCCGGTTTGATGTCGCACATCTCGGCGCCCATGTAGCCGGTCGGGAAGGCGTCGGCGAGCATGACCGCCTGGTCGTCGGGGATGTAGTCGGGCACCTTGAGCGGGCCGACGTCGGCGAACGGCACCCGGGCGTACTCGGCCTGACCGCCCGCGTACCCGCCGAGGAGGTGGGAGTAGCCGAAGATGCCGGCCGGCGAGTGGCCCATGACCTTCTCGGCGATCCCGGCGTTGGGGTTGGAGTTCTCGCACACCGAGTACAGGCCCCGCTGGCACGACGAGCAGTGCCCACAGGCGATCGGGAAGGGCACCACCACCCGGTCGCCGGGCTTGAGGTTGCGCACCTGCGGGCCAACCTCCACCACCTCGCCCATGAACTCGTGGCCGAGGATGTCTCCCTTGCGCATGGCCGGGATGTAGCCGTGGTAGAGGTGCAGGTCGGAGCCGCAGATCGCGGTGGTGCTGATCTTCACGATCGCGTCGCGGGCATTCATGATCGTCGGGTCGGGCACGTCGATCACCTTGACGCTGTCGGTGCCCATCCAGGCGGTGGCCTTCATCTCCGCGGTCCCTTTCGACGGCGTGGGTGGTCAGCGACGGGACGCCGGCAGCGGCTGCGCGGGCCGCTGCATGGCCTGCTGGCGTACGGAGATGCCGTTCGGGCTGCCCTCGGAGCGGACCACCTCGCCGGCCTCCAGCACCTGCTTGAACCGGCGCAGGTCGTCGCGGACCTGCTGCTCGGGCTCCGCACCGAAGAGCTTGGCCACCGACCGGCCCAGCGCGCCGGCCGGGGGCGCGTAGCGCAGTTGCACCCGCACCTCGGTGCCCCGGTCGCCCGGGGCGGGCGCGAACCGGACCCGCCCGGCGTTGGCCACCCGGGTGCCCGGCAGCGAGCGCCAGGTGATGGCCCTGTTCGGCTGGTCGTCGATGATCTCGGCGTCCCACTCGACGTGGCGACCGGCCGGGCCGCGCGCGACCCAGTGGGAGCGGCGCAGGTCGTCGGCGCGTACCGACTCCAGGTGCGCCATGAACGTCGGCAGGTTCTCCATGTCGCGCCAGAACCGGTACGCCTCCGCGGGCGACCGGTTCACGGTCACCGCGATCTCCATCCGGATCACCCGGGCGCGGGCCCGTCGCGCGCGGCCGGCGCCGATGGCGACGGCCGCGTCCAGGGCGGTGATGCCGGCGATCGCGGCGGTCGTCAGCGCCAGGCGCCGTCGGCGGTCACCCCGACGGTCGGCCATCGCCCGGCACAGCAGGGTGAGGTCGAGCGCGTCACCGGCCACCCGCGTCCACGCCCAGCCGACAGGGCGGCGGCCGGTGAGCAGGCCGACGGCGTGCACCAGCTCGCGTGCGCCGACGGCCGGGACGACCGCCTGCGCCGCCGGGGAGTCGTCCACCCCGGTCAGTCGCGCGAGGGATCGGGGTGCGGCCAGGGCGCCCACGCCCAGGGCCAGGCTCAACAGGCCCAGCGCCCTCGGCAGGGTCGTCGGGACCGGCCCGTCCAGCTCCGGCAGGAGCACCGTCTCGACTCGATCCATGTCCGGTCCCTTCCGCGGGGCCGTGCCCGCCGACGCGCGGCGCACCGCGGTGGGTCCGCCTCCGTGACGCTATGCGGTACGCCCACCCCAGGAGACCGATTCGGGACAGAACGCCCAAAGGCCGCTCATCCCACGCGTACCCGGGTCCTCCTACAGCGCCCAGCGGAGCACGGTGATCAGGCCGACGACGGTGAGCGCCACCAGGACCAGACCGATCACGGTCGCCACCAGGCAACCCAGCGCGTCCCGCCACGAGTCGGGCTCAGCCGAGCGGGGGCCGAACTCGGTCCAGGTGACCGGGGCGGGGCCCTCCCGCTCGGCCTGGCGGACCAGCTGGGCGAGCCGCGCGCCCGCCACCGGCCCGAGCCGGTCGGTGGGGTCGGCGATCACCCTCAACGCGCGCAGACGTCGCCAGGCGCCCGGGTAGGACCTCTCGAACGCGACGACCTCCTGCGCGCCGGCGTCCTCGGTGAGGAATCCCCACCGCCCGGCCTCGGCCACGTTGCCCACCTGCCGGTACAGCGCGGCACGCCGGGAGCGCAGCTCCAGGTCGTCGGGGTACGCGGCGTTCAGGCTCGTCAGCCGCTGCATCGCGGGGTGGACGTGCCCACGCCGCAGGTCGGCCTCGACCTTCGCCAGTACGCGCTCTCTCGCCATGGCGGACATTGTGAGCGGTACGCCTGCCGCGCCGACACCCGAATTCCGCCGAGCCACTGTTCAGCCGCTGTCCGGCTGCCGACCACCTGGACCCGCTTCACGCTCCCGCCCTGAACGACGCCCACGCTGAGCGTTAACAGCGCCCCGCAGCGGGTAGCTGCCATCCGTTTCTACCCAGCGCGCGCCCGGGGCGGTGGGATGTCGGCGACCAGTGCCTTCTTCGAGCGGCTGGCCGCTGCCTGCCGGGATCCGCGTTTCCAGAAGGTGTGCGGAAGCGTGCGCTTCGACATCGGGAGCGGGGACGACCTGGAGCAGTGGTTCCTCGTCATCGACCACGGCGACATGCAGGTGTCCAGGAGCGGCGACCCCGCCACCACCGTCATCACGGTGTCCGCGCAGGTCGCGGACGCGATGGCGCGCGGTGAGGTGAACGGGCTGGCGGCGATCACCCGCGGCGAGATCCTGGTCGACGGTGATCTCGGCCTGGCGTTGCGCATCGGACGGCTGTTTCCGCGAGCAGCCGGCCGCCCCACCGAGTCGGCCCGGCAAGCGGAACGTAGCCGATGAGGGACATCCCCGGCACCGTGTCGTGCATCGACGGGAACACGTTCATCGTGTCGGACGCCAGTGGCGACGTGCATTCCTCACCGGCCACCCCGGTCGGGCTGTTCGCCGCCGACACCCGCTTCCTGTCCCGCTGGGTGCTCACCGTCAACGGTGAACGCATGGCCGCCCTGTCGGTGGACGACAGCCAGTACTACGAGGTCACGTTCTTCGTCGTGCCGGGTGGGGCGGTCGACTACGTCGAGGCGGACGTGTCCGCCATCCGGCGACGACAACTCGGCCCGGACCTGACCAAGTCGCTGACGATCTTCAACTACGGTCAGTCGATTGTCGACCTGGACGTCCGCCTGGAGGTGGCGGCCGACTTCGCCGACATCTTCGAGATCAAGTTCGACCTCCACGACAAGGTCGGCAGCTACTACACCCAGATCGACGCGAACGAGTTGCGGATGGGCTATCGGCGCGGCACGTATCGGCGCGAGGTTGTCGTGTCGGCGAGCGAGCCGGCCACCATCGATCCGAGCGGCTTCCGGTTCGCCGTGCGTCTGGAGCCCGGGCAGCAGTGGACCACCCGGTTGCAGGCCGCCATGCGGGCACTGCGCCCGGACGGCGTCGACCTGCGTGACGCCCTGCGGGCGCAGCGCCCGGACGACTCCACTCTGCCGGACAGCGTGCGGGAGTGGGTCGCGCAGGCGCCGACACTGGACACCGAGAGCGCGGCGCTGCAGCAGGTGTACCACCGCAGCCTGGTGGACCTGGCAGCGCTGCGCTTCGCGCCGCTCTCGCTCGGCGGCGCGACCGTACCCGCGGCCGGGTTGCCCTGGTTCATGACCCTGTTCGGCCGCGACAGCCTGCTGACCTGCCTGCAGACCCTGCCCATCACACCGTCGTTGGCCCCGCCGACGCTGCGGATCCTCGCGTCGTTGCAGGGCGCCCGGTCCGACGACGTCCTGGAGGAGGACCCCGGCCGGATCCTGCACGAGCTGCGCTACGGGGAGTCTGCCGCGTTCGAGGAACAGCCACACTCGCCCTACTACGGCACCGTCGACGCGTCGCCACTGTTCGTGGTGCTGCTCGACGAGTACGAGCGGTGGAGCGGCGACACCGCGCTGGTGATGGAGTTGGAGCAGGAGGCTCGCGCGGCCCTGACCTGGATCGACACGTACGCCGATCTGACGTCGACCGGCTACGTCTGGTACGAGAAACGCAACCGCGACACCGGCCTGGACAACCAGTGCTGGAAGGACTCCTGGGACAGCATCTCCTACGTCGACGGCCGGCTGCCCGGGTTCCCGAGGGCCACGTGCGAGACCCAGGGGTACGCCTACGACGCCAAGATGCGCGGGGCGCGGTTGGCGCGCGCCTTCTGGGGCGACCCCGACTACGCCGACCGCCTGGAAAGCGAGGCGGCAGAGTTGTACGACCGCTTCAACCGCGATTTCTGGCTCGACGACGACGGCTACTACGCCCTCGCGCTCGACCACGACGGGACGCCGGTCGACAGCCTCTCCTCGAACATCGGGCATCTGCTGTGGAGCGGCATCGTGCCACCCGAGCGGGCCGCACGTGTCGTCGAGCACCTGATGGGTCCGGCGCTCTTCTCGGGCTGGGGGGTGCGGACCTTCGCGGAGGGGCAGGGCCGCTACAACCCGCTCGGATACCACAACGGCACCGTCTGGCCGTTCGACAACTCCTTCATCGCCTGGGGCCTGCGCCGGTACGGGTTCGGCACGGAGGCCGGCCGCATCGCCGAGGGCATCCTGTCCGCCGCGACCTTCTTTCAGGGCCGGCTGCCCGAGGCGTTCGGTGGGTACGACCGCAGCACCACCCGCTACCCGGTTCGGTACCCGACCGCCGGCAGCCCGCAGGCGTGGTCCAGCGGGGCGCCCATGCTGCTGCTGCGCACCTTGCTCGGCATCGACCCGCACGACGACCATCTCGCCGTGAATCCCGCGTTGCCGGCCGCCTTCGCCCGGGTCGCGTTGCTGGACATTCCCGGCCGGTGGGGCCGGGTCGACGCGTTCGCCCGCCACCGGCCTGACCGGCCGCCGTCGACGGGCGGAACCGCCTGACGGTCACTCGGGTCTGCTGTGCAGGACGTCACGGGCCTGTTCGGCGGCGCGGGTGATGCTCTCGCTGATGAAGTCCAGGAAGCGGGCGATGTTCTCCAGGCGGGCGGCGGCGGGGGTGTGCGGACCGAGGACGGCGACACCCTGGCGTGCCGTCTCGACGAGCTGGTCGTTGGCGCGGGCGCTGGCGATCGTCGCCTGGTAGAAGAGCTCGTTGTCGACGACGTAGCGGTCGCGGCGGCGCTCGTCGCGCTCCCGGCGCACGAGGCTCTGGCTCTCCAGGAAGGCGATCGCCTTGGAGATGGACGCCGGGCTGACCTGGAGGCGCTGGGCGAGCTCCGACGCGGTCAGGCTGCCCGTGTCGGTGGTGAACAGGCAGGTCAGCACCCGGGCCGACATCTTGTTCAGGCCTGAGGCCATGAGGACGGTCGTGAACGTCTCCTCGTACTCGGCGACGGCCTCGGCGTCACGGCCGTGCGGCTGCGGGACCGACTCGGCCGCGCGGGCGGAGGCGGGCGCGCGTCGGCGGGCGCGGCGTTCGGTGGCGCGGTGGGCCAGGTCGGCGCGGTAGGCGTTCGGACCGCCGTTGCGCAACACCTCGCGGGTGACAGTCGAGGTCGGACGGTCGAGCCGCCGGGCGATCTCGGCGTACGGCAGGCTTTCGGCCAGCCCCAGCGCGATCTGCTGGCGTTCCTGCTGGGTGAGTCTGCCTCCCGGCATCGCGATCTCCTCGGTGGTGGTTTCTCGGAGCGCCTCGGCGCGCTCCCACCATAGCGTTCACCCTCATCCGATTGCAATGGCTCGCCGCCGTAGCGTTGCATTATATTCCGACCTATTGCAACGCTTTCAAGCCGGTGGCCTGCAGATATGTTGATTTATCGCAACAGACTTGTTGCTTGCTATTGGAAAGCAACGTAGCGTTTCCCACATCAGAAACACCGGAACGAGCACCAGGAGAACGTGATGCAGAGCTTCCCGACCCCCGCGCCCATCTCCGCCGTCCTGGACATCCCCGCCGGGCGCGTCCAGTTCATCGCCGCCGACCGCGCGGACACCACAGTCGAGGTCCGGCCCACCGACGCCGGCCGGAGCCGCGACACCCGGGCCGCCGAGCGGACCACCATCGCGTACGCCGACGGCGTCCTGCGGGTCACGACCGCGACCCCCGCCAACCAGCTCCTCGGCCCCTCCGGCTCGGTGGAGGTGACCGTCCAACTGCCCGCCGACTCCCGCGTCGAGGTTTGGGCCGCCAGCGCCGAGCTGCGCGGCGTCGGACGCCTCGGTGACGTCACCGTCGACGGCGCGTACCGCCACATCAAGATCGACGAAGCCGCGAGCGTGCGTCTCACCGCGATCGACGGCGACGTCGAGGTCGGCCGGCTCAACGGCCCGGCCGAGATCAGCACGACGCGGGGCGACATCCTCGTCGCCGAGGCCCGGCGCGGCGCGGTCGTGCTGCGTACCCAGTCCGGCGACATCTCGGTCGCCGCCGCCAGCGGCGTCTCGGCCGCCCTGGACGCCGGCACCGGCCACGGCCGCGTCAGCAACGCCCTCACCAACACCGGCATCGCCGACCTCGACATCCACGCCACCACCTCGCACGGCGACATCACCGCCCGCAGCCTCTGAACCCCCAACCCCTCAGGAGTACGACCATGACGACAAACAATTCCTCCTCGACCAGCTCGACCTGGACCGGCATGGTGCCGGTCGACGACACGGCCCTGGCCGTCACCGACACCGGCGGTTCGGGCATCCCGGTGGTCTTCCTCAACGGCCAGTTCGCCACCCAGGGGTACTGGCGACGCGTCATCACCGACCTGGGCACCGGGTGGCGGCACATCACCTACGACGAGCGAGCCCGCGGCAGAAAGTCGGGGCGCTCGGCGGACTATTCGTTCGAGGCAGCCGTCCGGGACGTCGACGCCGTTCTCGCCGCCCGGGGCGTGGACCGGGCAGTGCTCGTGGGCTGGTCGTACGGCGCGGTCGTCGGCGCGCACTGGGCCAACCGGAACCCGCAGCGTACCGTCGGCGCGGTGCTGGTCGACGGCGCGTTCCCGCACGACTGGCTGGACGAGGCCATGGAGCGGCGCATCCGGAAGCTGTTCCGGCGGATGCGGTGGTTCATGCCGCTGCTGCGCCCGACGGGCCTGGTCCCGCGGATGAACGCCGACGAGCAGGCGGAGAGCAACATCGAGCTGGGACGGCTCTCCGCCGAGCGCGAGCTGGGCCCGGTGCTCGACGCCATCACCGTTCCGGTGCGGTACGTGGTCGCGTCGGGGACGTCCTTCGGCAGCAAGGGCGACGAGCAGGAACGCATCCGTGCCAGCCTCGACGCGGTGACCGTCCGCAACCCGAACATCCGGGTCGGCGCGAAGGTCGCCAGCAACCACGGCGCGATCCTCAAGAAGGACTTCGCGGCGGTCGCCACCGCCGTACGCGAGGTCGCCGCCCTCGACCGCGAGGTCCGCTGACCCACTCCGCCCGCCGGGTCCCCCGGTCGCCTCGCGCGGCCGGGGTCGCCCGGTGGGCGACCCTGCGGGTCGTGGGCGCCCGCTACGACCTGGACAACGGGCAGGTCTCACTGGTGGCCTGACGACGTCCCCTCCCCCGGCCGTCCGTCTGGGACGGGCGGCCGGGTGGACGTCGCGACCGGCGGCTGTCGCACCGTCCAGGTGATGGCGGGTGGGTGGACCCGGGCGCACACCGGCCCGCCGGTCGCGTCCGTCAGCCCCAGACTGCCCACCAGCAGCCCGTTGCCCTCGTGCGCGGCGCGCAGCAGCTCGGTCGGAATGTCGGTGAACATCAGCTTTGCTCGCCGGAACATCGCGAACCCGTCATCGGACAGCGCGCCCCAGCTCAGGTAGAGAAACCGCGCTCCGGGGCGCCCGTGCACGTACGGTCCGCCGACGTCCAGCACCCCGTCGACCTCCCGGCTGGACACCTCGACGTACCAGCTCGCCGTGCCCGCGTCGGCCCGTACGCGATCGATCACCTCGGTCTTGCGCTGGATTCCGACGTGCACGTTGCCGAGCCGCAGCGCGTCGGCGTCCGCGCCGGCCCGACGGCCTGGGAGGTCACTGCCCTCGATCCGGATCCGCACGCCACCGACTCTAGTTTCTCGGCGCCGACCGCCCGGTTGCAGCACCCCGCGGGCGGTACGTCATGAGGATGACGCCGGACTCGAAGGGTTCGGCGGACACCAGGTCCAGTCGTGCGGGCGGTCGCCCGCCGTCGAACAGCGCCTTGCCCTGGCGCAGGAACAGGGGGTGCACCAGGAGGTGGATCTCGTCGATGAGTCGGAGATCGGCAAGGGAGCGGATCACCGTCAGACTGCCGTAGACCACGATGTCCCCGCCGGATTCACGCTTGATCTCGGCGATCTCGTCGGGGTCGATGCGCGCGATCCTCCGGGTGCCCTTCCAGTCTGCGATGTTGCCCGAGGCGGAGACGACGATCTTTTCCAGGGCGTCGAGCCGCTGGGCATATCCGCGGACGGCCGCCGGTTCGTCGGGGTTGCGGGCGGCCACCGGCCAGTAGCCGGCGAAGTCGGCGTGGGTGACCCGGCCCAGCATCAGGCTGCCGGCGCTCTCCACCAGATCCCGCTCGTACCTCTGCAGCTGGTCGTCGGCCAGCAGCCAGTCCATCTCGTCGTCCGGGCCGGCGACGAATCCGTCCAGGGTGATCCACATCGACACGACGATCTTCGGCATCCCAGTCCTCCATCATGGTGCGTTGATGCTGGTCAGCGACCGCCGCCGAGCGCGGCTCGGACGGGTTCCGGTGTCCGGTCGGGAAAGCGCTCCTGGAAGTCGACGACTCCGACCCACGTCGGGCGCAGGCCGATCCGGACCATCCGGAGGCCCGGCTTGTCGATCGCCGTCAGGTAGGCGTCGCCCACCTCGTCGCCCATCCCCGCGCGCTGGATGACGGCGTACTCCGGCAGGACGCCCTCGACCTCCGTCAGGGTGACCTTCCCGCGCAGCATGAGCACCTCGGGTAGCCCGTCGGCGGTGTCGATGCAGATCGCCACGTCCGGCCGGGCACGCAGGTCGCGGATCTTGTACGTGCCGGCGAACGCGCCGACGACCAGCTCGTCGCCGGTCCACAGGAAGTTCACCGGGATCAGCCGTGGCGACCCGTCCCTGCTGGTGTAGGCGAACCGGGCCAGTCGCGCCACGAGCAGGCGCCGCGCCACGGGGGTGTCGAGCAGCTGCTCGGCCCCCGGCGTTTCAACGACCTGCTCGGCGGGCTCCCCGGGGTCAGCCCGAACGTGCTGAGCCAGCGGCTGCGCGAGCTGACCGAGCACGGCGTGGTGCGACGGCGGGACCTGGGGCCGCCGACGCGTGTCCACCTCTACGAGCTGACCGAATGGGGTCGCGCACTGGAGCCCATCCTGCTGCAGTTCGGCCGCTGGGGCAGCCAGTCCCCGCAGCTACCCGAGGGCGCTCTCGGCATCGACTCCCTGCTGCTCACCCTCAAGGCGGGGTTCGATCCGGCGCGAGCGGCCGATCTCCGCGGCGTCTACGCGTTCCACATCGACGCCGACACCTACCTCGCCGAGGTCGCCGACGACTCGGTGCAGCTGCGCCGCGGCACGACCCCCGAACCCGACGCGACACTCACCACCGACATCGACACCCTCCGAGCCGTCTGCGGGCACCAGATCACCGTGGCGGCGGCAGTGGACGCGGGCGTGCTTGACCTGACCGGTGACAAGGACGCCACGCAGCGCCTCACCGATCTCCTCCTGACTCCGTTCACACCCCGCGCCTTCGCCGACGACGGCACCTAGCGGGGCGGGTGACGCCGGCGCTGCCCCAGCCGGGCCAGCATGTTCTGGTACGCCTTGGTCCGGTCGGCCGCTCGCGGGGACAGCACGTCGGCGCTCATTCCCGCGGACGCTTCGCGCGCGGCAGCGGCGGCCGCCGCGTCGACGAGTGCCCGAAACGCTCGTTCCCGCTCCCGGTGCCGTTCGGACCAGCGTCGGACGGCTCTCGCGGCGAGGTACAGGCCGGCCGCGACGCAGCCGACCGCGATGAGCAGCAGGAACAGGAACGCCACCACCTCGTCGAAGGAGGGCAGAGCCCCGGCCCGGCCGACGGACCGCTCCAGTTGCCGGTCGTCGAGGGCGTCGAGGTAGTCGCCCGCGCCAGCTCCGCCCAGGACGACGAACACCAGGAAGGCAATCACCTGCATCAGCAGGCCGTACCGGGATCGATCGATCCAGGCGGCCGGCGAGGCCGGCCTCGACGCGTACGCCGCACCGAGCCGGAACGCCGACGGTACGAGCACGATCGCGGCGGCCAGCCCACCCGCCACGAGCTGGGCGCTCAGGATGCCCGCGACCCGCGGATCGGGCCAACCCCGGGCCAACCAGGTGACGAGGACGAGGAGGCCCGTCCACCCGGCGACGAACGTCAGCGCCCGCCGCACGGCTGCCGCCCGCGCCGCCGGCCTGGCCCGTTCCGCCTCGGCGGCCTGCCACTGGTCGATCTGCCGCTGCGCGGTGCGGCGCTCCTCGGCGGCCTGGTGTCGCTGCGCCTCCCGCCGGGCCCGCTCGTCGGCACGCCGGGCGTCCTCCGCCTCCCGCCGGGCGCGCTCGTCGGGGCCGACGAACGGCGCCAGCAGGTGGGGCCGGTTCGGCTCCCGCAGCGGATGCCGCGGTGGCAGGTCGGCGGGGACGCGCCACCCGAGGTCGGTGCCGAGCACCACCCGCATGCCACCGACCAGCCGGTCGGGCAGGAGCGTCGCGACAGCGGAGGCGTCGCGTCGGGCGTCGAGGCCGTCGACGATGAGCACCAGCCGCTCGCCCCGCCGCTCGCACGCCTGGGCCGCGTCGATGTACCGGCCCAGCAGGTGCGCCTCCCGGGTGGACCAGGTGAAATGGCCCGGCATGGACCGGTCGGTCAGCTCGACCAACTGCTCCAGCACGACGTCGACGAACGCCTCGCGGGTCTCCCGCTCGGTGCGGCCGGCGACGACGAAGTACGACACGACCCGTACTCCCGGGGGCGGGTGGAGCACGAACCAGGACAGCAGCGCGGTCATCCCGGTGCCCGGGGCAGCCTCCCACCGCAGGTACGCGCCCGACCCGTCACCCGTGCAGAAGGCCGCGAGCCGCGCCAGCTCGGCATCGCGGTCGAGCAGGTCGGCCGGGGCGATCCGGTGCACCTCCGCCAGGTACGCCGACCGTACGACCGGGCCGAAGGTGTTGTACTGGCGACTGTGGGGGCCGAACTGGACGCCCTGGGCGTGGCGGGCGTCGATGCCGCGCGACCGGTCGTCCTCCGACTGCCCGCTGCCGCCCATCTGCCCGGTTGCCTCAGTTGAAGGTGATGTGCTGGGTGCTGTAGCTGCCGAGTTGGACGCCCTTCGCCCCGCGCAGGTCGACCTGCCCGATCTCGGTGCGCACCCCGGTCGCCTCGGCCCTCGCCAGTAGCTCCCGCGCGAGGCTGAGGATCTGCTCGTCGCGGTCGACGCCCGCGCGGGTGAGATCGTCGGCGAGGTGTACCTGCCAGACGCCCGAGTCGGTGCCCCCGGCCTCGAACGCTCGCAGCGCCTCCTGGCCCTCGCCGGTCAGCCGGCGACGCACCAGGCCCCGGAAGCTCTCGGCGGCATCGCGGACCGCGGCGCTTGTCGCGTCGGCCACGCCTGTCGACGCGCCGAGCGCCAGGGCGGCGAGAAGCAGTTCCACACCGTCCACGGGTACCTCCGTCATTGCTGCCATCAGCGTTCCCCTATTGCACCATCCGGGCGCCGCGTGCGGACACCCGCGTGGGCTCCCCGTCGGGACCGGCGGAAGCGACGGCGACCGTCCACGCAGGTGAGGTCGGCGTGCAGGGCGAGCGCGGCCGACGTGTCCGGATCACGACACGCCCAGGTGGAGTGAGCCGCGGCGGTTCCGGCACGGGCGCTGCACGCCTGGGCCCACCGCACGAGCCGCCGTGGCTAGGGTGCAGACATGGTTGATCGGCGCCAGGTGATGAACTTCCGCGTCCGGGCTCAGCAGCTCGACCGGGACGAGGGCACGCTCGCCGACACCGCCGTCCTCGACGTCGGGGTGCAGAACACCGGTCCGGACGGGGCCCGGTGGGCCCTCGCTGTCCGTGGGGTCGACGTGACCGCGATGTCCGACGCGGACGTGGTCCTGCTGTGGACGGTGCGAGGCGCCCCGCACCTCTACCGCCGAGCCGACGTGGGCCACGTGGTGGCCGCTGTCGAACCGTTCTCCGATGCCGACGCGGGCAAGCGCATCTACGACGCCGCCAAGCCGTTGAAGGCCGCCGGCATCGACAACCTCGCCGCCCTCGACGAGGTGGCCGCGCGCATGCGGACCATCGTCACCACGCCGACGGTCAAGGGAGACGTCTCCGGCCGCCTGGCCACGGTGCTACCCGAGCCGTACCTGCGGTTCTGCCGGGTCTGCGACGCCACACACCTCTACGAGATGCCGTTCCGGCTCGCCGCCGCGCGTGCCGGCCTGGAGCTGCAACTCGACACCTCGCCTCCGATCCTGCGCCGCATCACCGGGTTCACGAGGGCCGCCGCCCCGGTCGACCGGTTCGACCTGGTCCGCGCATACCTTCGCCTGCTCGGCCCGGCCACCCCGAAACAGGTGGCCGGCTATCTCGACGCCCCCGTGAAGGACGTGAAGGCGCGCTGGCCCGACGACGTGGTCGAGGTGACGGTCGACGGCGAGGCGCGGTGGCTGCTGGCCGCCGACGAGGAGGCGCTGGAGTCGGCCGACGCCACCACAACCCGCCTCCTCGGCCCGTTCGACCTGTTCCTCCAGGCCAGGGACCGGGCGACGCTGGTGCCCGACCCCGCTTACGCCAAGGAGTTGTGGCCGGTGCTGGGTCGGCCCGGCGCCGTCCTGGTCGACGGCGACCTGGTGGGCACCTGGCGACCCCGTAAGTCCGGCAGGACGCTCACGATCGCGGTCCAACCCTGGCAGAGACTGTCGGCCGGCACGCGCGACGCCATCACCACACAGGCCGAACACCTCGCCGCGCACCGCGACGTGTCGCTCGCCAGCGTCGACTTCGCCAGCTAGCGGCCAGCACGACGAACGGCCGATCGGCCGGTACGGACGAGTACGCCGTGAAAGACTGTGGGGCGTCCTCGGCCGTCGACACCAGTCAGCGAGCCCCCTCCCCCATCGGCCGCGGCAGGCACCGGCGCCCGGCGCGTGGAAGGGGCGAGGATGCAGCCGACCTGGCTCCTGGCGCTCTCCTGGGCCTCGCTCGCGGTCGGCGTCGTCAGCTTCGCGATCGTCCTCGCCGACACCTATCTCTACGGGCACCGTCAGCCGGTCAAGGTCATGGAGATCGTCTGGCTGGTAACCGTCCTCTACGTCGGTCCGGCAGCCGTTTGCCTCTACTGGAAATGGGGCAGGCCCGAGGCGCTCTCGCCACGACGGCGGGACGATCAACCTCGACGGCCCCACCGGGGCATCATCCTGACCCAGGTGTCCCGTTGTGGCGCGCACTGCGCTCTCGGCTTCATCGTCGCCGAGGTCGCCCTGTACGCCGTCAGATTCGACCCGGCCCAGAACGGGCTGTGGATCGCTTACGCCGGCGACTATCTGGCGGCGGTGACGATCGCCGTTCTCTTTCGGCTCTTCGAGGGGCCTCCTCGCAGCGTCGGACGGATCTGGCGCGCGCTGACCACAGTCGTGAAGCTCGAACTGCTGACCATCACCGCGTTCGAGGTGGCGCTGTTCGCGTGGCTGACGCTGGCGCATCACATGGTCTTTCCGGAGCCACCCCTGCGACCCGACAGCCCGACATTCTGGTTCGCCGGCCAGATCGGGCTGATCGCTGGCTTCATCACGGCCTGGCCCGCCGCCTCCTGGCAGGTCGGCCGAGGGATGAGCGTCGCGCCCCGCTGACGTCGCCAGACCTCACGCTTACGGTCGCGGCGGGACCCGTCCGGGCCTCGCCGCGACCGGTCACCTGCCTCGTGGCACGGTCACGCCGCGAAGGCCGCCTGGCCGACCGGGAACCGCACGCCGGTGAGGTCTTCCGAGACGGCCCAGAGGCGTTGTTGCACGGTCAGGTCGTAGGACTCGGGGCTGGAGGTGACCAGCTCCGGGTGGCCGCGCACCTCGCCCAGGCCGTCGGGGCCGTAGTACTGCCCGCCGAGGACGGACGGGTCGGTGGCGGCCCGCAGGGTGGGCAACGCGCCGGCCGTCGCGGGCTGGGTGATCACCGGGGCGAGCCAGGTGATCGGTGCGCGGACGACCGCCGGGGAGTTGCGGACCAGTTCGGTGTTGGAGACGCCGGGGTGTGCGGCCACCGCGACCGTGGTGCCGTGCGGGGCGAGCCGGCGCTGCAACTCGTAGGTGAACATCAGGTTGGCGAGCTTGGACTGGCCGTAGGCGGCGACCCGGCCGTACGAGCGCTCCCACTGCAGGTCGTCGAAGTGGATGGCGGCGCGGATGCGGTGGCCGACGCTGCTGACCGTGACCACCCGGGAGCCGGGCACGGGCAGCAGCAGGTCGAGCAGCAGCCCGGTGAGCGCGAAGTGGCCCAGGTGGTTGGTGCCGAACTGCATCTCGAAGCCGTCGCGGGTGGTCTGCTTCGGGGTGTACATCACGCCTGCGTTGTTGATCAGGAGGTCGATCCGCGGGTGGGCGGCGCGCAGGTCGGCCGCGGCCGCGCGCACGGAGTCCAGCGAGGTCAGATCCAGTTCCTGTACGGAGACGTCGCCGTTCATCCGGGCGGCGGCCCGCTTGCCCTTCTCGGTGTCGCGTACGGCCAGCACGACCGACGCCCCGCGCTCGGCGAGCAGCCGGGCGGTCTCGAAGCCCAGCCCGGTGTTGGCCCCGGTGACCACGGCCACCCGGCCGTCCTGGCGCGGAATCTGCTGCTCGGTCCAGTTCATCTCAGGCTCCCAATGTACCGCCGGTAAGTTATGCCTGAACGGTAAAGTACCGCCGGTACACTGTCAAGAGACCGGCGGTACCTAAGTTAGGGTTGGCGACATGACGTTCCAGCGGGCGCGCAGCGAGGAGCAGCGCGCGGTCCGGCGCCAGGCGATCCTGGAAACGACCTCGGCGATGCTCGACGAGATGCCGGTGGCCGAGGTGACCCTGAACGAGCTGAGCCGGCGGGTGGGCCTGGCCAAGACGGCCGTGCTGCGCTATTTCGAGTCCCGCGAAGCGGTGCTGCTCGACCTGCTGGATGACCGGACGACGACCTGGCTGGCCGAGCTGGAGCAGGAGCTGGGCCAGGGCGTCGACCCGAGCGGGTCCGCGCTGGAACGGGCCGAGCAGGCGGCGGACGTGCTCAGCCGGTCGCTCGCCGCCCAGACGGTGCTCTGTGATCTCTTCGGTGCGCAGGGCGGGGTGCTCGAACACAACGTCTCGGTCGAGGCGGTCCGCCGGCACAAGCGCGCCTCACTGGCCAACCTCGCGGTGATGGCCGACCTCATCCGGCGGCACCTGCCCGAGGTCGGCGACCGGGCCGAGCTGTTCTGCCTGAACGCCTTGCTGATGGCTGGCGCGCTGTCCGCCTACACCTCGCCGCCGCCGAGCCTGCTCGCCGTGTACGAGTCCGAGCCGGCGCTCGCGGTCCACCACATCGACCTGCGGACAGCCCTGCGGCTCGCCATCATCACGTCGCTCGTGGGCATGCTGCCGCGCTCCTAGTCCGACGCGGCTCGGAAGCTCGGCACCCGGGGCTGCGCGGAATTCGATGGTCACGAGGCTGCTCACGGTCTACCGTGGCCCGCCGTGCTCACAAACGAACAG
Source organism: Micromonospora sp. NPDC005194 (assembly GCF_040608335.1). NCBI lineage: Bacteria > Bacillati > Actinomycetota > Actinomycetes > Micromonosporales > Micromonosporaceae > Micromonospora > Micromonospora sp. NPDC005194. The sequence continues at coordinate 20,631 of NZ_JBEXIA010000028.1, read as the reverse complement.
ATAATCGAACAGGCCCTGGATCGGATCGAGGCAGGGTACGTCTTTCCTGCGAAGGTCGCGGACATCGACGCCGCGATCCGGCGCCGCCTCAAGGCCGGCGAGTACGACGACCTGGACGGGCCGGCGCTCTGCGAGACGGTGACCGCTCACCTTCAGCAGGTGTGCCCGGACAAGCATCTGCGGCTGCTCTGGGCCGACCAGCCGCAGTCGCTCGATCCGGCGGACGAGGACGGGGGCCGGGCCGCGTTCCTCGCGCTGCTCAGGGCGGAGAACCAGGGGATCCGCCGGGTCGAGCAGGTGGACGGTAACGTCGGGCTGATCGACGTGCGGCGCATCGCGTACGCCGACGAAGGTGCCGCTGCGATCGGCGCGGCCATGCAACTGGTCGCCCTCAGCTCCGCGCTCATCCTGGACCTGCGCGCGTGCTCCGGCGGAGCACCGGAGGGAGCCGCGATGTGGTGCAGCTACTTCTTCCGCGACGATCAGGTGCACCTCAACGACTTCTACGAGCGGTCCACCGGCGCCACTCGCCAGTTCTGGACTGCCGCGCACCTTCCCGCGCCGCGCTACGCGGACCGCCCGGTCTCTGTGCTCACCAGCGCGATGACGTTCTCCGGGGGCGAGGACGTGGCGTACACCCTCCAGGCGCACGGTCGGGCCGTCGTCGTCGGTGAGACGACCCGCGGCGGCGCGCATCCGACGGCCCGCCACCCGGTCACCGAACACATCCTGGTGACCGTGCCGACCGCCCGGACCATCAACAGCGTCACCGGCACCAACTGGGAAGGCGTCGGAGTGGTCCCCGACGTACCCGTCCCGGCCGACCAGGCACTCGACACGGCACTCAAGGCCATCTCGGGCGCATAGGCGCGCGCGGCGGGACTCTCTCCGGGTCCCGCCGCGGTTCCGTGCTCCCGGCCGGTTGGGTGCCGACCGGGAACACCGCGTCAGGCGGTTGTCAGTCCTCGGGTCGCCAGCTCGCTGAGCGACGCGTCGCCGTTACCGCCGAGCGCCGCCCGAGCCACCGCCGGTTTGCGCAGCTCGAACACCTCGACGAGGATCGTCGGCGCCTCGGACCGGCGGCGGATCCCGTCGATCTCCTGCCGGTCAGGGTTGAACGGCAACGTCTGCCACTGATTCGCGGTCTCCTGCCAGCCGGACGAGATGGCCGCGGCCAGGCCGTCGAGCAGGCTCTCGTAGTTCTCCCGGCTGATCGCGCGACCCAGCCCGTACCGCTCGCGCAGGGCCAGAATCTTGGGCGGAGCCTCTCCGGAGTAGCTGTTGTTGATTCCGAGCCACCAGTGGGCGAAGTACGTGCCCTGGTAACCCTGGGCCAGGTAGCGCGACCCGTCGTGGTGCACCTCGATGATGAAGTTGTGCACCTGCGGGAACTGGCAGTCGAGCAGCAGGACGGTCTGGGCGTTGGCGGGCTGGACGAGCAGCGCCTGCTTGAGCGCGTCGCCCTTCCCCTTCCCGTAGGTTTGGCCGGACAGGCGGACGGGCTCGCCGCCCTTGTCGCGCAACTGCTCGCGAATCTGAAACGCGGCCATTCCACAGTTCGCCCACCTGCGGCTCTCGTCGCGCAACGTGATCTGCCGGTCGTCGGTCCGCCCCGTGCTCACCACCGCCGCGTTGAGCTTCGCCAGGTCGTCGCCGCCGACAGCCTCGTCACGCTGCCGTTGGCTGTCGTCGGTGGCAAGGGCCATGTCGTTCCGCGCGTTGCTGGTCGCGGCGGTGATGGCTTCGGCCCAGGTCCCGAAGCTTCGGTGCGGCAGCAGCTTGCTCGCCGACCAGTTCACCAACGCCCCGACCACCTCGCCCGTGAGGTCCCTGGGCAGCAGCGGTTTGATCCGGGTCAGGATGTCGTGGCACGCCTTCTCGTCGGTCTCCAGGTTGGGAATTTGACCGTTCGGTGGGTAGGTGTCCCGCTCCTCCGCGATGATCAGCATCCGAACCTCCACTGTCCGCTGTCTACGACCGCCCCCACGGCGAGCCGGGTTCCAGATTGGACCCTCCGTGAGCGGACGAACACACAACGTCGGACTTCCGTCCCCGATCGCGACTTCGTCGCTCAGTCCGCGACGAGGCGTACCCGGTGGATCTGAGGTCCGGGTGAGGGCGGTGCGATCAGCGGGTGTGGCGGACGAGCGTCGCCAGTCGCGCCACGCCGGCCGGCGCCGGCTGCGCGCGGGGGACAACGGCGATCACGGTACGCGCCAGAGGCCGGCACCGAACCTCGGCCGGCGCGACAACTGTCCGCCTCGACGAGGGCCCGAGCCGCCCCACGCACGTCACCGAAGCTGGTGCGGTGCTGATTGTCGGACTCGACGGACGAAGCCCCCAGCCAATCGGCAGACTTACACGAGGGCGGGTATTGCTCGCGTATCAGTCATCGTGAGCTGCCGATTTACTCGTGCGAAGGCGCGGCTGTGAGGAAGACTGGGGCCGTCAGCGGCGGTTTGCTTGTTCGATCCCGTCGGACCACCGATGAAGTTGCGCGAACGCCTGGTCATGGCTGACAGCGAAGCCGGCGAGCTGATCGGCGTGGCTGACAAGGAGCGGCGACGTTGAGTGATACGGATCTTGGCGCCCGCAGCGACCGGGGCAGTGAGTACGCCGACCTTTCCCGCGTGGTCCGAAACGCGGGTCTCCTCGACCGACGAGCCCGCCGCTACGCGGCGCGGGTGACGGTGATGCTGGGTTGTCTCGTAGTGCTGGGCGTGCTGTTCGTGCGGCTCGGGTCGTCGTGGTGGCAGACGGCTACCGCGGCCGGTGTCGCGGTGCTCCTCGCGCAGCTGGCGTTTCTCGGTCACGACGCCGGGCATCGGCAGATCTTCCGCTCCCGCCGGGCGAACGACGTGGTCGGCCTGGTGTGCGCCAACGTGGTGACCGGGATCAGTTACGGGTGGTGGGTTGACAAGCACAACCGCCACCATGCGCATCCGAACACCGAGGGCCGCGACCCCGACCTCGTGGTGACTCCGCTGTCCTTCACCCCGGTTCAGGCTGCGGCGCAGCGGGGCCTGCGGGCGCTGTTCGTCCGACACCAGGCGGTGCTGTTCTTTCCTCTGCTGCTGGTGGAGGGTCTGCATTTGCACGCCGCCAGCGTCCGGGCGCTCGTCCGCGGCGGCGGGCTCAGGCGCCGGCGCACGGAGGCCGGCCTGCTCGTCCTGCATTTCGCCGGTTACCTCGGGGCCGTGTTCCTGGTCCTGAGCGTTCCGCAGGCGATCGTGTTCATCCTGATCAACCAGGCCCTCTTCGGGCTCTACCTGGGCAGTTCCTTCGCCCCGAACCACAAGGGCATGCCCATCCTGACCGAGGCCGACAACCTCGACTACCTACGCCGACAGGTCCTCACCTCCCGCAACGTGCGCGGCGGCCCGTTCCTGGACGCACTACTCGGTGGGCTCAACTACCAGATCGAACATCACCTCTTCCCCAGCATGCCCCGACCCAACCTCCGCCACGCCCAGCCGCTGATCCGTCAGTTCTGCGCGGAACACGAGATCGCCTACCACGAAACCACCCTCATTCAGTCCTGGGCACAAGGGCTGGCACACCTACGGGCAATGGGGGCCGGATCGACCCGACCTGGCAACCGCTGAGACTGGTTCCGCCAGCTACCCCCTGGTCGCTCGGCTGCTGCGGCCGGCCAGGGGAACCGGTCGGGGCGGTGCGCTCAGGCTGATCAGCGGGTGAGGCCGACCAGCGTCGCCAGTCGCGCCACGCCGGCCGGCGCCGGCTGCGCGCGGGCAACATCGGCGATGAGAGTACGCGCCAACGGCCGGCACCGAACCTCAGCCGGCGCGACACTGTCCGCGTCGACCAGCGCGCGTGCCGCCCCCCGCAGGTCACCCATCTCCAGGTACACCCGCGCGGCATCCACCAGGTACGCGCCCCGGTACTCGGCCGGCAGCCGCCGCCACGCCTCCCGCCGCACCACAGTCGAGTGCCGTCGTACCGCCTCGTCGGCGTCACCCCGCTCCGCCGCCAGCAGCACCCGCGCCAGGTCGACGACGATCGGACCGAAGGTGGTGCGGTGCTGATCGTGCCCCGGCATCTGCGCCGGGGCACGGCCGGGTCAGACGTTCTGCCTGCGGTGGCGGGTCATCAGGAGCAGCACTGCACCGGTGAGCAGCATGGTGAGGCCGGCCGCTACGGGCATGCCGAGTGAGGCGCCGGTGACCGGCAGGATTGCCTCGTAGTGGAACGCGACCTCTTTCGACGTACCACCCGGCGTGGTCACCCGGATCTCGGCCTGGCCCGCCGCGCACGGCGGCGTGCGGAACGTCAACGAGCGGCCGTTCGCTGCGACGGTGACCTCACTCGCGGCGATCGTCCGTCCGCAGATACCGAGCGTGGTCTGGCCCGGGACGAACCCGCTGCCCCGGACGGTCACGACGGTGCCGCCCGCGGTGCTGCCATTGTCCGGGGAGAGCGAATCGATCCTCGGTGCGACCGCGACCGCGCGGTAGGTGAACGTGCCGGCGTTCGCGGTACCGCCCGGGAAGACCAACTCGACGGTCGCTGGACCCGCCGGGTTCGGCGGGGTCACCACCGTGATCGTGGTGCCGGCCGGGTTGACGGTGAAGCCGGTGCCGGCCACCCCGGCGAAGGTCACCCCGGTCGCCCCGGTGAACCCGGAACCCGTGATTGTCACCGTCGTACCGCCGGCGGGCGGCCCCTCGCCCGGCGTCAGACCGGTTACCTCGGCGCCGGTGCCGTCGGCCAGATAGGTGTACGGCAACGCGGGCGTCGAGCCACCGGCCGTGGTGACCACCACCGCCGCCGGGCCCACCGTTCCCGGCGGTGTCACGGCCGTCAACGACGTACCGTCGGCGGTCACGACCACGTTGGTGGCCGCCACTCCGTCGAACGTCACCGCCGTGGCATTCGGCACGAAGCCGGTGCCGGTGATCGTCACCGGTTGACCACCCGCTTGTGGGCCGGAATTCGGCGAGATCGCCGACGCCGTCGGCGGCACCGCCGGCGGGCTCTGACAGGAGGCCTCCGCGAGGATCACCTGCCCGAGCGAGAACTGCACCGGTTCAGCGCCATTGAGCCCGGAGACGGAGAGCAGCGCGCGCACGTTGATCGCGACCGAGTTGTTCGGCGTGCCGGTGAGCTGACGGTCGACGACGGCGCGCAAGGTGGCGTTGGTCAGACCGGTGACGGTGACGTTCGCGGTGAACTCCTGGGCCGTGTCACGGACGCTGATCGGCTGACCGAAGACCGCGATATCCTCGCCGGTGGCTCCGGCGCTGGTGTTGCCGGCGCTGCACTGGACGGTCACCCCCAACTGGGAGACGTCCAGCACCTCGACGCCGAGGACGCTCAGCGTGAAGTTGGCGAGCTGGGACGAGGCGGACGACGTGGTCGGCCCGCGGGTGGCGGTGACCTCCGCGACCGTGCCGGTGGCGACCACGTTCTCCGGATCGGAGAGGGTGATGTCCACCGACGTCTCCTCGTCCGTACCGCCGCCGGGTGGGGCGGTCACGCTTCCGAAGGTGCCCTGGGCCTGGACCGACTCGTCGCCGGGGTCTCCGACCAGGTCGAGCACCGCGCCCCGCGCAGCGGCGTCGCCCGGGGCCGCGAGCGCCGGCGGCGCCAGCCCCAGACCGGCCGCGCCAGCCACCAGTAACCCCACCGATACCACCGACAGTCGTCGCCGGACAGATTCCATCGCTTTCCCCGTTCAGCTCAAGCAGGTGCCGGTGCGCGGAACCTGGATCCACGCCACTCAAAGGCGAAACGAGACAGAGCGCGGCGCGCAATGGGTGGAACCACCGAAAGCGCATGAACGACTACACTCCGTCACCGAAATCCCGGCGAAGTCGTCCGCAGCTGGATGATGTGATGCCAGGGCCAGCGGACCCGCGTGACCCGTCCCGGCTTGAGCCGGACGCTCCCGAAGTGCTCCCCGGTGTGTAGCCATCCGGCCCCGCCGTGGGTCTGATCTGGTTGATCAAGCCCCGGGCGGGGCCGGATGTCTCTGCGTGCTGCTGGCGACTGCCGTCAGGCTCCGGCGATCGGCGTGGCCGCCTTCACGCACCGCCGGCGAGGCCGGCGCGGGCAAGGTGGTGGCCGAGCGCCGGCCGTCAACGGGTCAGGCCGACCAGCGTCGCCAGTCGCGCCACGCCGGCCGGCGCCGGCTGCGCACGGGCAACATCGGCGATCACGGTACGCGCCAGAGGCCGGCACCGGACCTCGGCCGGTGCGACGCTGTCCGCGTCCACCAGGGCGCGTGCGGCGCCGCGCAGGTCGCCAACCTGGAGGTACGCCCGCGCGACATCAACCAGGTACGCGCCCCGATACTCGGCCGGCAACCGCCGCCACGCCTCCCGCCGCACGATCGCCGGATGCCGCCGCATCGCCTCGGCGGCGTCACCCCGCGAGGCCGCCACCACCACCCGCGCCACCTCGACGACGATCGGCCCGAAGCTGGTGCGGTGCTGATCGTCGTACCCCCGAAGGTTGGCGGCGACCCCCGCGGCCCGGTCGGTCAGCTCGTCGGCGCGGCGGTGCTCGCCGCAGCCGGCGGCGGCGAGGGCGGCTTGGAGCAGCAGCGTCCCACCCACGGCCCACTCCCCCGCCGACCGCTGCGGCCGGACGCGGTTCGCGGCGGCGAACGTCGCGGCCAGGGCGAGGCGGTCGCGGCCCGACGCGCGCAGCGCCTGCCCTACCGCGATGGCCGCCGTCGCCGCGAGGGTGGGGTCGTCGCCGGCGGCGGCCATCGCCCGATCGGCTGCCAACCAGGCGAGGTCGGCCTCGCCGAGCTTCACCAGCAGAGACGCGGTGATCCGGTACGCCTGCACCAGCAGCTCCGCCGACCGCGCGCCCTGGGCGGCGTCGAGCAGGCCCGGCAACAGGCGCACCAACTGCCCGTAGTGGGCGTGCTGGTAGGTCAACCAGGCGTGCCCGACCTGCCGTCGCAGCTCGTCCGTCTGCGGTGGAGCCTGCGGGATGTCATAGCGGGCGAGGGCGGCCCGGATGTCGTCCACCCCGTCCGGCGTGCCGGCGGGGGTGCTCCGCGGCTGGCCGAGCAGCGCCTCCGGCTCGACGCGCAGGACGTGGGCCAGTTCCTGGATCACCGAGTACCGGTCCAGGGGGCGGACGCCCCGCTCGATCTTGTCGACCCAGCTCTTCGACCTGCGCAGCCGGTCGGCGAGCATCTGCTGGGTCATCTGCCGCCGCACCCGCCAGCTCGCCACCCGTCGGCCGATCGGGATGTCATCGCTGGTCACGCCGCCACCGTCGGTCCGGGACCGCGCGGGTCGTGTCCTCCACGGGTACGCGCTCCGCCTCGGCCTGCGCCAGGAGGCGCTGCTTGGCAGCCTCCCGTTCGGCAGCCTCAGCCTGTTCACCCTTGCTCGATTGCTCGTCGCCGTGCACGCCCACCTCCGCGACATAGTCGGCGCGGCGTCGGTCCCGGGACAGTCACCCAACGCCGTCACCCACCGTCATCGTCGATGCGGCAATCGGTGCTGTACCAGGCGAAACGCGTCCGTTACGGCGTAGCGGACAGACGAAGGTGGTGGACCGTCTCGGCCACTTCACGGGCGAGTTCCCGGGAGGCTGCGGCAAGGGCGATGGCGTCCGCTGCCGCGAGGGTTTCGCGAGCCGCCGCCGCGTCCCCTGCCTGCGCCTGCGCGACGGCGAGGTGCACCAGGTTGCGGCCGTGCCACTCCGCGCCGCTGGCTTCCTCGCTCACACCTGCGACGCCGGCCGTCAGCAGCTCCAACGCGCGGTCGTTGGCGCGATTGTCGGTAACACCGAGATACCGCAGAACGCTCCCCTGTTGCACGGCGAAGAACGATGGTGTGTACCAGTAGCCCCACGGCGACAGCGGTTCCTCGGCCGCCTGAGCCTGGAGGTCCGACGCCTCCGACAGGCGGGTGAGTACGTCGGCGCTGGCCGCTCCGGCCATGGCCAGCCCTCTGGCCTCCTGGCCTGCGCAGTAGGCGCGAAGGGCCGCGTTCACCGTCTGGTCCCGGCGTGCCTCCCGGGACAGCTCGATCATGGCCGGGAGGTCGTGCCGCAACTCCGCCTGGTGTCCCTGGAAGGACAGGACTGTCGCGATCAGATCCGTGTTACCGGCCTCGGTGGCCCAGTGCAGGGCCCTCGCGTTCCAAATCGTGGCCGCCCGCTCCTCACCACGGGCAGTGCACAGCCAGCCCGCGAACTGCGCCCACTGTGCCGCGACGTCGACAAGACACGGCCGTACACCGGAGGGCGCGTGTCTCAACAGGCTTGTCACGGTTTCGAGATGAGCGCGGACCGACCCCATGATCGGCCCGGAACCGATGGCATCCTCCAACCGACGGTAGCCAGCGAGAAGCCCTGCGAACGCCACTGTGGTGGCCCGGTCGACCCGCTGCGGGTGTGCCGTCGCGTACGCCAAGCGGCCGTCGCCCTCGGGTGCGTCGATGACGAGTCCCGCCAGGGCACCGCGCGCCGTCAGCGCCTCGTCGAGCCGAGCCGCCACGTCGACAGTCGGCTTCGTCTGTCCGGCCTCCAACTGGTGAATCAGGCTCTTGCCGTAGTTGACGGCGGTGGCGAGCTGCCGGAGGGACAGGCTCCGCGCATCGCGAAGTCGCCGCAGCTCACTGGCGAAACGAGGGTCAACGATTGTGGTTGCACGTGGGGGCACCGCTTCACTCCTACCTTGCGGCGGCGGCGATGATTACGGGCAGTCCTCCGTCATCGACCGTACTCCCCGCCTGTCCGAGACTGGCAGGACGCGCTCACGTCCCGCAAGGGACGGTAGGACGGATGGATGGTGTCGCGATTACCGGCAGTTATGGGGCGAGATCGACGCCGATGCTACCGGCGAGCAGGCGCAGGTCGTCGGGGAGGGCGCGACGCTGGGCGCGCTGGCCAGGGTCACCACGGCATGGCGGGCGAGCGGGTTGATGGCGAACGGGATCGGCGCGGCCCGCTCGGCCTGCACGAATGCGGCGAGCACTTTGGCATCCCGCCGACCACCCTCGGCGAGTGCGCGTCCGATATCGGGCCAGTAAGACAATTGGCGATTCGACGCCATGAGCACCTGCGGCCGGATCGTCTTGGACAGCTCGATCACCTTGCCGGACTCGCCCTGTTCCACTGCGATGGACATCTTCCAGAGCCCGACGTTGGTTGGCCCGAAGCAGCACTCGTTGAAGCCACCACCGTCGGCGGGATCTCCCAGGCTCTCGGCCTCGCGCGTGGCCTCCGCGAGGTGATCGCGGGCCACGTTGGGACGTCCGTCCACGGTCGAGGCCCAGCGCAGCCATGAGGTGAAGCTGGCCGAGAATCTGGCGCACCCGGATGTCGGAGACGTCTGAGCAGCCAAGTGCGTGAGCCTGTGATGACGATCTGTCGTCGGGTCCCTGGGTGTTTCGCGCCGGACCTCAGCCGCTTCACCTCCGCTCGACTTCCAAATTACAGATGCGGCTGCTCGCCAGCAGGGATTCGATCCGAGGACGGCACGGCAAGAGGTCCGGGCATTTCTTCCGCGAGGTCACCCTGCCCATACTCGACAAACACCTTGCCCAGCTGATCGACTAGTCGATCGCGTCGACTATCGGGCAGCCTCTCGATAAATCGGTGGAGTAGCTGAGCAATAGTAATCCAACGATCCCCATTGCTCCACAGGTTCACCTGCTGCACGATCTCTTCAAGCACCGCCGCTTGCGCCTGGGGATTTGCCTGGTCTGGATGCTCGAGAAGCCAGTAGAGGCGGGCTGCGGCGGGATCGCGAAGCGCCTCTTCACGCATGAATCGCATCCGGGCTCGCAATCGCTCTTGGTGCAGCGCATCGATGCCTTGATCCTGCCGCGCCCGTTCAAGTCGACGCGCGGCCTCTAGCGTCTCCTCGTCCACTAGCAACCTGGTCTGAGCACGGTGCACCCGAACTCCATCAGTAGAGCACGGCAACCTGGTTACCAAGGCAAGGTTGATTTCGTGCTCGGCCACCGCCACCCGGAGCACACTCACGTGAGCCGCAGCCTCTTGGACAATGCGACCTACATGCCGGGCTGCCAATAGGTTAGACACACCGGCCGCCCGGGAAGCGTCCTCGACCGACCAGTCCAGGCGTATCTCTGCGGTGAACGCTAGATGATCATCGGCGCTGGGAAGGCGATCATGAAACCGATAGGTCCACACGGCTGCAGGCTCAGACTGCGCACCAGCTTGCCTCCGCAGGAGCCGGTTCATGCTCGTCTCTCGTCAGCGGGATGCGGACCGTACGGCAGCAGCGCACGGGACCCATCGTGAAGCAGTAGGTCAGTAAGGGCGTGCCTAAGTCCAACTCGGTCGGCAGCTTGGTCATCAGCCGGCTGCCAGTCATAAAGCAGGTCGAGGATCTGGTGTTGAAGGCCGGAACCGTCGTCGCCCGGCTCCGAAACTGCCCGCCTGAAGACGTAGAAGATGGTGCTTTTTACTTCTGGATGAACCAAGCAGGCGTCGAACCAGAGCCGGCCAGCAGCAGCGGCCTCCGTCCGAGCTGCCGGAGACTGGAGGATTGAGCGCCATCCGCAGGCCAAGTCCGCGAGCCATAGACCGGAGTCGACGTCAGGCCAGTCCGCTAGTGGTGTTTCGATACCAGCGCCAGGAGATATTAGCGCAGGCAACGCCTTATCGTCCTCGCTCGGAAGCTCAGCCAATGCGCCGAACGCTCGCCGGCCCGCCGCCCGCCGGGCCTCGTCGTTGGCGGTGCACCATTTCAGGATTTCGTTCATCAGTGCGCTATTCAGTGATTGCTCAAGCCAAAGCGTTTGCACCGCCTTGCGGACAATCTCAGCCACCCGAGGATCGCGGGACCCAGCAACGTGGCCAAGACGAACCAATGCCTTGCCCGGATATGCCCGCCCGAAGTCCCCGGCGCAAACGGCACTGACCGCCTCCAGTAGAGCTAGATCCGGACGTTTGGCCCAGTTGAGCAGAAGGTTATGTGTTTCACGACCGATCAGCGGGTCGAAGCAGGCGCGGGTAAGTCCGTCGACAGCAGCAGGCCAGAGATCCGTCTGTCCGTGCCACGAAACAACAATCTCCTCCAAGTAGTCCGGACGTCTCTGGCGAGTGGCCCAGCGAAGTGCGAATGAAGCCATCCGCACCGCTCGAGAAGTGCGGTCGGTGGTCGACGAACCAGGGGAGAGTTTTTGAATCTCTCTGGTGGCCGTCAGCGGTGCCTGTGCGATCCACGACAGGAACGCTTGGCGGCTCAAAGGCCGGTCGATCCAGAAGTAGTGCAAAACTGCATCGTCCCACCCCGGCCGGGCAAATTCGAGGCTGTCATCGTTACCTGAGAGGTCAGCCTCGATCGCATCAGCAAGCTGGATAATACCTGGCCCCTGCTGACCCTTTGGCGGCACTTCGTCGCCGAGCTGCCGTGCGAGAGTAGCAGTCGCGGCATAAACCTCGCCCACTGGGGCCTCCCGCAGCGTAGCCGCAGCCAGTAAGAAATTTCGCTCGAAACTTGTCCTACCTGGCTTTCGATGCCATTCCAGTAACTGCCTGCGCCAACTTTTCCGGGCGGCTACGACGCTCGATACCCGCCGATAGAACTCCTCTTCCTCGTCTGCTAGTGCAATCGAGGGACTGTTTCCATCGACCGCCGGCTCAAGCGCCGGCAACTTCGCCTTGGCCGCGTGCGCCGCCTTGGCAATGAGCCCGACGATTTCCATGGCACCCCGAGGTGTTTCGCGCTCAAGGAGGTCGGCAATGTCCTGGTGCCCGACCCAGCGGTCGACAGATAGATCGGGAGTTGAGATACGCAGCCAAGCTGCGGCAATGTCCCGGGCCGCCGCCGGACTTACTTCGACCGGGCGTACCGGCGCTCCATGTCCCACCTGATCCCACTGCTCCTCGGTCGTTATCACGACCAGGTGAGAGGCCGTCTGCCGAAGAAGGCCACGCACTCCGTGGAGCGTCAAACCGAAATCCGAAGATACCGCGAATTCTGCGTCGTCCGCGGGCAACTCCAGCAGGTAACCGCACCGCTGATTATGAGGAACACGTCGCAAAGAGAACTTTCTAGCACCGCCGTAACTCAATGTGCTGACGGTGACACCGGCCACCGCTTTCAGATGTGCCAGTAGCGCAAGCCCGGTAATCGTCCGGCCACTGCCGGGCCGGCCAGTCAGGACAACCACGGAGCCCGGATCGATAAGGGTACCCAAAAGATCCTCGTACTCCTTGGAATCAGAACCCACGCGGACCTTTGGTGGCTGGAACACCGAACGGATCGTCTTTAATAGGTCATCGTGCAGCGGCTGCTGCTCGAGCATCCGCTCGAACTTGGCTGTAATCTGCAGTCCAATTACTGTCCCAGCGTTGTGTTCGACATCGACCGCAACGTCGAGGCCTTGTACCAGCCGCCTTAACCGCTCGATGTCCGGCCGTTCCGGCCAGTCGACGGGTGGGATTTCGGCGCCCTCAATCTCCGCTGAATTCTCGCGACGCCGTCCGCCTCCAATGCTCGATGCGCCATTCGGCTCATCCGGATTCGTCTCGCTCTCCTGGCTCATCTCATTGGCGAGACCCGCATCGCCGTAACGAGACTCCTTAACGGCCTCCGGCTTATTTGTGTGCGTGTCTCGCGAGTGGTCCATCGGAGGCGGTAGCGACGGCCTCGTGACGGGCACGGAGTCGGCGACGGGGGTGGGCTCCCCACCCCACCATGAGGCCGAAGTAGTCGCGCCATCAGTGCCGGCAGTTGAATCACGATCGTTAACGCTGTCCCGCCTTGACTCGGCAGGAACATCGGTTCCGAGGACAGGCGTCGATTGAGCCACAACCATGGGGGAGTCCGACAGGTAGGAGAGGTCCTCCTCTCGACTTGCTATCGGTTCGGTGACGCCGTCTTCAAACGGCGCCTCTTGGACGACCTCCGGCCCACGCCCATCATCTAGGCGAAGCCCTTCGTCCTTGGCTGATTCATGTCGGAACGGAACGCCAGGGAAAATGGATCGCCAAGGGGACGGCCTACTTCGATCCGAGGGCTGCGCTTGCGATTCCTCGTCCGGATTCATGGCAAACTCCCAGCTTCGTCGCCTTACATCAGACCCGCCGTCGATCCTTGTAGTTCGCGCTGCGGGAAAGCACGGGGAGTCGGAAATTAGCCAAGGGTGTCGAAGCGTGCGCCTACCACGGTGGAATCCGAATGCACTGTTCCTACGTTCTGCGAGACCTCGGCCCGAGCCCGCTCGCCCAGCGCCCCGGCGTCAAGACCGATCAATTCACCTGATACGTCGTCGACTGATTGATTGATCCGAACGCCCGTGGTCGGGCGGTCTTCGAGGTGGAACGTGAGGCGCTGGCCGTAGATCGTTTCTAGCGTTGCGCGCAGCCGGCCTAATATAATGCGCAGCTGTGGATCTTGGCCGTCGAGTTCAGAGAGGCCGGTGTACTGCTCCAGAAGGCTATTCAGCAGACTCAACTCCTCCGCCTTCTCAGCTAGCAGGCTGTCATCCACATTCAAGGGACCCATACGGCCGGCCAACACGGGTGGAGTTCGAAGCGCCTCTGCTACCGGCAGGGGTCGGCCCTCGCGCTGGGCGCGCCGGCGCTCTAGTAGCGCCTGAAGCTCATCGTAAAGGAAATTGAAGCCCTGAGTCAGGGCAGCACCGGCCAACACCGGAAATGCAAGCGGATCATCCACCGATCAGTCTCCCGTTAGTCAGCATGGCCCCGCGTTCTCGTCGTGACCCCGACGGAGACCCCTCATCAGATGATCGGCGCACTCGGCGTGCTGTCCCGAATGATTGTCGGGTATGCGATAGAAGATCCACCAGGTGGACATGATTCAGCGAGGTTTCGGGATGGCAAGGCCGCTGGCCAGACGTCACGAGTTCATACGTGTCTCACCAGCTCGACGGCATAGGTTCTGACCACACCTTAGAGCGCTACGATCGCCGCAGTCTCCGCCGGGAGCTCGATCCGGTCCCGCATCACTGTGACCCCCTCGCCGGTAGCCAACAAGACCCGGCGAGCCACCCCCGGCAACGACACCCCCTGCCCCCGCCCAGCGAAGTTGGCGACCACCAACGTCTCCCCCCGCCGCATCAGCAGGTACTGGTCCCCGTGCTGCACCGACACCTCGTGCATCCGAGGATCCGACAGGTCAGCCACCGACCGCCGCAGCCCGATCAACCGCTGGTAAAAAGCCAACATCTCCCGATGCTCAGGCTTGTCCAGCTCGGCCCAGTCCAACCGCGACCGTACGAACGTCTCCGGGTCCTGCGGATCCGGCACCTCCGCCTCGGCCCACCCGTGCGCGGCGAACTCCCGCCGCCGCCCCAGAGCCACGGCGGTAGCCAGCTCCGGCTCGGGGTGCGAGGTGAAGAACTGCCACGGCGTAGAGGCCGCCCACTCCTCCCCCATGAACAGCATCGGAGTGAACGGCGCGGTCAGCAGCAACGTGGCGCCGACCCGCAGCAGCGCGGGCGAGAGAGAAGCCGAGATCCGATCCCCGGTGGCCCGGTTCCCGATCTGGTCGTGGTTCTGGAGGTAGGCGACCAGCCGATGACCGGGGATGCGCGAGTCGAGCGCCCGCCCGTGGTGACGGTTGCGGAAGCTGGACCAGGTCCCGGCGTGGAAGAACCCGCCGGTCAGCACGTCCGACAGCGTCTCCAGGGAGCCGAAGTCGCCGTAGTACCCCTGCCGCTCCCCCGTCAGCAACGTGTGCAGCGCGTGGTGGGCGTCGTCGTTCCACTGGGCGTGCAGCCCGAACCCGCCAGCCTCCCGAGGGGTGATGAGCCGTGGATCGTTGAGGTCGGATTCGGCGATCAGCGACAGCGGCCGGCCCAGGTGCGTCGACAGCGACTCGACCTCGATGGCCAGCTCTTCGAGCAGCGGGATCGCGCGGGTGTCGGGCAGGGCGTGCACGGCGTCCAGGCGTAGGCCGTCGACGTGGTAGTCGCGGAGCCACATGAGGACGCTGTCGATGATGTAGCGACGTACCTCGTCGGAGTGCGGGCCGTCCAGGTTGACCGAGCGGCCCCACGTGTTGCTCTGCTCGGCGAGGTAGGGCCCGAACCGCGGCGCGTAGGCCCCGGAGGGCCCGAAATGGTTGTAGACGACGTCGAGGATCACCCCCAACCCGCGAGCGTGGGCGGCGTCGACGAACCGTTTCAGGCCGTCGGGGCCGCCGTAGGGCTGGTGCGGGGCGAACCAGCAGACGCCGTCGTACCCCCAGTTGTATTCGCCGTTGAAGGCGTTGACCGGGAGCAGTTCGATCAGGTCGACACCGAGGTTCACGAGGTGGTCGAGGCGGTCGATGGCCGCGTCGAAGGTGCCTTCCGGGGTGAAGGTGCCGATGTGCAGCTCGTAGAGGATGCTGCCGGGCAGTTGCCGGCCCGTCCACGCGCTGTCGGACCACTCGAAGGCGGAGTGGTCGTAGCGGCGGCTCGGCCCGTGCACCCCCGCAGGCTGCCACGGCGAGCGGGGGTCGGGCAGTGGGGTTTCGTCGTCGTTCAGCAGAAAGGAGTAGTCGAGGCCGGCGTCGGGCACCTCGACCTGCCACCAGCCGTCGGCGGCGGCGCGCATCTCGTGGTCGGTGTCGCCGGCCAGGCGCAGCCGCACCCGCGTGGCGTCCGGCGCCCAGACGGAAAACTCGGTCATCAAACGGCCTCCTCGGCAGCGGGGAGAGGAGCCAGCAGAGCGACGGGATAGTCGGCCAGAAGATTGTCCAGCGACGTCTCCCCGCCACTGTAGACCCGGCCGGTGAACAGGTCCTTCACCTCGTTAACACCAAGCGACAGGGCTGTGTCGCGCCAGCCGCCGGCGCGCGCCAGACCCAACGGCAGGCGGGTCGCCACGGCGATCGCGCCGCCCCGGTCGAACGCCACCACGTGCCGACCGGCCGGCCCGTGCGCCGGCACCGGCCGGTAGCCGGTGAACAGCTCCGGGTGCGCCCGCCGCAACCGCAGCGTCCGCGACACCACGAGCAGCTTCGCCGCGCCGTCGGTGTCGACCGGGGGACGCCAGCCGCCGTCGAGCCGCGCCAGCATCTCCCGGCGTACGTCGAAGTCGACCGGCCGGCGATTGTCCGGGTCGACGAGGGAGTTGTCCCACAGTTCGGTGCCCTGGTAGGTGTCCGGCACACCGGGCATGGTGATCTGGATCAGCTTCTGCCCGAGCGAGTTGCACCAGCCGGCCGGGGTGATGGCGGCGGCGAGTTCGGTCAGCTCGTCGTGCAGGCTCGGGTCGTCGTACATCCGGTCGATGACCGCGTGCATGGCCTGCTCGAAGGCCGGGTCCGGGTCCGCCCAACTGGTCGAGGCCGCGGCCTCCCGGGCGGCCTTCTCGGCGTACGCGTGCAGCCGCTCCCGCTCGATCGGCCACGCGCCGACGGCGGTCTGCCAGAGCAGGTGGGCGAACGACGGGTCGGGCAGAGGCGCGTACTCCATCCAGGTTTGGACCTGTTCGGCCCAGCGGTCCGGCAGCTCGCTGAGCACGGCGAGGCGGGCGCGGACGTCCTCGCCGCGCTTCGTGTCGTGGGTGGAGAGAGTGGTCATGCTCGCGGGCCAGCGGACCTGCCGGGCGGCGGCGAAGCGGTGGAACTCCGCCGGTGGCACGCCGAAGTGGGCGGGGCTGCCGCCGACCTCGTTGAGCGCCAGAAACCGGGTCCAGCGGTAGAACGCGGTGTCCTCCACGCCCTTGGCCATCACCGCGCCGGTGAGCTGCGGGAAACGCATCGCCAGCTCGTCGTCGGGGTCGCGCAGTCGGCGGGTGACCGCGTCCAGGGCGCCGGTCAGGTCGGGGCGGCGGCGGCCGGCCTCGGAGCGGGCGGCGGCGAGGTAGCGGGCGCCGTGTGGTGGGTAGCCGCGGTAGACCGGAAAGGCAGCGGCCAGCTCGGCGAGCGCGGCGCGGGCCTGCTCGGTCGGCACCTCGGGGGCGAGCGCGGCCAGCCGGGTCAGCTCGGCGGCGAGCAGCGTGGTGGCGGCGGCCAGCTTCGTGGTGTGGGTCAGGTCCTGCCACGAGGTGTGGTGCCCGGCGAGGCGGGTGTCCAGCGCCGTGAAGTCGCCCTCGGCGTCGGGGTCGACGAACAGGCCGTTGACCGCGGCAAGGGCGTCGTAGCCGGTGGTGCCGTCCACCGGCCAGTCCGGCAGCTCCTCGCCGTACTCCAGGATCTTCTCCACCACGAGCCAGGCCGCCGGCGCGGCCTCGCGCAGCCGGGCGAGGTAGCCGGCGGGGTCGCGCAGGCCGTCCGGGTGGTCGACGCGGATGCCGTCGACCTCCCCCGCGGCGGCCCAGCGCAGGATCAGCTCGTGGGTGGCGGCGAACACCGCCGGGTCCTCCACGCGCAGGCCCGCCAGGCCCGCGATGGCGAAGAACCGGCGGTACGTCAGCTCGGCGTCCCCGCGTCGCCAGGAGATCAGCTCGTAGTGCTGCCGGTCGTGCACCTCGGTCGCGCTGCCGTCGCCGGTGCCGTCGGCGACCGGAAAGCGGTGCTCGTGGTAGCGCAGCTCGCCGTCGACGAGCTTGAGGTCGTCCAGGGCGGCCGGGTCGTCGGCCAGCACCGGCAGCAGCAGCCGGCCCCGGTCCCAGTCGATGTCGAACCAGTCGGCGTACGACGAGTCGCGCCCCCGGCGCAGCACGTCCCACCAGGCCGGGTTGGCCGGCGGCACGGCGACCCCGGCGTGATTGGGCACGATGTCGACGACCAGGCCGAGCCGCTTCTCGCGCAGTGCCCGCAGCAGCCGCTGCCGGGCGGCCTCACCGCCCAGCTCCGGGTTGACCGTGCGGTGGTCGACCACGTCGTAGCCGTGTGCGGAACCGGGCGTCGCGGCCAGCAGGGGGGCGCTGTAGAGGTGGCTGACGCCCAGGTCGGCGAGGTAGTCGAGGATGCCGGCGGTGGCGTCCAAGTCGTAGCCGGGACGGACCTGGACGCGGTAGGTGGCCTGCGGAGGGGTGGCGGCCATGTCAGATCGTCCTTTCCAGCACCACCAGGGAGCGGTCCGGCACCCGGATGGTGCCGCCCGCGCTGATCACCGTGGCGTCGTCGGGCTCGGGTTCGGCAGTGCTGATCACCCGTTCCCACTTCTGGCCGTACTCACTGCCGGGCATCGTGAAGTCCAGCGGCGCGTCGTGGGCGTTGAAGCAGAGCAGGAACGAGGCGTCGTGGTGTTTCTGGCCGTACTGGCCGCGCTCGCGGATGCCCTCACCGTTGACGAACAGCGCCACCGAGCGGCCGAAGTCGTTGCCCCAGTCCTCGCCGGTCATCTCCCGCCCGTCGGGGGTGTGCCAGGCCAGGTCGGGCAGCGGCTCGTCGGTGCCGCGCCCACCCACCGGCAGACCGGTGAAGAACCGGCGGCGGCGGAACACCTGGTGCCGCTTGCGGAACTCGGTGAGCGTACGGACGAAGTCCAGCAGCTGTTCGTCGACGTTGTCCCAGTCGATCCAGGCCAGCTCGCTGTCCTGGCAGTAGGCGTTGTTGTTGCCGTGCTGGGTGCGGCCCAGCTCGTCGCCGTGGCCGATCATCGGCACGCCCTGCGAGAGCATCAGGGTGGCCAGGAAGTTGCGCCGCTGCTTGGCCCGCAGGGCGAGCACCCCGTCGTCGTCGGTGTCGCCCTCCACGCCGCAGTTCCAGGACCGGTTGTGGCTCTCGCCGTCCCGGTTCTCCTCGCCGTTGGCCTCGTTGTGCTTGTCGTTGTACGACACCAGGTCGGTGAGCGTGAACCCGTCGTGGACGGTGACGAAGTTGATGCTGTGGAACGGGCGGCGGCCGTCGTCCTGGTAGAGGTCGGCCGAGCCGGAGATCCGCGACGCGAACTCGGCGAGGGTGGCCGGCTCGCCGCGCCAGAAGTCCCGCACCGTGTCGCGGTACTTGCCGTTCCACTCGGTCCACAGCGGCGGGAAGTTGCCCACCTGGTAGCCGCCGGGGCCGACGTCCCACGGCTCGGCGATCAGCTTGACCTGGCTGACCACCGGGTCCTGCTGGACCACCTCGAAGAAGGTCGAGAGCCGGTCCACCTCGTAGAACTCGCGGGCCAGGGTGGCCGCCAGGTCGAACCGGAAGCCGTCGACGTGCATCTCGGTCACCCAGTACCGCAGCGAATCCATGATCAGTTGCAGCGAGTGCGGGCTGCGGACGTTGAGGCTGTTGCCGGTGCCCGTGTAGTCGACGAAGTAGCGCCGGTCCTCCTCGCTGAGCCGGTAGTAGCTGGGCGCGTCCACGCCCTTGAAGCTCAGCGTCGGCCCGAGGTGGTTGCCCTCGGCGGTGTGGTTGTAGACCACGTCGAGGATGACCTCGATGCCCGCCGCGTGCAGCGCCTTGACCATGCCCCGGAACTCCTGCACCTGCTGCCCGAGGTGGCCCAGCGCCGAGTAGCCGTGGTGCGGGGCGAAGAAGCCGATCGTGTTGTAACCCCAGTAGTTGCGCAGGCCCAGGTCGACGAGGCGGTGGTCGTGCACGAACTCGTGCACCGGCATCAGCTCGATCGCCGTCACCCCGAGCCGGGTCAGGTGCTCGATCATCGGTGGGGAGGCGATGCCCGCGTACGTGCCGCGCAGCTCCTCCGGGATGTCCGGGTGGCGCATGGTCAGCCCGCGCACGTGCGCCTCGTAGATCACCGAGTGGTGGTACGGCGTACGCGGCGGCTTGTCGTTGCCCCAGTCGAAGTACGGGTTGACCACCACCGACTTCGGCATGAACGGCGCCGAGTCGCTCTCGTTCATCCGCTCCGGGTCGGCCATGTCGTAGTCGTACACCGCCGGGTCCCACGTCACGTCACCGTCGATGGCCTTGGCGTACGGGTCGAGCAGCAGCTTGTGCGGGTTGCAACGCAGCCCGTTCGCCGGGTCGTACGGCCCGTACACCCGGTAGCCGTAGCGCTGCCCCGGCTCGATGCCCGGCAGGTACGCGTGCCAGACGTAGGCGTCCACCTCGCGCAGCTCGACGCGGCGCTCGGCGCCGGTGTCCCACTCGTCGAAGAGGCAGAGTTCGATCCGCTCGGCCACCTCGGAGAAGATGGCGAAGTTGGTGCCCATCCCGTCGTAGGTGGCGCCCAGGGGATACCGCTCGCCCGGCCAGACCTGCATGTCGCTCCTTCAGACCATGGTCATGTGCGCACCGCGCCACGAGCGCGCCGACGACAGCCCGCCCGCGCGCACGCCGGTATTGCCCTGCCCCCCGGTGCGCCAATCCATCCTTTCAGGCGATGACCGGAATCCACCTGTCTGATGCGCGCTACACCCTCAGGTGTCCTCCGTCACCATGGACGCTTTCAAGGTGCGTTCCGGGGCCCGATGCCCTTTGCTTGTCGGGGGGCACGCGTCCGCGCGCGACCTCACTCGGCCCTCGGCCACCCTTTCCACCTCTCACTCCGCCGCCACTGACGCCGGCGCGCACCACCATGCATGGACGGAGATTGATGTGACGACCCTGCGGGTCGATGAGCAGCTCGCTGCCACCAAGGACCGGGCCCACCGGCCCACCCTGACCTTTCGGCCGCAGCTTCCCGCGCAGCCCGGCCCGTCCGCGCAGCCCGGCGCGATCGTGCCCGCGCATGCCGGTCCCGGGGTGCCGCCGCAGACCCGTCGCATCCTCATGCTGTCGTGGGAGTACCCGCCGGTGCTCGTCGGCGGCCTCGGCCGACACGTGCACGCCCTCTCCGTCGCCCTCGCCGCCGCCGGCCACGACGT
>NZ_JBEXIA010000027.1:0-94687 GCF_040608335.1 Micromonospora sp. NPDC005194 | reverse complement strand
CACGCCGCGCGCGCCCGGCCGCGCCGACCGGCCGGCGGCCCGCCGGCCGTCGCGCAAGCCGCCGCGCCCGCCGAAGCTCGCCGACCCGCGGCTGCGGCTGCGCCTGGGCACCGTGCTCACCCTGGCGCTCTTCGTCGTCATCGGGGTGCGGCTGATCTTCCTGCAGGCGGTCGACACCCCGGCGTACGCCGGTGGTGGCGTCGCCGACCGGACCCGCACGGTCGAGCTGCCCGCGCCGCGCGGCGCGATCTACGACTTCCGGGGCGAGCCGCTGGCCCACAGCGTCGAGGCGCGGTACGTGTTCGCCGACCCGACGCTGATCGAGGACCGGCCCGCCACCGCCAAGGCGCTCTCGCCGCTGCTCGGCATCCCGGTGTCCAAGCTCACCGACCTGATGAAGCCCCGCAAGCTGGAGAACGGCAACCCGTCGCGGTTCGAGTACCTGGCCCGGGGGGTGGAGATCCCGGCGGCCAAGCAGGTGCTGGCGTTGGAGCTGCCCGGCATCGGGGTGCACCGCGACGAGCGCCGGGAGGTGCCCGGCGACGACCTGGCGGCCAACCTGATCGGCTTCACCAGCCAGGACATGGTCGGGCTGGAGGGTCTGGAGGCCCGCTACGACGACCTGCTCGCCGGGCAGGACGGCAAGCGGGTGTACGAGGCCGGCCTCGGTGACCTCGCCGCGCCGATCCCCGGCGGCTACAGCAAGACGACCCCGGCTAAGCCGGGCAGTTCGCTGACCCTCACCATCGACCGGGACCTGCAGTTCCGCACCCAGCAGATCCTCAGCGCGGGGATGGCGGGGCAGCGGGGCGCGACCGCCGCCGCCGTGATCATCGACGTCGCCACCGGCGAGGTGCGGGCCCAGGCCAGCGACCCCACCTACAACGCCGCCAAGCCGGTGCCGAGCGATCCGGTCGCCCGCGAGGACGCCGCGACCAGCTTCGTGGTCGACCCCGGCTCGGTGCACAAGGCGATCACCTACGGCGCGGCGCTGCAGGAGGGGGTGATCACCCCGGACACGACGCTGCCCATCGCGAACAGCATCAAGAAGGGTGACACCTGGTTCTCCGACACCCACCCGGCCAACGGCCGGAAGATGAGCGTGCCCGGGATGCTGGCCTTCTCGTCGAACGTCGGCGCGATCACCGTCGCCGACCGGCTCGGCCCGGAGCGGCTGATCGACTACCAGAAGCGGTTCGGGCTGGGCAAGCCCACCGGCGAGGGCCTGCCCGGCGAGGCCAGCGGCCGGCTGCTGCCGGTCGACGAGTGGAGCGGGTCGTCGGCCGGGTCGGTGCCGATCGGGCACAGCGTCGACGCCACGCCCCTGCAGATGGCCGCCGCGTACGCCGCCATCGCCAACGACGGCACGTACGTGCAGCCGCACCTCGTGAAGGAGACGATCGGCCCGGACGGCAAGCGCACCCCCGCGCCGGCGCCGGTCACCCGCTCGGTGCTCAGCCCGCAGAACGCGGCGGCGCTGCGCACCATGCTGGAGGCGGTCACCACGGTCGAGGGCGCCACCGGCACCCTGGCGGCGGTCCCCGGCTACCGGGTCGCCGGCAAGACCGGCACCGGTTGGCGTCTGGTGGACGGCAAGAAGCAGCCCGGCGAGGTGTCCTCCTTCATCGGCATGGCCCCCGCCGAGAAGCCCCGGTACGTGATCGCGGTCTTCGTGTACGCGCCCGGTGGTGGGGGCGCGGCGATCGCCAACCCGGCGTTCCGCGACATGATGCAGTTCACGCTGCGTCACTACCGCGTGCCGCCGTCCCCGAGTGGTTCCGCACCCAAGTTCGTGGTCTATCCGCGCTGACCAGCGGAGGCGCGACATCATCGGTGAGTGCCGACGAACCACCGGGGCGGCTGTGCGGCCGGAACCGGGCGACCGGGTAGGGTCTGACGCCGTGCCCGGCAATCCACGTCCACGTACCGTGACCGGCGTCCGGCTCGGTGACCTCGCCGTCCGGCTCGCCGTCGACCTCCCGGCGGACGCCGCCGACGTGGTCGTCACCGGTGCCACCCACGCCAGCCAGGAAGTCCGCCCCGGCGACCTGTACGCGGCCCTGCCCGGCGCCCGCCGGCACGGCGCGGAGTTCGCCGTCGGCGCGGCCGAGGCCGGCGCGGTGGCCCTGTTGACCGACCCGGCCGGCGCCGAGCTGGCGGCGGCGAGCGGCCTGCCCGCCCTGGTGGTGCCCGACCCCCGCGCGGTGCTCGGCGAGCTGGCCTCGGCGGTGTACGGCGACCCGACGGCGGCGCTCACCGTGATCGGCGTGACCGGGACCGCCGGCAAGACCTCCACGGCGTACCTGGTCGAGTCGGGGTTGCGCGCCGCCGGGCACACCACCGGGCTGATCGGCACCGTGGAGACCCGGCTCGGCGATCTGGTGATCGACAGCGTGCGCACCACCCCGGAGGCGACCGACCTGCACGCGATGCTGGCCACCGCCCGGGAGCGCGGCGTCACCGCCGTGGTCATGGAGGTCTCCAGCCACGCCCTGGCCATGGGCCGGGTCGGCGGGGTGCGCTTCGCCGTCGGCGGGTACACGAACTTCGGCTCCGACCACCTGGACTTCCACGCCGACAGCGCCGACTACTTCGCCGCCAAGGCGCAGCTCTTCGACGGCCGGTGCGCGGTCGAGGTGCTCAACCACGACGATCCGGCGCTCAAGCCGCTCTACAAGCCGGCGACGGTCAGCTACTCGGCGGCCGGCGACCCGACCGCGACGTGGTGGGCCGACGGCGTCGACGGCGAGGGGTACGCGCAGCGGTTCACCGCGCACGGCCCGGACGGCGTGGCGCTGACCGCCGGGGTGGCGCTGCCCGGGCGGCACAACGTGGCCAACGCGCTGCTGGCGATCGCCGCCCTGGTGGGCGCCGGGGTGGAGCCGGCGACCGCGGCGGCCGGCGTGGCCGCCTGCGGTGGCGTGCCCGGCCGTCTGCAACTGGTCGACGTCGTCGGGCCGGTACGCGGGGTCGTCGACTACGCGCACAAGGCCGACGCGATCGTGGCCGCGCTGGCCGCGCTGCGCGAGCTGAGCGCCGGCCGGCTGATCTGTGTGATCGGCGCCGGCGGGGACCGCGACCGGGGCAAGCGCCCGGTGATGGGCGCCGCCGCGGCCGAGGGGGCCGACGTGGTGCTGGTGACCGACGACAACCCGCGCACCGAGGACCCGGCGGAGATCCGCGCCGAGGTGCTCGCCGGGGCGTACCGGGCGGGCACCGCCGCCCGGATCATCGAGGTGGCCGGTCGCCGGGACGCGATCGACGAGGCGGTCCGACTGGCCGAGCCGGGCGATGTGATCGCGCTGCTCGGCAAGGGCCATGAGCGGGGCCAGGAGGTGGCGGGCGAGATGTTCCCGTTCGACGACAGCACCGAGCTGGCCGACGCGCTGCGGGCCCGCTTCTCCGACCGGGCGGGTCAGCGGTGATCGCGCTGACCCTGGCCGAGGTGGCCGCGGCGGTCGACGGGCGGCTCGTGCACGCGGACCCGGCCGCCACCGTCAGCGGTTCGGTCGAGTTCGACTCGCGCAAGGTGGGGCCCGGTTCGCTCTTCGTGGCCTTCCCGGGGGAGAAGGTCGACGGGCACGACTACGCGGCGACGGCGCTGGCGGCCGGCGCGGTGGCGGTGCTCGGCACCCGCGAGGTGCCCGAGGTGCCGATGGTGCTGGTCGACGACGCGCTGACCGCGATGGGCCGGCTGGCCCGCGCGGCGGTGGCCCGGCTGCCCGAGCTGACCGTGATCGGTGTGACCGGCTCCTCGGGCAAGACCACCACGAAGGACCTGATCGGCCAGCTGACCGCCCGCCTCGGCGCCACGGTGGCCCCGCCCGGGTCGTTCAACAACGAGCTGGGCCACCCGTACACGGCTCTGCTGGCCGGGCCGGACACCCGCTACCTGGTGATGGAGAAGGGCGCTCGCGGCATCGGGCACGTGCGTTACCTGTGTGAGCTGGTGCCGCCCCGCATCTCGGTGGTGCTCAACGTCGGCACGTCGCACATCGGCGAGTTCGGCTCGCAGGACAACATCGCGCTGGCCAAGGGCGAGCTGGTCGAGGCGCTGCCGGCCGACGGCCTCGCCGTGCTGAACGCCGACGACCCCCGGGTGGACGCCATGGCGGGTCGCACCCGGGCCCGGGTGGTCCGCTACGGCGAGGCGCCGGACGCCGACCTGCGCGCCGAGGACGTCACGCTCGACGAGCGGGGGCACCCGTCGTACACCCTGGTCACGCCGGAGGGGCGCGTGCCGGTGCGGCTCGCGTTGACCGGCCGTCACCAGGTCGGCAACACCCTCGCCGCCGCCGCGGTCGCCCGGGAGCTGGGCATGCCGCTGGCCGACGTGGGCACGGCCCTCGGCGAGCTGGGGCTGAAGTCCACCCGGCGGATGGACGTCTTCGACCGGCCCGACGGGGTGACGGTCATCGACGACTCGTACAACGCCAACCCGGCCTCGATGGCTGTCGCGCTCCGGGCGCTCGCCAGCCTCGGTCGGGGGCGGCGTACCGTCGCGGTGCTCGGTTACATGGCCGAGCTGGGCCCGTTCGAGCGCGACGGCCACGCCGAGGTCGGCCGTCTCGCGGCCGAGCTGGGTGTCGACCGGCTGCTCGTGGTGGGTGAGCCGGCCGCGCCGATCCACGAAGGCGCGACAGCGGTAGCGAACTGGGGAGGAGAGTCGGTGCTGCTCACCGATCAGGCGGCGGCCGTCGAGGTGCTGCGGGGCGAGCTACGGCCGGGCGACGTCGTCCTGGTCAAGGGCTCCCGGTACCGGACCTGGGAGGTGGCCGACGCCCTGCGCGCCGACGCCGCCGAGGAGGCCGGTCGATGAGGGCCATCATCGTCGCCATCGGGGTGGCCTTCGTCGTCTCGCTGTTCTGCACGCCGATCGCGATCAAGGTGTTCACCCGGCTCAAGGCCGGCCAGCCGATCCGGTCCGACGGCCCGGCCATGCACCAGGGCAAGAAGGGCACGCCCACGATGGGCGGCGTGGTCTTCATCCTGGCCACGGTGATCGCGTACGTGGCCGGGCACCTGGCCCTGACCACCCTGCCGGACGCGCAGATCGCCCAGGTGGAGCCGACCATCACGGCGCTGGTGCTGCTGGGGCTGATGGTGTTCTCCGGCGCGGTGGGCTTCCTCGACGACTTCCTCAAGGTGCGCAAGCGCAACAGCGCCGGCCTCAACAAGCGTGGCAAGTTGCTCGGCCAGATCCTGGTCGGCGCGGTCTTCGGGGTCATCGCGCTGTGGTTCCCGAGCACCATGACCGACGCGACGGGTAAGGCCACCAACACCCAGACCGTGGGCAGCACCACGCTGAGCTTCATCCGGGACATCGACTTCCTGGAGGTCAGCAAGGTCGGCGCGGTGATCATCTTCATCTTCGTGGTGATGGCCGCGACGAACGGCGTCAACCTCACCGACGGACTGGACGGTCTGGCCACCGGCGCCTCGGTGATGGTTCTCGCGGCGTACGCGCTTATCGCGTTCTGGCAGTACCGGCACTGGTGCGCCGACCCGAGCTACACCCAGCCGTACTGCTACGAGGTCCGTGACCCGTTGGAGATCGCGCTGATAGCCGGGGCCGCAGCCGGGGCCTGTGTGGGCTTCCTGTGGTGGAACACGTCCCCGGCGCGGATCTTCATGGGTGACACCGGGGCGCTGGGCCTGGGCGGCCTGATCGCCGGCATGGCGATGTCCACCCGGACCATCCTGCTGCTGCCGATCATCGGCGGGCTCTTCGTGATCATCACGATGTCCGTGGTGATCCAGATCATTTCCTTCCGCACCACCGGCAAACGCGTGTTCCGGATGTCGCCGCTGCAGCACCACTTCGAGTTGGCCGGCTGGAGCGAGGTCAACATCGTGGTCCGGTTCTGGATCATCGCCGGCATCGGTGTGGCCATCGCCCTGGGCCTGTTCTACAGCGAGTTCCTCGCCAACATGACCTGATCCACCCTGTTCACCCGCCTGCCTGCCTGCCTGCCTGCCCGGCCGGCCGGGCGGTGCGGTGTGCGCGTAGCCGGTCGGGTGGCAGGGTAGTCGAACTCTCCTTTGCTCTGCTTCAACGGACGCAACACTCGCGCGGCAAAAGTGTTGCGTGGGGTGAAGCAGAGCAAAGGGGTGAGGCGCCTTCCCTGGGGGGCGAAGCCCGACACGCCCGGTGCATCGTTGTGGGCCTGTCGGGCGTGCCGAACGGTGATGATGTCCGGGTGGGGGAGGAACCAGGCACCGAGGACAGGACAACCGGTCGACCGCGACGGTCATCGGGCACGGCGCGTGCGGCGGAGGCCGGCCGCGCGGCCCGCGAGCCCGACCGCGCGGCCCGCCAGGCGGACGGCCCGGCGCGTCCGGCGGAAGGCGCAGCGCGTGAGCCGGGCCGGGGAGCGCGTGAGCCGGGCGCCCCGGGACGTGCGGCGGGATCGACGGGGCGTGCGGCGGGATCGACGGGGCGTGCGGCGGGATCGACGGGGCGTGCGGCGGGATCGACGGGGCGTGAGCCGGAGGGCGGCGCTGCCGTCCCGCTGCGCGGATTCGACGCGGCCGGTGGGCTGGCCGCGCTGCGTGGCCTGCTGGACCGGCCGCTGGCGTCCTACTACCTGCTGCTGTCCTGCGCCGGCCTGCTGCTGCTGATCGGGCTGACCATGGTCTTCTCGGCGACCAGCGTGAAGGACTACGCCGAGGACGGCAACGCCTCGGCCTCGGTGACCAAGCAGGCGATCTTCGCGGTGATCGGCATCGGGGCGTTCTGGGCCTGCCAACGCCTGCCCGCCAGCACCTACCGGTCGCTGGGTCGGCCGTTGCTGATCACCTCGGTCGCGCTGCTGGTGGTGCTCAACCTGCTGGTCGGCTACGCCCGGCTCACCGGTCAGCGGTCGGCCGGGTTCGGGCCGGTCGAGGCGCGGCTGAACTGGCTGTTCGTCGGCGGGATCCAGCTACAACCGTCCGAGTTGGCCAAGTTCGCGATGGTGCTCTGGGGTGCGCACATCGTCGCCCGCAAGGGCGCCGCACTGGGGTGGTGGCGCGAGTTGGCCACCCCGCTCTTCCCGGTGGTCGGCCTGCTCTTCGTCCTGGTCGGCTACAACGACACGGGCACGATGCTCTGTCTGCTGGCCCTGGTGGTCGGCCTGCTCTGGGCCGCCGGGGTGCGGATGCGGGTCTTCGGCGCCCTGGCCACTGCCGGTCTGATCGGGATCGGCCTGCTGGTCGCGGTGGCCTCGCTGGGCGCCGGCTCCGGAGAGCGTGGCGCGGACAACTACCGGCTCGCCCGACTGGACATGTTCTTCAATCCACCGGACCCGGAGACCTGCAAACTCAACGACTGCCTCCAGTTCTACCAGGGGCGGCTGGCCATCGAGCACGGTGGCTGGTTCGGTGTCGGGCTGGGCAAGGGCAGCCTGAAGTGGGACTGGCTACCCGAGGCGCACAACGACTTCATCTTCGCGATCATCGCCGAGGAGCTGGGCGTGATCGGCTGCGCGGTGGTGCTGAGCCTGTTCGCGGTGCTCGCGTACACCGGTCTGCGCATCGCCCGACGGGTCGACGACCCGTTCCGGCGGCTCGCGGCCGCCGCGGTGACCACCTGGCTGGTGAGCCAGGCGGTGATCAACATTGGTGGGGTGGTCGGGCTGCTGCCGATCACCGGCCTGCCGCTGCCGTTCATCTCCGACGGCGGAAGTGCCCTGGTCGTGACGTTGGCGGCGATCGGGATGCTGGCGTCCTTCGCCCGCGCCGAACCCGATGCGGCCAGAGCACTGCATGCCCGTCCGCCGGCCCGGTGGGTCCGACTACTCTGGGCCCCGTTGCCGCCGCTTCCCGGCCGGCGTCGCCGACCGGCGTCGCCGCCGGCTGGCCGAGGGTCCGTGCCCCGGTCCCGCGAGCGGCGCCAGGACGACCAGGCCGCACCGCGCGGCGCCCGGCAGGGCCGGAGCCGCCAGGGTACGGCGAGCGAGAGGAGACGCTGATGGGTCCGCTGCGTTCGGTGGTGCTCGCGGGAGGTGGCACCGGGGGGCATATCTACCCGCTGCTCGCCTTCGCCGACTGCCTGCGCCGACACGACCCGGGCGTCCGGATCACCTGCCTCGGCACACCCAAGGGCATGGAGAACGAGCTGATCCCGCCACAGGGATACGACCTGCGGCAGATCCCGGCGTACCAGCTGCCCCGGTCGGTGAACATGAACCTGGTGCGTACGCCGGGCCGGATGTGGACCGCGGCCCGCGCCGCGGGCAAGGTGATCGACGAGGTACGCGCCGACGCGGTCGTCGGCTTCGGCGGGTACGTCTCGGTGCCGGCCTACCTGGCCGCGTGGCGCCGCGAGCTGCCCATGGTGATCCACGAGGTGAACGTGCCGCCGGGCGTGGCCAACCGGCTGGGCATGAAGTTCACCAAGAACATCGCGGTCGGCTTCCCGCACCAGCCGAGCCAGGCCGAGTCGCTGCGCGACGCGACGGTGGTGGGGGTGCCGCTGCGCCGCAGCATCGCCTCGCTGGATCGGTACGCGCTGCGCAACGCCGCCCGCGCCCACTTCGGGCTCCGCCCCGACCTGCCGGTGCTCTTCGTCGCGGGCGGCTCGTCGGGCGCCCGCTCGATCAACCTGGCGGTCTCCGGCGCGGCCAAGGAGCTGGCCCGCAACGGTGTGCAGGTGCTGCACGTGATGGGGGCCCGCAACGAGCCGGTGCCGATCCCCACCGACCTGCCGGTGCCGTACGTGACGCTGCCGTACCTGTCCGAGATGGAGCTGGGCTACGCGGCGGCCGACCTCATGCTGGCCCGGGGCGGTGCGATGACCGTCGCCGAGGTGGCCGCGATCGGCCTGCCGACGATCTTCGTGCCGTACCCGCACAGCAACCAGGAGCAGAAGCGCAACGCGCTGCCCGTGGTGGAGGCTGGCGGCGGGCTGCTCGTCGACGACGGGGAGCTGACCCCGGACTGGCTGGAGCGCGCGGTGATCCCGCTGATCCGCGATCCGCAACGGCTCTACGCGATGGGCGCCGCGGCGTCGGCGTACGGGCGGCGCGACGGTGACGAGGCGCTGCGCTCGTTCGTCCTCGAGGCGGTGGCCCGGTGACCGCGCAGTTCACCCCGGCGGGCACGCTGACCGCCGAGGACCTGGGCGCCGTCCACCTGATCGGCGTGGGCGGGGTGGGCATGCTCGGCGTGGCCCGACTGCTGCTCACCCGGGGCATCCGGGTTTCCGGCAGCGACCTGCGCGAGTGGCCCTCGCTGGCGGGTCTGCGGGCGCTCGGCGGGACCATCTACCTCAGCCACGAGGCGACCAACCTCGACGGGGTGGACACCGTCGTCTACTCCTCGGCCATCCCGAATGACCACCTGGAACTGGTCGAGGCGCGTCGCCGCGGCCTGCGGGTGCTGCACCGCTCGGAGGCCCTGGCCGCGGCGATGACCGGCCGCCGGGCGGTGGCGGTCGCCGGCACCCACGGCAAGACCACCACCACCTCGATGGTGACCATGGTGCTCCAGCAGGCCGGGGTCGACCCGTCCTTCGTGATCGGCGGGGAGATCTCCGAGGTCGGCTCGGGCGCGCACCACGGCACCGGCGAGTACTTCGTGGTGGAGGCCGACGAGAGCGACCGCTCGTTCCTCATCTACCGCCCGTACGTTTCGATCATCACGAACGTCGAGCCGGACCACCTGAACACCTACGGCGACTACGCGACGCTGGAGGCGGCGTTCGTCGAGTTCGCCCGGCTCACCGACCCGAACGGGTTCATCATCACCTGCGCCGACGACCCGGGCGGTCGGCGGTTGGCGGCGACCCTGCGCGCCGAGGGGCGGCGGGTGTTCACCTACGGCGCGGCCGAGGACGCCGACCTGCGGCTGACCGAGATCGTCTCCTCCGCGCGGGGGGTGCGCTACCTGGCCGCGATCGACGGCCGGTCGCTGGGCGAGTTCCGGCTGCCGGTGCCGGGGCGGCACATGGGGCTCAACAGCGCCTCGGCGGTGCTGACCGCGTACCTGCTCAAGCTGCCGCTGGAGGCGGCGGAGGCGGCGCTGGCGGTCTTCCCCGGCGTGCGACGGCGCTTCGAGCGCAAGGGCGTCGCGGACGGCGTGCTGGTCTACGACGAGTACGCCTACCACCCCACGTCGATGACGCTGGCGATGCAGACGCTGCGCGAGGTGGCCGGCGACGGACGGTTGATCGTCGTCTTCCAGCCGTACCGGCTGTACCGCACCCGCGACAACCAGGCGGAGATCGCCGAGGCGCTGGCCATCGCCGACGAGGTGGTGCTGCTGGAGGTCTTCGGGCCGGGCGAGCTGCGCCAGCCCGGTGAGGGCTCGGCGGCGCTGATCGAGGCGGTGGCGCTGCCGGCCGAGCGGAAGGTGTTCGTCGACTCCTGGGATGCCGCGCCGGTCGAGGTGGTCCGCCGGGCCCGCCCGGGGGACGTGGTGGTGACCATGGGCGCTCCGCC
Source organism: Micromonospora sp. NPDC005194 (assembly GCF_040608335.1). Classification (NCBI taxonomy): domain Bacteria; kingdom Bacillati; phylum Actinomycetota; class Actinomycetes; order Micromonosporales; family Micromonosporaceae; genus Micromonospora; species Micromonospora sp. NPDC005194. The sequence continues at coordinate 84,266 of NZ_JBEXIA010000027.1, read as the reverse complement.
GATCTCGCTGATGGGTGACGAGCTGCTGGCCGCCCTGGGCGCGCGTACCGCCGAGTCTGCGCCGGGGGCGACGGTCGACCCGGTGGCCACGACCCCGGCGATCGGCCAGCCGGTGCCCGGCGGGTCCACGGCCGGTGGCGACGGGGCGGCGCTCGGGGGCGCCGCCGCACCGGACGGCGCGGCCCCCACGGCCGGATGAGCCCCGGCCCCGCCCGAGGGCGGACCAGCGGCGCCGACGGCGGCGCCCCACGGCGCGGTCCGGTCCGGCGTTGGCAGTTGGTCCGGGCCGGCAGCGACGCGGTGCCGGCGTCGACCCGCCGCTTCATGGCCCGGGCCCGGCAGCGCCGGATGCGGGCGGCGTTGCCGTGGGCGGTGGCCGCCGGGGTGCTGGCCCTGCTCGGGATGGTCGCCTGGACGGTCCTCGGTACCGGGCTGTTCGGGGTCCGCACGGTGACGGTCGAGGGCGCCAGGCTGGTCACGGACGTGCAGGTGCGCGACGCGGTGGGGGTGGCCGACGGGGTGCCCCTGGCCCGGGTGGATCTGGCGGCCGCCGCGCGTCGGGTCGGCGCGTTGGCGCCGGTGGAGCGGGCCACGGTGTCGCGGGACTGGCCGGGCACGCTTGTGGTCCGGGTGACCGAGCGGACGGCGGTGGCGGTGGTGCCGCAGGCGGACACGTTCGCGCTTGTCGACCGCAGCGGCGTGGCGTTCCAGACGGTGGCCCGCCGCCCCGCCGGGCTGCCGCTGGTGCAGGTGGCCCGGCCCGCCGCCGACGACCCGGACACCCGGGCCGCGCTGGAGGTGCTCGGGGCGCTGACCCCGCAACTGCGGGCCGAGCTGGTGGAGCTGAGGGTGGAGGGGCTGGCCCGGATCAGCCTGCGGCTGCGCGGAGACCGCACGGTGGTCTGGGGCGACGCCACGCGGGGTACGGACAAGGCCCGGGTGGCCACCGCGCTGCTCGACGAGGACAGCAAGCGCATTGACGTGAGCGCGCCGGACGTGGTGACCTTCCGCTGACCGGCGAGCGTGCTCCGGACGTGACGAGTCGCGCTCCGGCGGCGACACGCCGGTCAGGTCCTTGGCTCATCGCGTGGTGGCGCTTACGTTGCCCCGAAGAGGTTCAGTGGTTGACATAACTGTAAGCCTCTAGTAGAGGGTGAGGGTTCACCCCTGACTCTCGCTGGTGACAGCTGTCGTCGGCCGCTGGTCTGGCCACGCCGTACCCGGTCGGCCGAAGCCAATCTCGAAGGAAAGGACCGGAGATGACACCTCCGCACAACTACCTGGCGGTCATCAAGGTCGTCGGCATCGGGGGCGGCGGCGTCAACGCCGTCAACCGGATGATCGAGGTTGGGCTCAAGGGCGTCGAGTTCATCGCGATCAACACCGATGCCCAGGCGCTGCTGATGAGTGACGCCGACGTCAAGCTCGACGTCGGCCGGGAGCTGACCCGTGGTCTGGGGGCCGGGGCCAACCCGGACGTCGGCAAGAACGCCGCGGAGGACCACCGCGACGAGATCGAAGAGGTGCTCAAGGGCGCCGACATGGTCTTCGTGACCTGCGGCGAGGGTGGCGGCACCGGCACCGGCGGCGCGCCCGTGGTGGCCAACATCGCCCGCAAGCTCGGCGCGCTGACCATCGGCGTGGTGACCCGCCCGTTCTCCTTCGAGGGCAAGCGCCGCCAGGTGCAGGCCGAGACGGGGATAGACGAACTCCGCAACCAGTGCGACACGCTCATCGTCATCCCGAACGACCGGCTGCTGGCGCTCGGTGACCGCAACATCAGCATGATGGACGCCTTCCGCACGGCCGACCAGGTGCTGCTCTCCGGTGTGCAGGGCATCACGGACCTGATCACCACCCCGGGTCTGATCAACCTGGACTTCGCCGACGTCAAGAGCGTGATGAGCGGCGCCGGCAGCGCGTTGATGGGCATCGGCAGCGCCCGCGGGGAGAACCGCGCGGTCGAGGCTGCCGAGGCGGCCATCTCCAGCCCGCTGCTGGAGCAGAGCATGGACGGCGCGCGCGGCGTGCTGCTCTCCATCGCCGGCGGCTCCGACCTGGGCCTGTTCGAGATCAACGACGCGGCCCAGCTGGTCACCGACGCGGCCCACCCGGACGCCAACATCATCTTCGGCGCGGTGATCGACGACGCGCTCGGCGACGAGGTGCGGGTGACTGTCATCGCGGCGGGCTTCGACGGTGGCACGCCGGCGTACAAGGCGGCCGAGCCGACCCGCAAGACCAACACCAACCAGCCGGCGCCGCAGAGCACCCCGGTGCCGCCGCCGGCCACCCTGCCGGCTCCGGCCCAGTCGCCGCGCCGGGTGCTCTTCGACGACGTGGACGTGCCCGACTTTCTCAAGAACGGTTCCTGAGCGCCGCCGATGACCGACAGTTCAGCCACGGTACGACCGGACCGCCGCGCCGAACTCGCGGCCGGCCTGGCCCAGGTGCGAGCCCGGATCGCCGACGCCTGCGCGGACGCGGGCCGGGACCACGCCGACGTCACGATGATCGCCGTGACCAAGACGTACCCGGCCGGGGACGTGCTGGCGTTGGCCGGGCTCGGGGTGACCGACATGGGGGAGAACCGCGACCAGGAGGCGGCCGGCAAGGCCGCCGAGGTGGCTGCGGCCGGCGTACGCCCCCGCTGGCACTTCATCGGGCAGTTGCAGCGCAACAAGGCCCGCTCGGTCGTCCGCTACGCCGACGTCGTGCACTCGGTGGACAGCGTGCGGCTGGCCCGCGCGCTGGGTAACGCGGCGGCGGAGCGGGAACGGCCGCTGGACGCCCTGGTGCAGGTGAGCATCGACGGCGACCCGGCGCGCGGCGGCGCGTTGCCCGACTCGGCCGATGAGGGCGCGGGGCTGGAGGCGGTCGCCGCTGCGGTGGCCGACGCGCCCGCGCTGCGGTTGGCCGGTCTGATGGCGGTGGCGCCGCTGGGGTGGTCGCCGGAGCGGGCCTTCGCCCGACTGGCCGAGGTGGCCGAGGCGTTTCGGACGCTCCATCCGGGAGCGACAGCGTTGTCGGCGGGAATGAGCGGCGACCTGGAAATCGCGATCCGATACGGCGCGACACATGTCCGCGTCGGTAGCGCGTTGCTCGGAATGCGTCCCACGCTGCGGTAGCCTGACCGCGAGACAGGCAAATTACATCAGTGTTGTTTCAGGGCGGCGGATCCTTGTGGGGGTCGTGACGCGCGACGCGAATCGCGCGCCAGGGGGATTGCCGTTCCGGTCCGATGGGCATGGTTGTCCACTCGCGACGGGCGACATGGCACGGGGGCGAGTGCCGCACGGCGGACGGAAGGGCGCGGGATGGGTGCACTGCGCAAGGCGGGGGTCTGGCTCGGTCTCGTCGAGGAAGACGACGAGCGGGCCTACGACGACGGTGGCTACGACAAGGGTGGCTACCGCGACTCGCGGTACCGGCAGAGCCGGTACGCCGAGGAGTTCGCCGACGAGGACGACGACGACACCGAGGAGCCACCGGCTCCCCGGCCGCGCTCCAGCGAGCGGGGCCGGCTCTCCGAGCGGTCCACCGGGCGTGGCGGCGAGTCCGACCGCGGTGACGGTGAGCGTCCGGAGCGGGCCGAGCGGTCCAGCGTACGGTCGATCACGCGGTCCTCGGCCGGCGACACGTCGGGCGCGCTGACGTACCACACGCGCGACAATCTGGCCCTCGCGCCGCAGGCCGCGACGCGGGAGCGCGTGGCCGTGCCCGAGGAGGAGCAGCGGTACCAGATCACCACGCTGCACCCGACCACCTACCGCGAGGCGCGCACCATCGGTGAGCACTTCCGCGACGGCGTACCAGTGATCATCAACCTCACCGAGATGGACGAGGCCGACGCCCGCCGTCTGGTTGACTTCGCGGCCGGTCTGGCGTTCGGGCTGCGCGGTACGATCGAGCGCGTGACCAATCGGGTGTTCCTGCTCTCACCGGCCAATGTCCAGGTCACCGCGGAGGACAAGGCCAAGATCGCTGAGGGCGGTTTTTTCAGCCTGAGTTGACCCCGCCCGACCCGAGGGACGTCGCTGACCGTGTTGTCGATCTTACTGCAAGTGCTGTACCTGGTCCTTTATGTCTTCCTGCTTCTTCTTCTGTCCCGGTTCGTGTTGAGCGCCGTTCTGCAGTACGGCCGGCGGTGGCAGCCGGGACGCGGCGCATCGGCAGGACTGGAATCCGTGTGGAGCGTCACTGATCCCCCTCTCAACGCGTTGAGGCGTGTGATCCCTCCGCTGCGAATTGGTACCGTGAGCATCGACCTGGCCTCCCTTGTGCTCCTGGTTATCCTGTTCGTGCTGATGGAGTTCGTGTTAGGGCCGTCGATCAGGGCATCTGCCTGATGACCGACGCGCTTTCGCGGCCGCAACTGACCCGAGGAGTTTCGATGCCGCTGACCCCGGCCGACGTCCACAACGTCGCCTTCAAAAAGCCGCCGATCGGCAAGCGGGGGTATGACGAGGAGGAGGTCGACGCTTTCCTGGACGAGGTGGAGCGCGAGCTCGCCCGTCTCATCGAGGAGAACAACGAGCTGCGCGCCCAGGTGGAGCGCGGCGGCCGTGGCGGTGCCCCCGCCGGCCCCGGCGGCGACGCCCGACTGGCGGCGGAGCTCAACGACGTCAAGGCCCAGCTGGACCGGGTGCAGCGCGACAAGGCGGCGGCCGAGCAGGCCGCCCGCGCGATGCAGGCCGAGCTGGAGCAGGTCCGTACCACCGGTGGCCCGGCCGTCGGCGCTGCCGCCGACGGTGAGCAGCAGGCCCTCCGCGTGCTGATGATGGCCCAGCGCACCGCCGACGACCACGTGTCCGACGCGCGCCGCGAGGCCGACCAGCTGCTGTCCGAGGCCCGCAGCAAGGCCGAGGAGGTGACCCGCGAGGCGCGCGCGAAGGCCGACGCCCTGGAGCGGGACGCCCGCCAGCGGCACCAGGAGGCCATGGGCGGCCTGGACGCCAAGCGCACGGCCCTGCAGAAGCACATCGAGGAGCTCAAGCAGTTCGAGCGCGAGTACCGCACCCGGCTCAAGGCGTACCTGGAGAGCCAGCTGCGGGACCTCGACGGTCGCGGCCAGGGCCTCGAAGCCGAGATGACCCGCTCCGAGGCAGGCCGGGTCGCCGGCGGCAACGGGCTGGCGGCGGCAGGTCTCGCCGGTTCGTACGGCGGCGGGCGCTCCGGCGCCCTCGAAGCCGGACGCTGAGCACCGGCCGGCGATCGCTGTCCGCAGATGGTGACGGTCGCCGGCCCTGCCTGGACGGTACGACGCGGCGGGGGTGAGCCGTGATAGTCGCGAGTCTTCTGCTCATCCTCGTCGCTGTGGTGCTGCTGGTGTTCGGTCTGGCCGGTGGCTCCAGCATTCTGTTGACCATTTCCATCGCGGCCAGTCTGCTGGCCGCCGTCGCGTTGGTGGTGGGCGCCCGCCAGGCAGCCGCCAACCGCGCGACGGCGGATCCCGGTCGGGCCGGTCCGCGGGACCGCGCGACATTCCGCAGGGCCAGCCAGGCCCAGCCGGGTTTCGCGTACGGTCCACCGCTGGCCGAGCCGGATGTGCCGGTCCAGCACGTACCTTCGACGGTCGGCAACGGCGGCACCGGGTGGCGGCAACCACCCGAGCCGCCGTCCGACCCCGACGCGGCCCCGCCCTTCGACGCGGCCCCGTCCTTCGACGCGGTCCCGTCCTTCGACGCGGCCCCGCCGTTCGAGCCCGAGGCGCCGCTCGTGACCCCGGCCGACGGGTCACGCTCCTCGCCCGTCAGCCCGGCATCGCCCTTCGTGGCCCGGGGCGACGAGGCGTACCCCGCCAACACGATGTCGGTCGACGCGCTGGCCGACGAGCCGGCCGAGCAGCCGATCACCCCTGCCGAGGCGGCCCGGGTCTCCCGGCTGCCCGACCCCGTCGTGGTGGTCGACGGGCGGCCCCGCTACCACCTGGCCGGGTGCCGACGCCTGGCCGGCCGGGTGCCCGAGACTCTTCCGGTCGCCGAGGCCGTCGAGCTGGGATTCACGCCGTGTGCGGCGTGTGCGCCGGCCACCGCCCTGCTCACCGACGCCCGGCCGATCTGAGAGCCGTGTCGGTGCCCCCGCAGGACGCGCTCACCGTCGCGGTACGGGTGAAGCCTGGCGCCTCCCGGAACACCGTCGGCGGCCGCTTCGACGGCACGTACGGGCCCGCCCTGGTGATCGCGGTCCACGCTCCGGCTGTGGACGGCCGGGCGACCGAGGCGGCCCGCCGCGCCCTCGCCGACGCGTTGGGGGTCCGGGCGGCCACGGTGTCGCTGCGCACCGGCGCGACCAGCCGGGACAAGCTGTTCGTCGTCGACCGGCCCGGCCCCGAGCTGACCGACGTGCTGCACCGACTGCGCGACGGATCCGCAGGGTGAGGACCGCCCGGGCTCGGCAACCGTGACGCCCGGGCTGGACATCGCGCTGCTGCTCGGCGCGGCCGTGCTGCTGGTGGCGGTCGGCGCCGTCCGGCTCTCCAGCCGCCTCGGGGTGCCCAGCCTGCTGTTCTACCTGGCGCTCGGCGTGGCCATCGGCGAGGCCGGGCTGGGTATCCGCTTCGACGACGTCGAGTTGACCCGGACCCTCGGCTTCTGCGCGCTCATCGTGATCATCGCCGAGGGTGGCCTGACCGCCCGGTGGAGCGCGCTGCGCCCGGTCCTCGGGTTGGCCTCCGCGCTCTCCACGGTCGGCGTGATCGTCAGCATCGTGGTGGTCGGCATCGCCGTACACCTGTTGTTGGGTCTGGACTGGCGGCTGGCGTTGCTCTACGGCGCGGTGCTCTCCTCCACCGACGCGGCAGCCGTGTTCGCCACCCTGCGACGGCTGCGGCTGCCACCGCGGCTGGTGGCCACACTGGAGGCCGAGTCGGGCATGAACGACGCCCCGGTGGTGCTGCTGGTGGTGCTGCTGTCGCACGCGGGCTGGTCGCATCCGTGGTGGTACGAGGTCGGCCTGGTCTGCTACGAGTTGGGCGTCGGCGCGGCGGTGGGCGTGGGCGCGGGCCTCGCCGGTACGTGGGCGCTGCGCCGGGCGGCGCTGCCGTCCGCCGGGCTGTACCCGATCGCGGCGGTGGGGATCACCGTCCTGGCGTACGCCGCCGGCGCCGTGCTGCACGCCTCGGGCTTCCTCGCCGTCTACGTGGCCGGAGTGCTGCTGGGCAACGCCCGGCTGTCGCACCGGCAGGCGATCCTCGGCTTCGCCGACGGGCTGGCGTGGGTCGCCCAGATCGGGCTGTTCGTGCTGCTCGGGTTGCTGGTCTCGCCGGGCCGGTTGGACGCGGCGGTGCTGCCGGCGGTGGTCGCCGGTCTGGCGCTGGTGCTGCTGGCCCGGCCGCTGTCGGTGGCCGTCTCGGCGTTGCCGTTCCGGCTTGGCCTGCGGGAGCAGGCGTTCCTGTCCTGGGCCGGGCTGCGCGGGGCGGTGCCGATCGTGCTGGCCACCATTCCGCTCTCGGAGCGGGTGCCGGGCGCGGAGCGCCTCTTCGACGCGGTCTTCGTGCTGGTGGTGATCTTCACGCTGGTGCAGACCAGCACGCTCGGTCCGTTCGCCCGCTGGCTGGGGACCACCGCGCCGGCCGAGGCCACCGAGATCCACGTGGAGACCGCGCCACTGGAGCGGATGCGGGCCGATCTGCTCCAACTTGAGGTGCCTCCGGGCTCACGGCTGGCCGGCGTGCACGTCGACGAGTTGCGATTGCCGCTGGGCGCCTCGGTGACCCTCGTGCTGCGCGACGGGGTGGGCTTCGTGCCCGGCCCGGACACCCGGCTGAAAACCGGCGACAGCCTGCTGATCGTCGCCACCGGTGGGGTGCGCGACGCCGCCGAACGGCGGCTGCGGGCGGTCAGCCGACGCGGTCGGCTGGCCCGATGGTTTGGCGAGTACGGGGATGAGGCGGTCGGTTGATCTGCTAGCGTTCCCTTTGCCCCGGTTAGGCAGGGCTCGGGGCTGTTGAGCGGTGCGACGGTGCGCCACGTTGTCGGACGCCTGTACGTTCCGTATTCTTGCCAACCTCCGGAGTGCGCGGCCATCGTCGCCGTGCGCCCCTTTTCGTACTTGGGGGACGCCTTCGTCGGCGCCCCTGACCAGGTGCCGCGACCGAGCGGCTCCGCGGCCGAGGAGCGACCCATGGCGAAGCCAGCCGACACCAGGACCGCCGGCCGCAAGCCGGTGGCCAAGGCCACCCGCAGCGCGGCGGAGACCGAGAAGATCCGGGCGGCGCTGGCGGCGCGGCGGGACGAGCTGCGCGCCGAGTACGATCAGACGCTGAGCGAGATCACCGAGCTGCAGCGCGATCGGTTGACGGACTCGGCCGGGGACGACCAGGCCGACACCGGGACCAAGACGTTCGAGCGGGAGCAGGAGATCTCTCTCGCCAACAGCATTCTGGAACGGATCACGCAGGTCGAGCGCGCCCTGGAGCGCCTCGACGAGGGTGGTTACGGCTGGTGCGAGCGGTGCGGCAACCCGATCCCGGTCGAGCGCCTCGCCGCCTTCCCGTCGGCCACCCTGTGTGTGACGTGCAAGCAGTTGGAGGAGCGGCGCTGACGCCCGGTCCCCGTCTGCGATGAGGCGGTGAGCGATCACCGCCGAGACACCTCGATGGGGAGCGCATGACCGCAGCACCGCCCGCCGACCCCGGCCGTACCGACCCGGGCGGCGGCAAGCCCCGGCCCCGGGCCGTCGCGATCCTCGCCGGGGTGGCCCTGGTGGCCCTGGTGGCCGACCTGCTGACCAAGCACCTCGCGCTGGCCGCGCTGAGCGACCGGGAGCCGGTCCGGGTGCTGGGTGGGCTGGTCTACCTGAGCCTGACCCGCAACAGCGGCGCCGCGTGGAGCATCGGTGCGAACTACACCTGGGTGTTCCCGCTGATCACCATCGGCGTGGTCGGCTGGATCGTCTGGATGGCGCTGCGGCTGCGTTCCCTGCCGTGGGCGATCTCCCTCGGCCTGGTGCTCGGTGGCGCGCTGGGCAACCTCATGGACCGGATCTTCCGGGCGCCCGCTCCGTTCCACGGTCACGTGGTCGACATGATCAGCGTCTTCGGGCCGTACGGCGAATATTTCCCGGTGTTCAACCTGGCCGACAGCTCGCTGGTCTGCGGTGTGCTGCTGGCCGTGCTGCTGGAGCTGACCGGTCGCCAGCGTGACGGGCGGCGGGCCGGCCGTGACGGCGCCCCCGCCGACGCGGACGCCACCGCCGATGCCGAGCAGAGGGAGCGGGCATGACCTCCGCGTTCGCCGCCGGTGGCGACCACCGTTCGCTGCCCGTGCCCGACGGCCTCGACGGCATGCGCCTGGACCAGGCGGTGTCCCGGCTGTTCGGCCTCTCCCGTACCGCAGCCGCCGCCCTGGTCGACGCGGGCGACGCCCTCGTCGACGGCGCTGCCCGGCCCAACTCCCACAAGGTCAAGGCCGGCTCCTGGCTGGAGGTCACGCTGCCCGCCCCGGTCGCCCCACCGACCGTGGTGCCGCAGGCGGTGCCCGGCCTGCGCGTCGTGTACGCCGACGACGACATCGTGGTGGTGGACAAGCCGGTGGGCGTGGCCGCGCATCCCAGCCCGGGGTGGACCGGCCCGACGGTGATCGGTGCCCTCGCCGCGATCGGGCACCGCATCTCCACCAGCGGCGCCGCCGAGCGGCAGGGCGTGGTGCACCGTCTCGACGTGGGCACCACGGGGATCATGGTGGTGGCCAAGAGCGAGCAGGCGTACACGGCGTTGAAGCGGGCCTTCAAGTACCGCGAGGTGGACAAGGGCTACCACGCGGTGGTGCAGGGGCACCTGGACCCGCTGCGGGGCACCGTGGACGCGCCGATCGACCGGCACCCCACCCACGACTACCGCTGGGCGGTGGTGTCCGGCGGCAAGCCGAGCATCACCCACTACGACACCCTTGAGGCGTTCCCGGCGGCCAGCCTGGTCGATGTGCGATTGGAGACCGGCCGGACGCACCAGATCCGGGTGCACTTCTCCACGCTGCGGCACCCCTGTGTCGGTGATCTCACCTACGGCGCCGATCCCACCCTCTCGGCCCGTCTCGGCCTGGCCCGACAGTGGCTGCACGCCCGCGAACTGAGCTTTTTGCACCCCCGTTCGGGGGACGAGGTCCGGTTCGTCAGCGACTACCCTGACGACCTGGAACGTGCGCTTGAGATCCTGCGTGACTGAGCGGCGACCACCCGACATCGATCCGACGAGGGGATCCCGCCTGTGCGCGCCGGCGACCTGCTGCGGCAGCTGGACCAACAGCTGCTGCCGCCGCTGACCCGGGCGGTGGCCCGTCTCGGTGACCGGTCGGGGCGGTCCGGGGTGCTCACCTGGGCCGCCGTGCTCTCCGCGGCGGCGGTCCTGGGCACCGCAGTGTGGGCCGCCGACGATGCTCCGGTGGGCGACCGGACGGTTGGCGAGGTGACCCGCGTCGGGGTGGCCGACGGCGACTGGGTCCCCGGCTACCTGCGTTCGGCCGCGGCCGATCTGGCCGCGCTGAGCCCGACGGCCCCGGCCACCGGGGACGGGACGTACGCCCTGGTGATGCTCGACGCGTACCTTCCGCCGCAGCGGCTGGCCGCGGTGCTCGGTGACGTGTCGGTGTCGACGGTCTTCGGCCGGGTGCCGCTGCCCGGCCGGCAGACCGAGATCGTCCGGATCCCCGCGTCGCGGGTGCCGGACGACGTGGTCGCTCAGATGGCGCAGGTGGCCGCCCGCAAGGACGGCGAGGCCGCCGACTACCGGGCCAGGGCCGCCGGGGTGCGTGGCGACGGCGCCGCCGAGCGCGAGCTGCGCCAGCGGTACGTCACCGGGGCGGACGTGGCGAGCGCCGAGGCGGCGGCGTACCGCACCGGCTGCGCCTGCGTCTACGCCGCGGTGGTGCGCGCGGCGCCGGAGGTGCTGCGGGGCGTGGCCTCCCGCCCGGACGTGCGGGCCGTCGATCCGGCGCCCGAGGTGTACCGACTCGACCGTACGGTCTTCACGCCGCCGCTGCCCGAGCAGCGCGACGTGGTCCGCCCGCCGGCCGACACCGGGCCGAGCCCGGAGCCGACGCCGCTGGCGAGTGGCGGGCCGACGTCGAGCACGCCGAGACCGCCGGTGCCGATGGGCGAATCGTCGGAACCCGCACCGCTCGTAACGATTCCGTCACCCGCGTCGCCCTCGGCCGAACCCACCGAGGCGGCCCCGCCGGGTGTCGCCACCTCCCCGGACGCGATCGACGAGGGGCTGCTGACGCCCTCCCCGTCGTGATCTGCGCCGGGTGGTGTGCGTGCTCAGGTGTGGTCCGAATAGGGTTTGGTTCGTAGCCTGTCAGACAGAGATCGATGGTGCTGGGAGGGCGGGCCGTGGAGGGCAGTGAGACCGGCTGGGGCCGGCCGGCCGAACCAGCGCCGAGGTGGCGGGCATTGCTGGACCGCGCCCGGCTGGGCGGTCGGGCCGCTGAGCAGCCCGAGCCCGAGCGCCGGGCCGACGAGGCGCCGCCGGACCCACTGCCGCGGCGCGCGGCCCCCAACGGCTACGCGGGGCGGGCGTCGGCCATCGGGCATCCGGCCGATCTGTCGTACGGCCAGGAGCCCGGTTACCGTGCCGAGGCGACCTACCGGGTCGATCCCGCCTACCGGGCCGAGCCGGGGTACCGGGCCGAGCCGGACTACCGTGCGGAGCCCGCGTACCGGGCCGAGCCGGACTATCGGGCGGAGCCCGCGTACCGGGCGGAGCCGGACTACCGTGCCGAGCCTGCGTACCGGGCGGAGCCGGACTATCGGGCGGAGCCCGCGTACCGGGCCGAGCCGGACTACCGCGCCGAGCCGACGTACCGGGCTGACCCCGGTTACCGGGCCGAGCCGACGTACCGTGCCGACCCGGGCTACCGGGCCGAGCCGACGTACCGTGCCGACCCGGGCTACCAGGCCGAGCCCGAGCCGCCGCCGCGCCGGGCCGAGCCCGAGTCGCGCTACGCCCTCCTGGACAACGGCTACCGGCCGGGCAACCCGGCGGGGGAGTCCCGCTACGCGCTGCTGGAAACCGGTTACCAGCCGGAGACCGGCTACCCGAGCGCCGCGCCGCCGGTGACCCCGCCGGTCCCGGCGGTCGCGCCACCACCGGTCGCGCCGCCGCCCGCCCCACCGGTCGCGCCGCCGGTCACTCCGCCGCCCGCCGCGCCGGTCACCCCGCCACCGGGCTCGGCCATCGCCGAGCGCGGCTACCCCGCCCGAATCGAGTGGCGGCCGCAGGGCGGCGACCAGGAGCTGGAACGCGCCACCGGCGTGCTCCGCCGCGATCTGGGCACACCCCGCGTGTTCGCGTTCGCCAACCCCAAGGGCGGGGTGCACAAGACCACCGCAACGGTGCTCGCCGCCGCCACCATCGGCAGCGTCCGGGGGCGGGGCGTGCTGGCCTGGGACGACAACGAGCTGCGCGGCACCCTGGGGCTACGCGCCGGCAGTGCCCGCCACGCGCGCACCATCCGGCACCTGATCGGTGACCTGGCCCAGATCGAGATCCTGGAGGGCGCGACCCTGCTGGAGCGGCTGGACGACTACCTGCGGCACGCCTCCGACGGCTCGTACGACGTGCTGGCCGGCGAGGAGAGCCCGCGCTTCGCCCAGCGGCTCGACCAGTTCACCGTCAAGCGGGTGCTCGAGCTGCTGCGGCGTACGCATGACGTGGTCTGCGTGGACACCGGCAACAACGTGGAGAGCGCCAACTGGCGCACCGTGATGCAGGCCGCCGACCAACTGGTGGTGACCACCGTGCCCCGTGAGGACGCGGCGTTCAGCGCCGACTGGATGCTCGACCTGCTGCACGAGGAGGGCATGGGCGAGCTGGCCGACAACGCGGTCACCCTCATCTCCTGCCCCACCCCCGGCCGCTCGCCCCTGCAGGACGACCTGGAGCGGCACTTCGCCACGCGTACCCGCGCGGTGGCCGTCGTGCCGTACGACCCGGCGTTGGAGACCGGCTCGTCGATCGAGTACCACCAGCTCCAGCCGGAGACCCGGCAGGCGTGGCTGCGCGCCGCCGCGGCCATGGCGGAGCCGTTCGCCCGGTGAGCGGGTTCGCCGCCACCGGCGCCCCGGCCCGTCTCGGGGCCTGAGAGGATCATCGGGTGAGCCCGGACAACCCCGACCCTGAGCGGCACGTCGACGACGCCGACCGGCCCGCCGCACCCCCACCGTCGGGTGCGGCGCCCACGGGAAGCGAGTCGGCCGTGCCGCCACCAGCCGCGCCGCCGCCCGGGTTCGGCCCCGGTGAGGGTCCCGCCTCGACGGCGTACCGGAGCGAGCTGGAGCTGACCCTCGACGAGCCGCGCCGGCCGCTGCGGACGGTGGCGACGGTGCTCGGCGTCGTGCTCGCCCTGGCCGTGCTGGGCGGGGGGCTCGGGCTGCTCTGGGCCGTGCTCGCGCCGGACACCCCGGTGCTCAAGACCGCCGAGGGCGCGATCTACGCCGAGCCCCAGCCGGAGCAGCCGATCGCCGCGGACGGCTGGTTCAGCCTGCTCGGGCTGGCCTTCGGGGTGCTCGCGGCGCTGGCCCTGTGGTTCCTGCTGCGCCGGCAGCGCGGCCCGGTCGGGCTGCTCGGCGTGGTGCTGGGCACGCTGGCCGCCGCCCCGGTGGCCTGGCAGGTGGGGCGTCGGGTCGGGCTGGCGACCTTCGACCGGCTGCTGGACACCGCCCCGGCCGGGCAGGCGTTCACCAAACCCGCCGACCTGCGCGCCGGCGGAATCGACTGGCTCTTCGGCGTGTTGCCGGTGCCGCACGGCAACCTGCTGCTGCCCGCGTTCGGCGCCGCCGTCACGTACACCCTGCTGGCCGGTTGGTCGCGCTGGCCGGGCCTGCGGCCGGAGCCGGACCCGGCGGCCCTCAGTTGGGTGTCGGCGGGGACGCCAGCTCCGACAGCGGCACCGGAACCGCCCGCACCTGGCGCAGCAGAGCCGCCTCGCGGTTGAGCAGTCGCAGCTCGGCGCGGAGCCGGGCGGCGGTGTCGTCGATCGCGAGCAGCCGTTGCCGGTCGTCGACGGTCAGCGCGGCGGTGGCCGCCACCAGGTGGGAGAGCACCGTCGGATCCTCCGGCAGCTGCTCGGAGATCTCCTCCGGGTCGGGGCGGATCAGCCCCAGGTACTGCCGGAACACGGCGATCACCCGGGCGGCCAGCAGGTCGGCCACCTCGTCCGGCCCGGTGGCCTCGGGCAGCCATTCCACGGCAGCCGTCAGGTAGGGCGCGGACGTGTCGTCGACGTCGGCGATCCGGAAGCGACGGCGGCCGACCGTGACGATGTCGAAGCCGCCGTCGGCCAGCTCGGTGACCTGGCGCAGCTCGGCGGTGCAGCCCACCTCGTGCAGGGTGACGTCGCCGACACCGGTGCTCGCGCGGGTGCCGGGCCCGGCGGGCGCGACCTCCCAGCCGGCCTGGATGGCCACCACCCCGAACTCGCGGGACGCGCCCTCGGGCAGGTCGACAAGGTGCCGGACCAGGGCCCGGTAGCGCTCCTCGAAGATGTGCAGCGGCAGCACCAACCCGGGAAAGAGCACCGTTGCGAGCGGGAACACCGGCAGCCGTGCGGTCACGTGGTCGAGCCTAACCAATCGCGTCCGCGGCGGCGTGGCCCGGCTCACCGTCCCGCCGAGCGGGCGACTGGGGTGAGCTCCGGGCGGGCCGCCTAGACTCGCAAGGGTGCTGAATCGGATCGACCTGCGCGACGGTCTCGTGGACCCGCGCCGCCTGCTGCCCCGTGCCCAGCTCGACGTGTCGGTGGCCGTCGAGCGGATCAAGCCGCTCGTCGAGGCGGTACGGGAGCATGGGTACCCGGCGATCCGGGAGGCCAGTGAGCGGTTCGACGGCATCTCACCGGAGGTGCTGCGGGTGCCGGTGGAGGCGATCGCCGAGGCCGAGGGTGTGCTCGACCCGGCCGTGCGTGCCGCGCTGCTGGAGTCGATCGCCCGGGCCCGCAGGGTGCACGACGACCAGCGGCGCACCGACCACACGACCCGGGTGGTTTCCGGCGGCACGGTCACCGAGCGGTGGCTGCCCGTCGACCGGGTGGGCCTCTACGTCCCCGGCGGCCTGGCGATGTACCCGTCGACAGTGGTGATGAACGTGGTGCCGGCCCAGGCGGCCGGAGTCCGCTCCCTGGTGGTGGTCAGCCCGCCGCAGAAGGACAACGGCGGCCTGCCCGACCCCCGGGTGCTTGCCGCGTGCGCGCTGCTCGGCGTCGACGAGGTCTACGCCGTGGGCGGCGCCCAGGCGGTGGCGATGCTGGCGTACGGGTCCGCCGTCGACCCGGCGGGCGCGCTGCGGTGCGAGCCCGTCGACCTGGTCACCGGCCCGGGCAACATCTGGGTGACCGCCGCCAAGCGGCTGCTGCGGGGTGTCGTCGGCATCGACGCCGAGGCCGGCCCGACCGAGATCGCGATCCTGGCCGACGCCAGCGCCGACCCGGCGCACGTCGCCGCCGACCTGATCAGTCAGGCCGAGCACGACCCGCTCGCGGCGAGCGTGCTGGTCACCCCGTCGGTGGCGCTCGTCGAGGCGGTCGAGCGGGAGCTGGCCCGGCAGGTGCCCGCCACCAAGCACGCCGAGCGGGTGACCACGGCGCTGACCGGCGAGCAGAGCGGCGTGGTCCTGGTCGACGACCTTGAGGCGGGGCTGCGGGTGGTCGACGCGTACGCGGCCGAGCACCTGGAGATCCAGACGGTCGACGCCCGGGAGTGGGCGCTGCGGGTGCGCAACGCCGGAGCGATCTTCGTGGGCGCCTGGTCGCCGGTGTCGCTCGGCGACTACTGCGCCGGCTCCAACCACGTGCTGCCCACCGGCGGCTGCGCCCGGCACTCGTCCGGGCTGTCGGTGCAGTCGTTCCTGCGCGGCGTGCACCTGATCGAGTACACCGAGGCCGCGCTGCGCGAGGTGGCCCCACACGTGGTCACCCTGGCCAACGTGGAGGACCTGCCGGCGCACGGCCAGGCCGTGCAGGCCCGCTTCCCGAAAGGGGTGGCGTGACCTCGCTCGATGATCTGCCGATCCGCGACGACCTGCGCGGGCTGTCGCCGTACGGGGCGCCGCAGCTCGACGTGGCGGTGCGGCTCAACACCAACGAGAACTCCTACCCGGTGCCGGAGCCGGTCGTCGACGCGATCGGCAAGGCGCTCGCGGCCGAGTTGCGCGACCTGAACCGCTATCCGGACCGGGACGCGGTGGCGCTGCGCGCCGACCTGGCCGAATATCTCGGGCACGGCCTGACCGTCGAGCACGTCTGGGCGGCCAACGGCTCGAACGAGATCCAGCAGCAGTTGTTGCAGGCGTTCGGTGGGCCGGGGCGCACCGCGATGGGTTTCGTGCCGGCGTACTCGATGCACCCGCTGCTGGCCCTCGGCACCGGCACCCGGTGGGTGCCCGCTGAGCGCGGCGTCGACTTCGGGCTGACGGCCGACGAGGCGGTGGCCCAGGTCCGCGAGCACCGGCCCGACGTGGTCTTCCTCTGCTCGCCGAACAACCCCACCGGCACCGCGCTGGACCCGGCGGTGGTCGCCGCGGTGCTCGACGTCGCGCCCGGCATGGTGGTCGTCGACGAGGCGTACGCCGAGTTCGCCCGGCCGGGCACGGTCAGCGCCCTCGCGGTGCTGCCCGGCCACCCGCGGCTCGTGGTCACCCGCACGATGAGCAAGGCGTTCGGCTTCGCCGGTGGCCGGCTGGGCTACCTGGCCGCCGACCCGGCGGTGGTGCGGGCGGTGCAGCTGGTCCGTCTGCCGTACCACCTGTCCGCGCTGACCCAGGCCGCCGCCCGCGCGGCGCTGGCCCACCGCGACGCCCTGCTGGGTACGGTGAGCGCGATCATGGCCCAGCGGGACCGGATCGTCGCGACGCTGCGCGAACGCGGCCTGCGGGTGGCCGACAGCGATGCCAACTTCGTGCTGTTCGAGTCCGGCGGCGACCAGGCCGCCGCCTGGCAGGCCCTGCTGGCGCAGGGGGTGCTGGTCCGTGACGTCGGCCTGCCCGGCTGGCTGCGGGTGACCGCCGGCACCCCCGCCGAGACCGACGCCTTCCTAGCTGCAATGGAGATTCAGCAATGAGCCGGACCGCCCGGGTGGAGCGGATCACCAAGGAGACCAAGGTCCTCGTCGAGATCGACCTCGACGGCACCGGCGCCGCCGAGATCAGCACCGGCGTGGGCTTCTACGACCACATGCTGAACCAGATCGCCCGCCACGGCGGCTACGACCTGACCGTGCGCACCGTGGGCGACCTGGAGATCGACGCCCACCACACGATGGAGGACACCGCGCTCGCGCTGGGCGCCGCGTTCGACCAGGCGCTGGGCGACAAGGCCGGCATCCGGCGGTACGGCTCGGCGACCGTCCCGATGGACGAGGTGCTGGTCCGGGCCGCGGTGGACCTGTCCGGCCGCCCGTACGTGGTGCACGACGAGCCGGTGCTGGCCCCGTACATCGGGCCGGTGTATCCGACCAGCATGACCCGGCACATCTGGGAGTCGTTCGGCCAGGCGGCCCGGATGACCCTGCACGTCGACGTGCTGCGGGCAGCCCGTCCGGGTGGGCACCCGGACGCGCACCACGTGGTGGAGGCCCAGTTCAAGGCGGTCTCCCGGGCGCTGCGCGAGGCCACCGCTATCGACCCGCGGGCGGCCGGCGCGATCCCGAGCACGAAGGGGGCGCTCTAATGGGTGCCGCGTTGCCGACGTTGCTGCTGATCCTGGCCGGGGTGCTGGTGGGCGGCGCGTGGTCGCTGCACCGGCAGGGTGCGCCGAGGGGCGCCGTGGTGATCACCGGGCTGCTCGCGCTGCTCGCCACGGCCGCCGGGGTGCTCCGGCTGATCCCGGAGTCGGGGTCGTGACCGCCGACGTGGTGGTGCTCGACTACGGCTCGGGCAACCTGCGCTCGGCGGAGCGGGCGCTGGCCGCGGCGGGCGCGTCCGTCCGGGTGACCGACGACCTCGCCGCGGCGGCCGCCGCGGACGGTCTGGTGGTGCCGGGTGTGGGCGCCTACGCGGCGTGCATGGCGGGTATCGAGGCGCTCGGCGCCGGGCCGGTGATCGCGGAGCGGGTGGCCGCGGGCCGCCCGGTGCTCGGCATCTGCGTGGGCATGCAGGTGCTCTTCGAGCACGGCGAGGAGCACGGGGTGGTGACCAAGGGCCTCGGGCTGCTGCCCGGCGGGGTGACCCGGTTGGCCGCGCACCGCCTGCCGCACATGGGCTGGAACACGGTTCGCGCGCCCCGCGGGTCGGTGCTGTTCGCCGGGTTGCCGACGCAGAGCCGGTTCTACTTCGTGCACTCGTACGCGATGGGTGACCCGGCGGCGTTGGCGGCCGCGGGGGCCGTGGTGACCACGGCCCACCACGACACCGACTTCGTGGCCGCGGTGGAGCGTGGGCCGCTGTCGGCGGCGCAGTTCCACCCGGAGAAGTCCGCCGACACCGGTGCCGCGTTGCTGCGCAACTGGCTCGCCACCCTGCCCGCCGGTGACTGAGCGCCGGCACCGCCCGGCGTCCGGCGGGCGGGCGTCGCGGTGAGCCGGGAGCGGGCTCGTCGGCGGGCCGAACGTGAGGCTGACCTGGCGCGGGAGCGGGCGGCCCGGCAGCGCCGGGTGGCGCGTCGGCAGCGCCGCCGCGCGGTCGTCCGACGGTTGACGCCGCAGTTGCGCCGGGGCCGCACGGGCCGGCTGGCTCGGCACACGCGGGGTGAGCGGGCGGCGATCGTGCTGCTCACCGGGGCGGCGATGATTCTGATCTGGACGTTCGTCGACGATCTGGCGTTGCGTGTCGCGCTGATCGTGCTGTTGCTGCTCGTACTCCCGGCGATCGTGGTGATCGCTCTGGACCGTCGTACCTGATCGAGGAGAAGACGTTGAGTCTCACCCTGTTACCCGCCGTGGATGTCGCCGACGGCCGGGCTGTCCGGCTCGTGCAGGGCGCCGCCGGCAGCGAGAGCGTCTACGGCGACCCGTTGGACGCGGCGCTGGCGTGGCAGCGCGACGGCGCGGAGTGGATCCACCTGGTCGACCTGGACGCGGCGTTCGGCCGGGGCACCAACGCGCACCTGCTCGCCGAGGTGGTGCGGCAGTTGGACGTGCAGGTGGAGTTGTCCGGCGGCATCCGTGACGACGAGTCGC
This sequence comes from Micromonospora sp. NPDC005194, assembly GCF_040608335.1. Classification (NCBI taxonomy): domain Bacteria; kingdom Bacillati; phylum Actinomycetota; class Actinomycetes; order Micromonosporales; family Micromonosporaceae; genus Micromonospora; species Micromonospora sp. NPDC005194. The sequence goes on along the minus strand of NZ_JBEXIA010000027.1, from coordinate 65,159 downwards.
TGCGCGCGGCGCTGGGCACCGGGGCGAGCCGGGTGAACATCGGCACCGCCGCGCTGGAGGACCCGGTGTGGTGCGACCGGGTCGTCGGGGAGTACGGCGACCGGGTCGCCATCGGGCTGGACGTACGCGGTCAGACCCTGTCCGCGCGGGGTTGGACCCGTGACGGCGGTGACCTGTACGAGGTGCTGGAGCGCCTGGACAAGGCGGGCGCCACGCGGTACGTGGTCACCGACATCACCAAGGACGGCACCATGCGCGGCCCGAACCTGGATCTGCTGCGCGAGGTGTGCGCGCGTACCGACCGGCCGGTGATCGCCTCGGGTGGCGTGTCCACCCTGGACGACCTGCGGGCGCTGGCCACGCTGGAGCCGCTGGGCGTGGAGGGCGTGATCGCCGGCAAGGCGCTGTACGCGGGCGCGTTCACGGTGGCCGAGGCGCTGCGCACGTTGGCCGAGGCGTGACGGTCACCCGGCTGGGCTCGGGAGGGCCGTGGGAGCAGAGCTACGGCTACTCCCGGGTGGTCCGGGCCGGTGACCTGGCCTGGACGGCTGGCTGTACGGCCACCGTCGACGGTCGGGTGGCGCACGTCGGGGACGCCGCCGCGCAGACGGCGCAGGCGTTGCGGATCGGGTTGGCGGCGCTCGCCGAGGTGGGCGTGCAGCCGGGTGACGTCGTCCGGACCCGGATGTACGTGACCGACCGGCTGCACGCCGACGAGGTGGGCCGGGCGCACAACGCGGTCTTCGGGGCGGTCCGCCCGGTGGCGACGCTGGTGGTGGTGGCGGGTCTGCTCGACCCGGAGCATCTGGTCGAGGTGGAGTTGGAGGCGTACGTCGGCGACCGCTGAGCTGCCGGTGGCCCTCGTCACGGCCGCGCTCCGGCCCGATAGGTTGTGCACAACTTAATTGCGGGCTACGGTTCACGGGTGACCGATGATCTGGTGCTGCGCCGGCAGGTGTGCTTCGCGCTCTACGCCGCGTCGCGCGCCCTCACCGACGTGTACCGGCCGATCCTCGACGAGTTCGGGCTGACCTATCCGCAGTACCTGGTGCTGCTGGTGCTCTGGGAACGCCCCGACGACGCGCCGACGGTGTCCGAGCTGGGTGCCGAGCTGCGGCTGGACTCCGGCACGCTCTCCCCGCTGCTCAAGCGGCTGGAGGGGGCGGGCCTGGTGGTGCGGCGGCGGTCGGCGCGCGACGAGCGGCGGGTCGAGGTGGGCCTCACCGAGCAGGGCCGGGCGCTGCGGGAGCAGCTCTGCGACGTCCCGCTGCGGATCGCGCAGGCCACCGGGCTGGGCATCGCCGAGCTTGTCGCGCTGCGCGACACCCTCACCCGGGTCACCGACACCATCCACCGACAGAAGGAGCAGTGACTCTCATGCAGGTTCTCTACACCGCGTCCGCGACCGCCACCGGCGATGGCCGGGACGGCCACGTCGAGACCTCCGACGGCACCCTCGCGTTCGACCTGGCGGTGCCGAAGGAGATGGGTGGCGCGGGTGGCGCCGCTAACCCCGAGCAGCTCTTCGCCGCCGGCTACGCGGCCTGCTTCCACAGCGCCCTGCGCGTGGTGGCCCGCCGCGCCAAGGCCGACGTGACCGGCTCCGTGGTCGGCGCCGAGGTCGGCATCGGCCCGAACGGCAGCGGTGGCTTCGGGCTCACCGTGCGGCTCGTCGTCGACCTGCCCGCCGTCGCCCGCGACGCCGCCGAGCAGCTCGTCGAGCAGGCCCACCAGGTCTGCCCGTACTCCAACGCGACCCGTGGCAACATCGAGGTCGCGTTGACTGTCCGCGAGACCCTGGCCGCCTGATGTCGCGGACCCGGACCCCACCCGCGGACGAGAGGACGACCACCCGATGACCAGCAACCGTGAGATCCACCTGGCCAGCCGCCCCGAGGGCTGGCCCACCGAGGACACCTTCCGGCTCGTCGAGACCGACGTCCCGAGGCCCGGACCGGGCCAGATCGTGGTCCGCAACCAGTTCATGTCCGTCGACCCGTACATGCGGGGACGGATGAACGACGTCAAGTCGTACGTCCCGCCGTTCGCCCTCGACGCCCCGCTCGACGGGGCCGCGATCGGCGAGGTGGTGGCCAGCGAGTCGGCCGACATCGCGGTCGGCGACACCGTGCTGCACGGGCTGGGCTGGCGGGAGTACGCGCTGCTCGACGCCACCGCCGCGCGCAGGGTCGACCCGAGCGTCGCCCCGGCCAGCGCGTACCTCAGCGTGCTCGGGATGACCGGCCTGACCGCGTACGCCGGTCTGCTGGAGGTCGCCGCGATGAAGCCCGGCGAGACGGTCTTCGTCTCGGCCGCGGCCGGCTCGGTCGGCAGCCTGGTGGGCCAGATCGCCAAGCTCAAGGGCGCCGGCCGGGTCATCGGCAGCGCCGGCTCGGCCGCCAAGGTCGAGCGGCTGCGGGCGCTGGGCTTCGACGCCGCGTTCGACTACCACGACGGGCCGGTCCGCGAATCGCTGCGGGCGGCCGCCCCGGACGGCGTCGACGTCTACTTCGACAACGTCGGCGGGGACCACCTGGAGGCGGCGATCTCGGCCATGAACCTGCACGGCCGGGCCGCCATCTGCGGCATGATCGCCCAGTACAACGACACCGAGCCGCCCGCCGCGCCCCGGAACCTGTCGCTGGTCATCGGCAAGCGGCTGACGCTGCGCGGCTTCCTGGTCCGCGACCACAACCACCTGCGGGACGCGTTCGTCCGCGACGTCGCGGGCTGGCTGCGCGAGGGCAAACTCTCCTACGACGAGACGGTCGTCGACGGCATCGAGAACGCCCCGGCGGCGTTCCTCGGCCTGCTGCGCGGCGAGAACCTGGGCAAGATGCTCGTCCGGGTGTGAGCACCCGCACGTGGCGCACGGCGGTCGGCCCGGTCGGGTCGGCCGTCGTGCCATGCGCGGAGGATAGGCTGGCGGCATGACGGTGGCGGTGCGCGTGATCCCCTGTCTCGACGTGGACGCCGGGCGCGTGGTCAAGGGGGTCAACTTCCTCGACCTGCGGGACGCCGGCGACCCGGTGGAGCTGGCCGCCGCGTACGACCGGGCCGGCGCCGACGAGCTGACCTTCCTCGACGTCACCGCGTCCTCCAACGACCGGGGCACCATGCTCGACGTGGTGCGCCGCACCGCCGAGTCGGTCTTCATCCCGCTGACGGTCGGGGGTGGGGTCCGGCAGGTCGGCGACGTCGACACGCTGCTGCGCGCGGGCGCGGACAAGGTCGGTGTGAACACCGCCGCCATCGCGCGGCCGGAGCTGATCGCCGAGATCGCCGACCGGTTCGGCCGGCAGGTGCTCGTGCTCTCCCTCGACGTACGCCGTGCCCCGGCCGGGGTGACGCCCAGCGGGTTCGAGGTCACCACCCACGGTGGCCGGCGCGGCACCGGCCTCGACGCGGTGCGCTGGGCGCGGCAGGTGGCCGAGCTGGGCGCGGGGGAGATCCTGCTCAACTCGATGGACGCCGACGGCACCAAGGCGGGCTTCGACCTGGAGCTGATCGGCGCGGTGCGGGCCGTGGTGGACGTGCCGGTCGTGGCCAGCGGTGGGGCCGGCGAGGTGGCGCACTTCCCGCCGGCGATCGGGGCCGGCGCCGACGCGGTCCTCGCCGCCAGCGTCTTCCACTTCGGCGAGCTGACGGTGGGCGAGGTCAAGGACGCCCTGCGCCGCAGCGGTCACCCCGTGCGCTAGCCACGCCGGGCCGTCGTCCGCGCCGCGCCCAGGTGGTACGCGTCGTGCGCGATCAGATTCGCGAACGCTCCCGCCCATACCCAGCACCGGGCGCGGGTGCCGCAGATCGGGCATCGCCCGTGTCGCTGCTCATGCTCGGCCAGAACCCGCCACCATCTGGCCAGTTGCTCCGGGCTTGGCGCACTCACCGGGCTCCATCCAGGTTCGCGCGGATCGCAGCGACCGACACCTGCGCCTCGAAGCACCACCCGCCGGCGCAGTCCGGTACGGGGCCAGCACACGTGTGCCCCCGCATCCGCACCAGTCCGCCGACCGGCTGCTGGTCCACGACCACCGCCCACACCAGTTCGTCGCGGTTGGTCGGGTTCGGGCTGATCTCCCACGCCAGCAGGTGCAGCAGGGTGCCCGCAGGCACCTGAAGGCTGTCGGTCATGCTCGGCTCCGAGGGCAAAGGGTGGACATCACCGGGAACGGCAGCCACAGTTCCCGTCGATCCCGCCGGAAGCTGCTGTGCCAGATGGGCTGACACGTCGAGCGTGGCCGATAAGCTGGGCCTACGGCAGGCGTGAGCGGTGTGCACACGCTCCTGCACACGCTGGGGGTCGGGAATGGACACCTTCGGGCAGCTACTCAGACGGCATCGCGAGAGCGCCGGGCTGTCCCTGCGGCAGCTCGGTTCGCTCATCCACTTCCAGTACAGCCACATCGCCCAGGTGGAGCGTGGTGGACGCCGTGCCACCGATGCGCTGGCCACGGCCTGCGATCGGGCCTTGGGCGCTGACGGCGCGCTCGTCGAGGCGTACCGGACCGACCGTGCCGGCGCCACCGACATGCACAGACGCACCATGCTGCGCGCCATGACCGCCTTGGCTGCCGCCCCCGCCGTCGCGCCCCTGGCCGGGTTGGAAGCCCTCCGCCACGGCCTCGGCGACGCGGTGACGCCCGACCACGACGAGTGGGAGCAGATCGTGGCCGACTACGGCCACAGCTACTACCGGCAGGCCCGTCCCGCGCTGATGGCCCAACTGGGTGCCGACCTGACCGTGCTGCAACACCAACTCGCCGCCGACACTGGTACGCGCCGGCCTGGTCTTCTGCGAGCTGCCTCCCGCCTGTCCGTCATCGTCGCGTTGAGCCTTGTCGCGTCGGGGCAGACCGTGCTAGGTCGCCGCTGGTGGCGGACCGCCCATCGGGTTGCCGACGAATCCGGGGACACCGACACCCGGGTGTTGGTGCGGGCGTGGAATGTGGTGAACGGCTGCTACGACGGACGCCAACCGTCGGCGGTCGTCGCCCTGTCGGACGAGGCACTGCCTCTACTGGGGCGGCGGGCTACGTCGGCGGCGTGCGGGTTGCTCGCCGGCCGGTCCCAAGCCCTGTCGTTGGCCGGGCGGCATGCGGAGGCGGTGGCGACGGTGCGGCAACTCGCCGACCTTGCCCAGCAGCTACCAGCCGCGATCGTGGACGACGTGGAGTCGTTGTGGGGGTGGCCGGAGCATCGGCTTCACCACACCGAATCGTGGGTGTACACGCACGGTGGCCGTCTGGTCGACGCGGAGGCCGCGCAGGAGCGGGCCCTCGACCTGTACCCGGCGTCGCAGGCGCGGTTACGTGCGCAGGTGCAACTGCATCAGGCTGCCCGGCTGATCCGGGGCGGGCATGTTCCCGACGGGTTGCGGTACGCCGCCGACACCCTCGACGCGCTGCCGGTCGAGCTGCACAACCACCTGCTGCGGTCGGTGGCCGCCCAGGTCACGGCTGCCGTACCCACAGTGGAGCGGTCGCGGCCCGCGTTCGCCGATCTCGCCGACCGGGTTCGGGCCTAGGCTCATCCGCTATGCCGGTGACGTACACCGTGCACACCGCCGAGTCGGCCGCGGCCGTGTTTCCGGCGCTGGCCCGCCTGTACGCGGTCGTCTACGCCGAGCCGCCCTACGCCGAGGGGCCGGAGCAGGTTGCCGCGTTCGCCGACGGGTTGCCCGACGAGTCGCGACGCCCAGGATTCACCCTCGTGGTCGCCGAGGAGGTGGGTGTGCTGGTGGGTGCGGCGTACGGGTGGACGATGCCCGCCGGCCGTTGGTGGATGCGCGCCGACACCAAGCCTTTCGCCGACCTCCGGACCGCCGACAAGTTCGCGGTGATGGAGTGGGTCGTGCATCCCGACCGGCGCGGTGCGGGCATCGGTGCGGAGCTCATCCGCCGGCTCCTCGACGGGCGGCCCGAACGGTGGGCGACCCTGGCGTCCAACCCGGCCGCACCCGCCCGTGCCATCTACCAGCGCGCGGGTTGGCAGCAGGTCGGCGGATCGGCGATGCCCGACGGCACACCCATGCACCTGCTCGTCCTGCCGTTGCCCGCTGCGCCGGTCCGGCGTCGCTGACCCCCGGCCCGGGTCCATCGGCGCGACGTTTCGCCCGCTTGGCAATCTTGGACAGTTTCCGTTAGCAGGTAACGGAAACTGTCCAAGATCTGCAATGGGTGTCAGTGGCCGCCGGAGTGGCCCTCGGGTGACCGGCGGGGGGTGGGGATCGACCGGACGGCGTACTCCTGCACGGCCGCCGCGTGCTCGGCCTCGTCCAGGATCCAGTCGGCGCGGCCCGGCGCGTGCCGGCGGCTCAGCACGCCCTGCACGGTGTCCACCATCGTCGCTACCCCGGCGCGCGGCCGGGTGCGCCAGAGCTGCTCACCCTCCGTGGTGATGCGGAACCAGCCGTCGGCGACGGTGACCAGACCCGCGCCGACCAGCCGCTGCACCGCGGCCTCCACCTCGTGCCGCTGCGGAATCGCCTGGTTGAGGTGATCGGCGGTGGACAGCACGTCGGTCAGGCGTACGCCCTCCGGCCGACGACTCGTCGCGGACCGTCGGTGCCGCCCGGCCCCGCTCGCGATCACCAACGACACGAAGATCCAGGCGTCGCTCCAGCGCCAACCGTTCTCCCCCATGCAGAGATGATGACGGCGAGCGCCGCGGAAGGGAACACCCACCCTCCAACGAGCCCGTTTCGACCATCGTGCGTGCCGGCCCGTGGACGGTCGGTGAGCGCTCAGGCGGCCGGGGCGGGAGCGGCGCCCGGCGGGTCGCCCGCGGTGGCGCCCGGCGGGTCGCCGGCGGTCGCGTCCAGCGCGGGCACCGCGACGAGCGGGATGAAGAACTGCGCCAGTGGGCCGATGGCCAGCGCGTACGCGATGGTGCCCACGCCGACCGTGCCGCCGAGCAGCCAGCCCAGCGCGAGCACGGTGACCTCGATGACCGTGCGCACCAGGCGGATCGAGCGCCCGGGTCGGCGGGCGACGAAGCCGGTCATCAGCCCGTCGCGTGGACCCGGACCCAACTGGGCGCCGAGGTAGAGCGCGGTGGCCGCGCCGTTGGCGACGATCCCGGTGATCAGCAGAGCGATGCGGGCGCCGAGGGGGCCGCCGGTGGGCAGCAGGGCCAGGGTGGCGTCCACCACCAGGCCAATCACCACCACGTTGCTGACCGTGCCGAGGCCGGGCCGCTGGCGCAGCGGGATCCACAGCAGCAGCACCAGGGCGCCGACGCCGATGGTGACCGTGCCGAAGGAGAGCCCGGTCCGCTCGGACAACCCCTGGTGGAAGACGTCCCACGGGTCGAGGCCCAGGTCGGAGCGGATCATCAGGGCCATGCTGACCCCGTAGAGGACGAGCCCTGCGTAGAGCTGGGTGAGCCGTCGCACCGGCCGCTGCCGCAGATTGCCAATCAGTGCCATGCATGCCACCCTAGGTGCCAATCCTCCCGGAGGAAGAGGCCAATATCCGAGGAGTGGCCATGACAGCGCAGGTGCGAGGCGTCCAATTGGCCCGCTTGCTGGGGCAGTGGCACGCCCTGCCGGGCCGTCGTCGCAGTCCCGACTACGCCGCCCTGGCCGGCGCGGTGCGCGGCCTGCTCGCCGACGCCCGGCTCCCGCTGGGCGTGCGCCTCCCGGCGGAACGCGAGCTGGCCGAGGCGCTGCGGATCAGCCGCACCACGGTCACCGCCGCGTACCGGGAGCTGCGCGAGACCGGGCATCTGGCCAGCCGCCGGGGCGCCGGCAGCTGGACGATGCTCCCCGGCAACCACCGGGTCGCCAGCACCGGGCTGTGGACCCCGCTGGACGACCGGGAGATGATCGACCTCGGCGTCGCCGCGTTGGCGGCCCCGCCGCAGCTGCTCGCCGCCGCGCGGGCCGCCGCCGAGGATCTGCCCCGCTACCTGGGCGGGGCCGGCTACCACCCGACCGGGATCGGCGAGCTGCGCGCCGCGGTGGCCGCCGGCTACACCGCGCGGGGGTTGCCCACCTCGGCCGACCAGATCATGGTCACCAGTGGCACCCAGCACGCCCTGGACCTGGTGCTGCGCCTCGCCCTGGCGCCCGGCGGGAGCGTGCTCGTCGAATCCCCGACCTACCCCAACGCGCTCGCCGCGCTGGCCAGCCGGCGGGCCCGGATCACGACACACGGGCTGTCCTCCGACGCCGGTGGCTGGGAACCCGACCTGCTGCTGGGCAGCCTGCGGCAGACCCGGCCCAAGCTGGCGTACCTGATTCCGGAGTTCCAGAACCCGACCGGGCACCTGATGCCGTCCGCGTTGCGCGAGCAGGTGGTCGCCGCCGCCCACGCCGTCGGCACCGACCTGATCGTCGACGAGTCCTTCGTGGACCTGCCGCTGGACGACACCGAGCTGCCCCCGCCCACGGCCACGTTCGACCGGCACTCCCGGGTGGTGAGCATCGGAGGAATGAGCAAGCCGTACTGGGGTGGCCTGCGCATCGGCTGGGTACGCGCCTCCGCGCCGCAGGTGCAGCGGCTGGCCGCCGTCCGGGTCGGTGTGGACATGTCCAGCCCGGTGCTCGACCAGTTGGTCGCGGTGCACCTGCTCAACGACGCGGCGGCCATCGTCGCCGCCCGCCGGGCCCAGCTCACCGCCCAGCGCGACGCGTTGCTGGCCGCGCTGGCGCACCGACTTCCGGACTGGCGGGTGACCGTGCCGCGCGGCGGCGTGACCCTCTGGGCCGAACTGGACGGCCCGGTCTCCAGCGCGCTCGCCCGCGCCGCCGAGGAGGTCGGTGTCCGGCTCGCGCCCGGCCCCCGGTTCGGTCTGGACGGCACCCTGGAACGCTTCCTGCGGCTGCCGTTCACCCTGCCGGCCGCCGACCTGGTGGAGGCCGTGGAGCGGATCGCCACGGTCCGCTACGACCTGGACCGGACCGGCCGGCAGCGATGGCGGGAGCCGTCCGTCATCGCCTGAGCCCGGCCGGCCCCCCGGTCGACGCGCCGGTGGCCCCACACCCGAGCGGGTGCGAGGCCACCGGCGGACCGTTTCTACAGCTCGGCGAGGGTGCCCGCGTACATCTTGTCGATCTCGGCGGCGAAGTTGCTCTCCACGCCACGGCGCTTGATCTTCAACGACGGGGTGATCTCGCCGTCCTCGATCGTCAGGTCGCGCGGCAGGATCGCCACCTTCTTGATCGTCTCCCAGCGGTTGAGCTTGGCGTTGAGCTGGGCGACGTACTCCTCGACCATCGCCTGCGCCTCCGGCGAGGCGACGATCTCGGCATAGTCGCGGCCCTCCAGCGGGCCGCCGGCCACCCAGCCCCGGATCGCGTCCGGGTCCAGCGTGACGAGCATCGTGCAGAAGTTGCGGGCCTGACCGACCACGACCGCCTGCGAGGTGTACGGGCAGATCGCCTTGAACATCCCCTCGATGTGCGACGGCGCGATGTACTTGCCGCCCGAGGTCTTGACCAGGTCCTTCTTGCGGTCGGTGATCCGCAGGTAGCCCTGCTCGTCCAGGCTGCCGATGTCACCGGTGCGGAAGAAGCCGTCCTCGGTGAACGCGGCAGCGGTCTCCTCCGGCAGGTTGTGGTAGCCGCGCATCACGGGCCGGCCACGGACCAGGATCTCGCCATCGGTGTCGATCCGGCACTCCAGGTCGCCCATCGCCTGCCCGACAGTGCCGATCCGCAGCCCGGAGGGCGGGTTCACGAAGTTGCCGGCGCTGGTCTCGGTGAGGCCGTAGCCCTCGGAGATCGGCAGGTTGGCGGCGGCGAAGAAGGTGGCGATCTCGGGGCTCAGCGGAGCGGCGCCGGAGACCAGCACCCGCATCCGGCCGCCCAGGCGGGCCTGGAGCTTGCTGAACACCAGCTTCTCGGCCAGCCCGTAGCGCAGCTTCAACCCGGCCGGCACCGGCTTGCCGGCCTGCTCCAGAGCGACCTTCTCCTTGCCGACCTGGACACCCCAGGCGAAGATCTTCGCCTTCGCGCCGCCGGCGCCCTGCGCGGTGGTCACCGCCCGGTTGTAGACCTTCTCGAAGACCCGGGGAGCGCCGCACATCAGGGTCGGCCGGATCACCGCGAGCAGGTCGACCAGCTTGTCCACCCGCCCGTCGACGTAGGTGGGCAGACCGACGTGGATCGCGCCGCAGAGCAACGTCTTGCCGAACGAGTGGGCCAGCGGCAGCCACAGGTACTGCAGGTCGTCGTCGCGCAGCAGCCCGACCTCGGCCTGCGCCACGGCCTCCCAGCACCAGCCGCCGTGCAGCAGCTCGACACCCTTGGGCTGGCCCGTGGTGCCGGAGGTGTAGATCAGCGTGGCCAGGTGATCCGGGCCGATGCCGGCCACCAGCATGTCGATCAGATCGGGCTCGGCGGCCAGCGCGCGGGTGCCCTGCTCCTCCAGGTCGGCCAGGGTGAGCTGGGGAACCGCGGCGTTCGGGTCCGGGGTGCCGTCGAAGAGCACCACGTGGGTCAGCGCCGGCAGGGCCGCTCCGGCGATCTTGGCGGCCTGCGTCGGGTTCTCCGCGAAGAGCACCCGCGAGGCGGAGTCAGCGATGATGAATGTCGCGTCCGCCGGCTCGGTGGTCGGGTAGACGGTGGTGGTCGCCCCGCCGGCGCACATGATGCCGAGGTCGGCGACCACCCAGTCGAGCCGGGTGTTGGCGAGGATAGCGACGGGATTCTCCTGGCCGACGCCGAGCGCGTGCAGGCCGGCGGCGACGGCCTTGGCGCGTTGGCCGACCTGCTCCCAGGTCAGCCAGTCGGGGCCCGAGTCGTCGGGGGTCGGGGACGCGAACGCGTGGCGGTCGGGGGTGGCCGCCACACGCTTGAGGAACATGTCCGGGATGGAACGGTACGGTACATCGAGAGCCATCGCTGTAGCCGCCTTCGGGGGTGGTGGCGTGACGGTCGTCACGTCATAGTGGTTACCGAAGAGTATTGCCTGGCACCGGGCATCGGCTAGTGCTGGTGATCGGCTGGCTGCCCTGGCCCGCCGGCCGACACACCCCGGATCAGGCGTAGCGGGCAGCCACGAGTGACCAGTCGTAGGTCGCCTGGACCCAGTTGCGCCGCGCGGCCAGCGGCGAGCGCAACGCCTCGACACCGCTGGCCAGCAGCCTCTCCTCCGCCGCCAGGTACGCCGCCAACCCCCGGTTGAAACGGTCGGCGGCCGCCCATAACGCGTCCGCCTCGGCCAGGCCGCCCTCCTGGGCGATGACCGTCACCAGGTTGTGCGCGTCCGGGTCGGCCCGGCTCTCCTTGCCGTACGAGAAGAGGTCGTTGCACCAGCAGACCAGGTCCACCGCCAGCAGGTCCAGGGCGGCCAGCGCCGGTTCGGCACGCCGGGTCGGGCCGGGTGGCTGTTCCGACGCCAGGTCGGTCAGGGTGAGACAGGGGTGCACGCCGCCGATGTGCCGACGCAACTGGACGTACTCCGTCAACCCCGGCACCCGCCGGCGTTCCCGGTTGGCGGCCTCCCAGAGCAGCGCCAGCAGATACTGGCGCACCTGGCTGACGAACCGCAGCAGCATCGGCGCCCGACCCTCGGCCCGGGTCCGGCGGCACAGATCGTGCAGCGCGGCACCCAGCGGGCCGGCGTTTGGCGGCAGTGGCGCGAGCGGGTCGCCGCACCGGTCCAGCACGTCGAGCAGCGCGGCGATGACCGGCGCCAGCCGGCCCGGGTCGGCCCCGAGGCCGTCCTCGTCGCAGGCGTCGTCCATGACGAAGAGCCAGGAGATCAGGTCGGTGAGGAGCCGCAGCCCCTGCGCCGGCCCTTCCGGGCAGGCCCGGCCGGCCAGGCCGGCGGCGTCCGCCAGTTGTAGTCGATGAACCTGATGACCGGAATTGACCAAACCGAGAGCGCGCGCCCACTCGACGCTCTCGCTGGCCACCCGATCCGTGGACTTGTGGCGCCCCGCCGCGAAGGAGGGTTCCCGTAGCGCCGAGATCGCGAAGCTCCGCATCGTGTGCCCCCACATAGTGCCGCCCCGGCGCGGAACGGCGCGGTGAAGCGTACGGGAGGAGGTATCGGCGCGCATCGCTAGGACTGCGGCAGTTGTCCGGCGCCTATGACCGATTAGGCGCAGAAAGTCACATGCCCAGGCTGGCGTTGCGGAGCTGCCGCGCGGACGTCGCCGAACCGTCCAGTTGAACCCGGGCCACCCGCTGCCGACCGGAGAGGAACAGGGTCAACTCGGCCGGCGCGCCCACCAGCCGCAGCCGCTCGCCACCACGGCCGACGGAGATTTCGCCGTGACCGGGCGCCTGCACGTAGAGGTCCGCCGGGAAGCGGCGCAGCGTCAGCCGGGCGAGCGGGGCGACCCGCTTCCACAGGGTGGCCTGCAAACCGCGGGACAGCTCGCGCGGCTGCCACCCCGGGACGGCCCGCCGCACGTCCTCGTGGTGGATGAAGAACTCCACCGTGTTGACCAGCTCGTCGGTCAGCGGGTTGCTGATCGGGCTCCACACCGGCGGCCGGCGCACCTGCGCCACCAGCTCAGGGTAGGGCCCGGCGGCGAGCCGTCGGCGGACCCGCTCGGCGTGCCCCCGCAGCGGCGCCAGCAGGATCCCGCCGGCCGCGTCCGGACGGCGCTCGCGCGACACCAGGTGCGCGGCGAGGTCACGGGTCGCCCAGCCCTCGTTGATCGTCGGCGCGTCGGGCCCGAGGGCCAGGAAAAGATCGGCCAGCGCCTCGCGCTCGGCTCGGGCGTACCGCGACATGGCCCGATCGTAGGCCCGCGGACGCGCCACCGCGCGCCGGCGGACGCCCGGCCGCACCCAGAGCCCGTACGTCCGGTACGTGACGGTCGACATATCCCGTCCGGGTCGGCGGTGCCGGCTCGCAGCGGTAAGGATGAGGGAGATAATTGTGGCTTACGGCGGGGGAGAGCGTGGCGAGCAGGACAAGTCGGGACGTGCTCGGCAGGGGGCTGGGGGTTCTGCGGCAGGCGATCCGGGAGCAGCCGCGGATCTTCGCGGTTGCCGTGATCGGCAGTGTGCTGTTCGGCTCGATGGTCATCGTCAGCGCGTACGTGGTGGGCGCGGTGGTCGGTGATGTGGTGGTGCCGGCCATCGCGCGGGGCGAGGTGGGCGTCGGCACCCTGGCGCTGGCGGCGGTCGCCCTGTTCGGGATCAGCGTGCTGCGGGTGGTGGGCATCTTCGGCCGCCGGCTCGGCGCGGGCTACATGCAGTACCGGCTCCAGGCCGCCTACCGCCGCCGGGTCACCCGCCGCTACCTGGACCTGCCGCTGTCGTGGCACCACCGCAACGCCACCGGCACGCTGCTCTCCAACGCCAACTCCGACGTGGAGGCGGCCTGGTATCCGATCGCTCCGCTGCCCTTCGCGGTGGGCACGCTGGTGATGCTGGTCGGCGCGATCGTCTCGCTGTTCGCCACCGACTGGGCCCTCGCCCTGGTCGGCCTCGCGGTCTTTCCCGCGCTGTTCGCGCTCAACGTGGTCTACTCGCGCCGGATGGCGCCCCGGCAGGCCCGGGCGCAGCGGTTGCGCGCCGAGGTCAGTGGCATCGCGCACGAGAGCTTCGACGGCGCGTTGGTGGTCAAGACGATGGGCCGCGAGGCGCAGGAGACGGCCCGGTTCGCCGGTCGCGCCGGCGAACTGCGCGACGCGTTGATCGCGGTCGGCCGGCTGCGGGGCGTCTTCGACCCGCTGCTGGAGACGCTGCCCAGCCTCGGCACCCTCGCGGTGCTGGTGGTCGGGGCGTTCCGCCTGCGCGAGGGCGCGATCAGCGTCACCGAGCTGGTCAGCGTCGCGTTCCTCTTCACCGTGCTGGCCTTCCCGGTGCGGGCCATCGGCTGGGTGCTGGCCGAGCTGCCGCGCAGCGTCGCCGGCTGGGACCGGGTGCGCCGGGTGCTCGACGCCACCGGCGAGATGCCGTACGGGCAGCACGTGCTCGACCCGGCCACCCCGGGGCCGGCCACGCTCACGTTCACCGACGTGCACTTCTCCTACCCGCCGGCCGAGGCGCACCAGCCCGGCGCGCAGGTGCTCGGCGAGGTCGGCTTCACCGTGCCGGCCGGCCGCACGGTCGCGCTGGTCGGGCCGACCGGCGCCGGCAAGTCCACCATCGCCTCGCTGGCCGTACGCCTGGTCGACCCGGACTCCGGCGTCGTCGAGCTGGACGGCGTGAATGTGCGCGACCTGACCGCCGCGTCGCTGGCCGGCACGGTCGCGCTGGTCGCGCAGGTGCCGTTCGTCTTCGACGACACCGTGCGGGCCAACGTCGCCCTGGACCGGGCGGGCATCGACGACGAGGACGTCTGGGCGGCGCTGCGCCTGGCCGAGGCGGACGGGTTCGTCGCCGCGCTGCCGGAGGGCCTGGACACGATGGTCGGCGAGCGGGGCACCTCGCTCTCCGGCGGCCAGCGGCAGCGGCTCACGCTGGCCCGCGCGCTGGCCGGTCGGCCACGCCTGCTGGTGCTCGACGACGCGACGAGCGCCGTGGATCCCCGTGTGGAGGCGGCCATCCTCGCCGGTCTGCGGGCGTCGGCGGGCGAGCCGGGAGTGCCGGCCGCGTCGATCCTGGTGGTGGCGTACCGCCGGGCGACCATCGCCCTCGCCGACGAGGTCGTCTACGTGGAGCAGGGCCGGGTGGTCGCCCGGGGCACGCACACCGAGCTGCTGGCCACCGTCGGAGGGTACGTGGACCTGGTCACCGCGTACGAGCAGGCGGAGGTCGACCGCGCGCAGGAGCGCGCGTACGACGACGAGGTGGCGCAGCTGCCGTCGGGCCTGGAGATCGAGGTGGACCGGTGAGCGCGAGGAGTGCAGCGCAGCGGAGCCCCGCAGTCGCGAACGAAAGGCAAGACCGGTGAGTACGACGGTGACGAATGACGAGCGGGACGCGCGGACGGAGACGACCTGGCAGACCCTGCGGCGGGGGTTGGCGCTCTCCCCGGAGCTGCGGACCGGCCTGGCCGCCACGCTGGGCCTGGCCCTGGTCTACATGGTGGGCCGGGTGGCCGTTCCGGTCGCGGTGCAGCAGGGCATCGACCGCGGCATCGTCGGCGGTCTGAACCTCGACGTGGTCTGGTCGGTGGTGGCGGTCACCGCGGCGATCCTCGTGGTCACCACGGCCTGCGGCTATCTGATGATGCGCCGGCTGTTCACGGTCAGCGAGACGGCGTTGGCGAATGTGCGGACGCGGGCGTTCCGGCACGTGCACGACCTGTCGATGTTGCACCAGCAGTCGGAGCGGCGTGGGTCGCTGGTCTCGCGGGTGACCAGCGACGTCGACCAGATCACCCAGTTCCTCCAGTGGGGTGGGGTGATCCTGCTGGTCAACCTGGGTCAGCTGGTGGTGACGACGGCCGTCATGCTGGCGTACTCCTGGCAGCTGACCCTGGTGGTGCTGGTGGCGTTCCTGCCGGCGGTGCTCGTCATCCGACAGTTGCAGCGTCGCCTCGGCGCGGCGTACGCGACGGTGCGTCAGCGCACCGGCACGCTGCTGGGCGCGGTCGGCGAGAGCGTCGTGGGCGCGCCGGTGATCCGGGCGTACGGCATCGCGGGGCGCACGGCCCGGCGGTTGGACGACGCCATCGACAATCAGCGCCTGGCGCAGCAGCGGGCGATCCGGATCAGCATCGTGGGCAGTTCGGTCGGCGAGCTCGCGGCCGGGTTGGCGCTGGCGGGCGTGGTGGTGCTCGGGGTGACGTTGGGGGTGGACGGCACGCTGTCGATCGGCCAGCTGACCGCCTTCCTCTTCCTGGTGACGCTGTTCATCCAGCCGGTGCAGATCGCCACCGAGGTGCTCAACGAGGCGCAGAACGCGATCGCGGGCTGGCGGCGGGTGCTGGACGTACTCGACGTGGCCCCGGATGTGGCGGACCCGGGGGAGCAGGGACGGGACCTGCCGGCTGGTCCGTTGGACATCCGGTTCGCCGGGGTGCGGTTCGCCTATCCGGGTGGCCCGCCGGTGCTGCACGACATCGACCTGGAGATCCCGGCGAAGAGCCGGGTCGCGGTGGTCGGCGAGACGGGCAGCGGCAAGACGACCTTCGCGAAGCTGCTCACCCGCCTGATGGACCCGTCGGCGGGAGCGGTGCTGCTGTCCGGGGTGCCGCTGGCGCAGGTGCGGTTCGACTCGCTGCGCTCCCGGGTGGTGATGGTGCCGCAGGACGGGTTCCTCTTCGACGCGACGGTGGGGGACAACGTCCGGTTCGCCCGGCCGGAGCTGACCGACGAGCAGCTCGGCGCCGCGTTCACGGAGTTGGGCCTGGCGGACTGGTTGGATGGTCTGCCCGCCGGCCTGGACACGCCCGTCGGGGAGCGTGGCGAGGCGTTGAGCGTCGGGGAGCGGCAGCTTGTCGCGCTGGCCCGGGCGTACGTGGCCGATCCGGACCTGCTGGTGCTGGACGAGGCGACCAGCGCGGTGGACCCGGCTACCGAGGTGCGGCTGCAACGCACCCTGGACGCCGTCACGCGGGGTCGCACGACGCTCGCCATCGCGCACCGGCTCTCCACCGCGCAGGCTGCCGACGAGGTGATCGTGGTGGACCGGGGTCGCATCGTGCAGCGCGGCCCGCACGATGAGCTGGTGCACGATGCCGACTCGGTCTACGGCCTGCTGTACGCCTCCTGGTTGGAGCAGACCCGGTAACGAAGTGCCAGGCTGCTGGACGCCGTGGAACGGGTGCTCTACGCTCCGGGTTAGGTAAGCCTAACCTCTTAAGGAGGTCGCGCCATGCGGCCCAGCCCCGCCGAGATCGTTCGTACCCTCGTCGCCGGTCGGCTGCCCGGTCTCGTCCACCTGGCCCGCCGGCCGGGCCCGCACCACGCCCGGCACGTGACCGATCCCGACGGCCGGGTGCTGCTGCTGGTGCCGGTGGCCAGCCACCTGGGCGCCGCGCTGCGGCCGGTGGCCGGTGGCGCCGACGTCGCAGTGGTTCTGGACGTCCTCGACCTGCCGCCCGCGGCCGGCGCTCCCGGGCTGGGGCGGGCCTGGGTCTCCGGCTGGGCCGCCGAACTGCACGACGAGGAGGCACGCCGAGCGGCGCTCGACTTCGCCGCGGTCGAGCCGACCGGCGACCTGCTCGACGTGGGCGTCCGGTTCCGGCTGTTCCGCTTCGAGGTGGCCGAGGTGCGCTGGGAGCGGGCCGGCGTCGTGCACCGGATCGACCCGGGGGAGTACGCCGAGGCCGAGCCGGACCCGGTGCACCCGTTCGAGGCGCTGCTGCTGGCCGACCTCGCCGAGCGCGACGCCGACCAGGTGACCGACTACCTGCGCCGGCAGCTCGGGTTGACCGAGCAGACCCCGGACGGGCCGCCGCGCGTGGTGCGCATCGACCGTTACGGCCTGGTGGTCGCCCTCGGGCGCCCCGGCGCGCGGCGGCGCGTCCGGCTGGCGTTCCCGTGCCCGCTGGCCGAGCCCGATGAGCTGAGCCGCCTCCTGCCGCCGCTGCGTCGCCCGGCCGACGCCCGCCCGCCCCGCTGAATGGCGGTCTAGGTCGGCAACTGCCCGGTGAGGTAGCGCTGAATGGTCGGGCCGATCATGGCGACCAGCGTCTCCCGGTCCGCCGAGGCGACCGGCTCCAGCCGTACCACGTGCCGCATCATGGCCAGCCCGATCAGCTGGGTGGCGACCAGCGAACCGCGCAACGGCAGCTGGGCCGGATCGACGTCGAGCTGGTCGAGGACCCGACGCAGCACCTGCGTGGTGATGAACTCGCGCAGCAGGCGGGCCGTCCACTCGTTGCTCACAGCGGAACGCATCAGCGCCACACCCGCACTGCCGGCCGGGGAGTCCCAGATGCCGAGGAACGCCCGCACCAGTCGCTCGCCGATGCCGTTCCGGTCGCCGGCGAGCACCGTCGGTAGCACCTCGCCGGGATCGACCGGGAACTGCATCGCGGCCAGGAAGAGCTGGTCCTTGCTGCCGAAGTAGTGGTGCACCAGCGCCGGGTCCACCCCGGCGGTGGCGGCGATGCCGCGGATCGAGGCGGCGTCGAAGCCGCGCTCGGCGAACGCCGCCCGCGCCGCGTCGAGGATCGCCTCCCGGGTGTCCGGGTTGCCGGGTCGCCGGCCGGTCCGCCGCGTCATCGCCGCCCTTCGTTCGTCCGCTGACGCCGCCGGTCGCCCGACGGCTGGCGGCAACCCGCGGGGCGCGGGTCGCCGCCGGTCGGTCAGCCGGTGCGCCGGCGCAGGGTCGCCGCCGCGAGCACCAGCGCCAGCACCACCGCGCCGAGCACCACGCCCACGTCCCGCCACATCGTGCCGGTCGGCTCGGCGTTGGCGCCGACTTCCTGCAACGCCTCGATGGCGTACGACAGGGGGAAGGCGTCACTGAGCGCCTGGAGCCAGCCGGCCATCTGGTCGCGGGCCACGAACAGCCCACAGAGCAGCAGTTGAGGGACCACCACGACCGGCAGAAACTGTACTGCCTGGAACTCGGTGCGGGCGAAGGCGCTGCACAGCAGCCCGAGGGCGACGCCGAGCACCGCGTCGAGCACCGCGATCCCGATCACCAGGCCGCTGCTACCGACGGTCCGGAGATCGAAGATCCAGTACGCCACACCGGCGGCGACCGCGGCCTGTACGGCGGCGGCCAGCCCGAACGCGATGCCGTACCCGAAGAGCAGGTCGAGCTTGCCCAGCGGGGTCGTGAGCAGCCGTTCCAGGGTGCCGGAGGTGCGTTCCCGCAGCATCGCGATGCTGGTGACGAGGAACATGATCACGAAGGGGAAGATGCCCAGCATCACCAGCGCGATCCGGTCGAACGTCGACGGCTGCCCCGGCGGGGTCGGCTGGTCGACGTACATGAAGTAGACCAGGGTGAGCAGGACGGCCGGCACCAGCACGAGCAGCGCGATGGTGCGCCGGTCGTGCCGGAGCTGACGCAGGATGCGGCCGGTGGTGGCCGCCAGGATCCGCGGGTTCACGATGCCTCCCGTCCGGCCGGCGCGTCCGTGGCGCCGGCCTTGATCAGTCGCAGGAACGCCTCGTCGAGGTCGTCCACGCCGGCGGCGGCGCGGATCGCGGCCGGGCTGTCGTCGGCGATCAGCCGCCCCTGGCGGATCAGCAGCAGCCGGTCGCAGCGGGCCGCCTCGTCCATCACGTGACTGGACACCAGCAGGGTGGTGCCGGCGGCGGCCATGGCGTGGAACCGGGCCCACAGGTCGGCCCGCAGCACCGGGTCCTGACCGACGGTCGGCTCGTCGAGGATGACCAGCTCCGGGTCGCCGACCAGGGCGCAGGCCAGCGAGGCGCGGCTGCGCTGACCACCGGAGAGGGTGGCGACCAGTTGACCGGCCGCCTCGGCCAGCCCGACCGCGCTGACCGCCTCGTCGGCCTCGGCACGACCACGGCCGTACAGGGCCGCGAAGTACCGGGCGTTCTCCCGGACGGTCAGGTCGGCGTAGACGCTCGGCGCCTGGGTGAGGTAGCCCACCCGGTTGCGCAGCTCCGGGGCGCCCGCCGGCTGGCCCAGCACGGTGACCGTCCCCGCGCTGACCAGCTGCACGCCGACCACCGCGCGCATGAACGTGGTCTTGCCGCTGCCGCTGGGGCCCAGCAGGCCGGTGACGGCGCCGCGCGGAACGGCGCAGCTGATGCCGTCCAGCACCCGCCGTCCGCCCCGGTCGACCACCAGGTCGCGGACGGTTATCGCGTCGTCCATCACGCACCTCCGAAAAACTCATCGTCTGTTGAACTCAACGCTAGATGAGATAACTCCGTCCGCGCAACAGCCCGCTTCCCCGACACCGCCCGCCGTCGCGCCCAGCATCACAACGGGCAGTAGGCTCCGGACCGGACAGCAGGTCCGGCAACGGGCATTGCGTACTGATCGGGCGTACGGCACGATGACGCCGTGGGTCACGCTCCGTTACCGCACAGCGGATTTCTTGAGGACTGGGCCGCGCGGTTGCGGGACGCCGCTGAGCGGCCGGTCGTCGGCATCCTGCTGCGCGGCAGTCACGCCCGACGGGCCGCCACCGCGCACAGCGACGTCGACCTCGACGTGCTGGTCGGCGGCTCCCCGTACGCTGCCCGCCGCGCGTACCTGGCCGAGACCGCCGGCCGGGTCACCCACGTCTCGGTGGCCGCCCGCGACGTCCGCTCCTGGGTGCACCGGCTCGGCGAACCGGCCGACTGGGCGTTCGGGCTGCCGGTCACCGCGCCGGCCCGGCTGCTCTGGGCCGACCCGCACTGGCGGCCCCGGATCGACCTGCCGGTGCTCTGCCAGCCCGCCGGGCCACCCCGGCTGGAGGAGCTGATCGCCATGCTCGGCAAGGCCGCCGCCGCCCGGGCCGCCGCCGACCGCCTCGGGGTCCGGCTCGCCGTGGCGGACCTCGCCCGGCTCTGCCCGTCGGTGCTGCGCCCGGCGAACCCGTCGGTACGGGTGTCGTCCCGGCGGGCGGCGTTCGCGGCGGCCCTGGAGCTGCCGGTCGCCCCCGCCGGTTACCGGGACGACATGCTGCTCTGCCTCGGGCTGCGTCCGGGCGGCACCGGGCAGCTCTGGGCCGCCGCCGTACGGCTGGTCGCCGGGATCCTGCCGTTGATCCGCCCGTACGCCGGGGAGATCGCCGACACGGCCGGCGCCGACCTGGCCGACGCCCTGGTCGACGGCCGGCTGGACCGCTACGTGGCCCAGCTCGCCCGGCCCGGGGGCCACCTGCCGAACCCTCGGCGGGAGTCGTCGCCGGTGCCCGCGCCGCGTGCAGGACAATGGGTAACTGTGCCCGTACCTGACGCGCCGGTGACCGGCGTCCCCAGCGATCCGAGCGGCCCGGCGGCGTCGACGCCGGCCCGTCCGACCCGGCTCGACCCGGCCATCGCGGCCCGGCTGCGCCGCACCGCCGACGGTCTGGTCGCCGCCGTGGTGCGCGCCCACGACTCCGGCGAGGTGCTGATGGTCGCCTGGATGGACGACGAGGCGCTGCACCGCACCCTCACCACCGGCCGGGCCACCTACTGGTCGCGCAGCCGCCGGGAGTACTGGGTCAAGGGCGCCACCTCCGGCCACCACCAGTACGTGCGCTCCGTCGCGCTGGACTGCGACGGCGACGCGCTGCTGGTCAGCGTCGACCAGGTCGGCGCGGCCTGCCACACCGGGCACCGGACCTGCTTCTTCACCGAGCTGCCGGTGACGGGGGCCGGCACATGACCGACGGCGCGGTGAGCCCCGACCTGGCCACCTTCACCGACGTGGCTGCCCGCTGGCGCGTGGTGCCGGTCACCCGACGCCTGCTGGCCGACGCCGAGACCCCGGTGGGTGTCTACCGCAAGCTCGCCGGCGGGCCCGGCACGTTCCTGCTCGAGTCGGCCGAGCAGGGCGTCGGCTCGGCGGGCATGGCCTGGTCGCGGTACTCGTTCATCGGCGTGCGCAGCAGCGCGACCCTCATCGAGCGGGACGGGGTGGCGACCTGGCTCGGCCAGCCGCCCGCCGGGCTGCCCACCGACGGCGACCCGGTGCGCGTGCTGCGGGACACCGTCGTGGCGCTCGCCGGCCCGCTCGGGGACCCGTCCGACGGTCTGCCCCCGCTGACCGGGGGCATGGTCGGCTACCTCGGCTACGACCTCGTCCGCCGCTTCGAGCGGCTGCCCGAGCTGACCGAGAACGACCTGGGCGTGCCCGAGCTGGGCATGATGCTCGCCACCGACCTGGTGGTCCTCGACCACTACGACGGCTCGGCGATCCTGGTCGCCAACGCGGTGCTGCCGCCGCTGGACACCCCGGGCCGCGACGCGCAGGTCACCGCCGCGTACCACCACGCGGTGGGCCGCCTCGACGCGATGACCACGGCGCTGTCCCGACCCATCCCACCGATGATCTCCACGGTCGAGCGTCCACCGGCCGACGAGGTTCTCTGTCGTACGCCCGAGGGTGGCTACCTGAAGGCGGTGGAGGCCGCCAAGGAGGCGATCCGGGCGGGCGAGTGCTTCCAGATCGTGCTGTCCCAGCGCTTCGAGCGGGCGACGCACGCCGATCCGCTGGACGTCTACCGGGTGCTGCGCACCAGCAACCCCAGCCCGTACATGTACCTGCTGCGCTTCGACGGGTTCGACATCGTCGGCTCGTCGCCGGAGGCGCACCTGAAGGTCACCGCCGGTGCGGACGGGCGGCGCCGGGCGCTGCTGCATCCGATCGCGGGCACCCGGCCACGCGGTGCCACCGCGACGGCGGACGCCGGGCTCGCCGCCGAGCTGCTCGCCGACCCCAAGGAGCGTGCCGAGCACGTGATGCTCGTCGACCTGGGCCGCAACGACCTGGGCCGGGTCTGCGAGCCGGGCAGCGTCCAGGTGCCCGAGTTCGCGACCATCGAGCGGTACAGCCACGTGATGCACATCGTCTCCACCGTGACCGGCACGCTGCGTGACGACTGTTCCGCTTTCGACGCGCTCGCCGCGACCTTCCCGGCCGGGACGCTCTCCGGGGCGCCCAAGGTGCGGGCCATGGAGATCATCGAGGAGTTGGAGCCGGTTCGCCGCGGTCTCTACGGCGGCACGGTCGGCTACTTCGGCTTCGGCGGCGACCTGGACATGGCCATCGCCATCCGGACCGCGCTGATCCGCGCCGGCCGCGCCTACGTGCAGGCCGGCGCGGGGGTGGTCGCCGACTCGGATCCGGCCGCCGAGGAGCAGGAGACCCGCGACAAGGCCGCCGCCGTGCTGGCCGCGATCGCCGCGGCGGAAACGCTGAGGGCGGCCCGGTGAGCGCGAGGAGTGCAGCGCAGCGGAGCCCCGCAGTCGCGAACGAAAGGTTGGTCCGGTGAGCGCGGGGGGTCGGCGTCAGTTGACGTACGCCATGCTGCTCTGCCTGGCGGGCGCGGGCCTGGCGCTGTGGGCGGCGACCCGGGGCTGGTCGGTCGAGGTGACCGCGCGGCCGGCGCCGCTGCCGCCGGTTCGCGAGGCCCGCAGCGGGGCCGCCCTGCTGCCGTGGCTGCCGGCGCTGGCGCTGGTCACGCTGGCCGGCGGTGGCGCGGTGCTGGCCACCCGGGGTTGGGTGCGGCGGCTGCTGGGCGTGCTGCTGGGCGTTCTGGGCCTGGCGGTGGCGGCCGGTGGTGGTTACGGGTTGGTCGCCGACCTCGACGGCGTGGTGAGCCGGCAGTGGCCTGCGCTCTGCCTGCTCGGCGGTCTGCTCGCCGCCGTGGGCGGCGGGTGGACGGCGCTGCGGGGCGACGTGTGGCCGGCGATGGGCGCCCGGTACGAGCGGCCGACGCGGACCGTCACGGAGAGTGCGCCCAGGACGGTCGCCCCACCGGGCCGGATGGCCGGGCGGCGGACCACCGAGGCGTGGGACGCGTTGGACCGGGGCGAGGACCCGACGGCCGGCTGATCAGCCGACCGGCTGACGCTCCCGCTGCGGGCGGGCGGAGACGGCGCGGGCGGCGGTCAGTTCGGCCACCAGGCGGTCCAGTTCGGCGCGTCGGTCGGCGCGGGCCCGGTCGGCGCAGACCGCCTCCCAGGCGTTGCCGCGCGCCGTGCGCATCCGGCCCTCGCCGACGACGGCCCGCTCCAGGGTGTGCACCACGCCGACGGCGAGTGACGCCACGGTCCGGGAGATGGTGGTCAGTCCGATGCTCGGGTTCGACTCGGCAATGCTCATTGGTCACCCCGCACGAGGAGTTGGCGACGGTCGGGCAGGCGCGTCATCGAGTCTGCCCGAGGACGATGCTGGCCGGCTGACGTTTCGCCGGGGTGACCGCCCGGTCAACTGTCCCGCCAGGCCCGCGATCTGGCACCGGCCGTTCGGCCTTGAGCTTGCTCACAGCATCGACCGGTGTCGTTGTCGTCGGGCGGCGAGCCGGAAGCGGTGGCATGATCGATGGGTCGGCCCGGTTCGACCGGGGCCGCCGGGCCCCCGTCGTATGACGGCGGTCGATACCGGAGGTGGCGCTGCGTGACATCCCGTTCACGGCAAGTCGGCCATTATGCCGCAGCCCTTTTCGTGAGCAGCGCCATACCCCCGGCTCCCGGCGTCGGTCGGCTGCCCCTAGCATCGGCCCATGACACCCGGAGAGGGGAGTCCGTTGGTGACTGCTGAGCATGCGCACGCGGAGGGGGACGAGGCCGGTCAGGCGGCGTCCGTAAGCGTGCTCGACGAGATTCTGGCTGGCGTGCGCGAGGACGTCGCCCGACGCCAGGAACAGGTTCCGTTGGAACGGATCCGTGAGCTGGCCGCGGCGGCGCCGCCGCCGCTGGACGCCTACGCTGCGTTGCGTAAGCCCGGCGTGGCGGTCATCGCCGAGGTCAAGCGCTCCTCGCCGTCGAAGGGCCGGCTGGCCGAGATCGCCGATCCGGCCGATCTCGCCGTCGACTACGCGGCGGGCGGGGCGCGGGCGATCAGCGTGCTGACCGAGGGGCGCTGGTTCGGCGGGTCGCTGGACGACCTGGCCGCCGTCCGGGCCGCGGTCACCGTGCCCGTGCTGCGCAAGGACTTCGTGGTCTCCAGCTACCAGGTGCACGAGGCGCGCGCGCACGGCGCCGACCTGGTCCTGCTGATCGTGGCCGCCCTTGAGCAGAACGTGCTGATGGGCCTGCTGGAGCGGATCGAGTCGCTGGGCATGACCGCGCTGGTCGAGGTCCACGACGAGGAGGAGGCCGACCGGGCCCTGGAGGCCGGCGCGCAGGTGATCGGGGTCAACGCCCGTGACCTGCGTACCCTTCAGGTGGATCGGTCGGTGTTCGAGCGGATCGCGCCGGGCCTGCCGAGTAGCGTCGTCAAGATCGCCGAGTCCGGCGTCCGCGGACCGCACGACCTGATCCGGTACGCCTCCGCGGGCGCGGACGCGGTTCTCGTCGGCGAGGGCCTGGTCACCCAGAAGAGCCCACGCGAGGCGGTGGCCGAACTGGTCAACGCCGGCAACCACCCGGCGACGCCCCGGCCGGTGCGCTGACCCGCGCCGGTGTGACGCCCCACCGAGAGGATTTCCGATGAGCGCCGATGCGCTGGCCCCGGCGGCCGGCTCGCAGCCCGACTCCGCCGGCCACTTCGGCCGCTTCGGCGGTCGGTTCGTGCCCGAGGCCCTGGTGGCCGCGCTGGACGAGCTCGACGGGGCGTGGCGTACGGCGATCGCGGACGAGTCCTTCCGGGCCGAGTTCGGGGCGCTGCTGCGCGACTACGCGGGCACGCCGTCGCTGCTCTACGAGGCCCGGCGGTTCTCCGCGAAGGTCGGCGCGCGGGTGCTGCTCAAGCGTGAGGACCTCAACCACACCGGCGCCCACAAGGTCCGCAACGTGCTCGGCCAGGCACTGCTCACCAAGCGGATGGGCAAGACCCGGGTGATCGCCGAGACCGGGGCGGGCCAGCACGGCGTCGCCACCGCGACCGCCGCCGCCCTGTTCGACCTGGAGTGCGTGGTCTACATGGGCGAGGTCGACACCGAGCGGCAGGCGCTCAACGTGGCCCGGATGCGGATGCTCGGCGCCACAGTCGTCCCGGTCACCACCGGCTCGCGCACCCTCAAGGACGCGATGAACGAGGCGATGCGCGACTGGGTGGCGAACGTCGACGAGACCCACTACCTGATCGGCACCGCCGCCGGGCCGCACCCGTTCCCGGCGATGGTCCGTGACTTCGTCCGGGGCATCGGTGACGAGGCCCGCCAGCAGTGCCTCGACCTGACCGGCGCGCTGCCGGACGCCGTCACCGCCTGCGTCGGCGGCGGCTCCAACGCGCTGGGCATCTTCCACGCCTTCGTGCCCGACGAGGACGTGCGGCTCTACGGTTTCGAGGCCGGCGGCGACGGGGTGACCACCAGTCGGCACGCCGCGAGCATCACCGGCGGGTCGGCGGGCGTGCTGCACGGCGCCCGCACGTACGTGCTGCAGGACGCCGACGGGCAGACGCTGGAGTCGCACTCGATCTCCGCGGGCCTGGACTACCCGGGCGTCGGGCCCGAGCACGCCTGGCTGCACGACACCGGCCGGGCCAGCTACCTGCCGGTCACCGACGCCGAGGCGATGGCCGCGTTCGAGCTGCTCTGCCGCACCGAGGGGATCATCCCGGCGATCGAGAGCGCGCACGCCCTCGCCGGCACCGTCACGCTGGCTCCGAAGCTGGCCGCCGAGCTGGGCCGGGAGCCCACCATCGTGGTCAACCTCTCCGGCCGGGGCGACAAGGACGTGCACACCGCCGGGGACTACTTCGGCATCCTCGACAAGGAGCACTGAGATGAGCCGCATCGGGGTGGCCTTCGACAAGGCCCGGGCCGACGGGCGGGCCGTGCTGGTCGGCTGTATGCCGGCCGGGTTCCCGACCGTCGAGGGCAGCATCGCGGCCATGACGGCGATGGTCCAGGCCGGCGTCGACGTCATCGAGGTGGAGATCCCGTACTCGGATCCGGTGATGGACGGCCCGGTAATCCAGAAGGCCAGCGACATCGCGCTGGCCGGCGGCGTCCGGACGTCCGACACGCTGCGCATCATCGAGGCGGTCGCGGCGACCGGCGCGCCAGTCGTCACGATGACCTACTGGAACCCCATCGAGCGGTACGGCGTGGACGTGTTCGCCCGCGACCTCGCCGCCGCCGGCGGCACCGGCCTGATCACGCCGGACCTCATCCCCGACGAGGCTGCCGAGTGGCTGGCCGCCTCGGACGCGCACGGCCTGGACCGCACCTTCCTGGTGTCGCCGTCGTCCACCGACGCCCGGGTGGCGATGACCGTGGACAACTGCCGGGGCTTCGTCTACGCCACCGCCGTGATGGGGGTGACCGGCGCTCGGGCGCGGACGTCCGACGCCGCCCCCACGTTGGTCTCGCGGGTTCGCGCGGTCACCGACCTGCCGGTCGGTGTCGGCCTGGGCGTGGGCACCGGAGCGCAGGCCAGCACCGTCGCCGGGTACGCCGACGGGGTGATCGTCGGCAGCGCGCTCGTCCGTTGTGTGCTCGACGCCTCCTCGGAGGCCGAGGGGCTGGCCGCGCTGCGCACCCTCAGCGCCGAACTCGCCGAGGGCGTCCGCAACCCCGCGCGCTGACCTCGGCCCCCGGGCCCGGACGCCGGCCCTTCGGGCCGCTGGGCGCTGCACCGCTGGTCCCGTTCGGCTGGCCGGTGGTTTCGTTCGGCCGGCCGGTGCGACGGACGGCATGAGCGCCGGGCCTGCCTTTCGCTGAAGAGACGTATGCCTGTGAGTCATGTTCATGACTCACAGGTATACGGCTCTGCGGCGCGTGCGCTCCCCAGGGCGCGGGCATCAACGACCCGTGACCCCCGCTGGCCCGGGCCGCGGTGAGTGCGGCGTCCGGCAGTGCGGTTGCCGGCAGTGCGGAGTCAGGGCAGTAGGGACGGGTCCGCTGCCGGCTCGCCGCGTTGCTCCGGCGGCTGACCGGCCCCCGACCGCTCATCGCGATCCGCGATCGGCCGGGCCTGCGTGGCAGGTTGGCCCTCCCCGGTGGGGCGGCCCGGCGGAGTGGGGGTGACGGTGTCGAGCGCCCAGGAGACGCGGCGCAGGACGCCGGAGCGGCCGGCGAGCCCGTCGGTGACGGCCGCCCGGGTGAGCGGGGTGACGGCCTCGGGCAGCACCCCGGGGGCGTGCCAGGACAGCCGGCAGCCCGGCGGCGGGTCGGCACTCGGCCGGCCCTCGGCGACACGCGCGCGGAACACGTGCACCAGGATGTCCGGCAGCGGGCCGGCCCGCCCGGCTCGCGTGTGCGTCGTCGGGCCGTCGAGGTGGTAGACGCCCACCAGGTCGACCAGGTCGATCTCCCAGCCGGTCTCGGCACGGATGTCGCGCAGCGCCGCCCGCACCGGGCTCTCCGCCGGGCGCAGCCGGCCGCCGGGCAACGCGTAACGGCGCTGGCCCCGGCCCTGGCGGCAGAGCAGCACCCGGCCGGCGGCGTCGGTGACGACCGCGGCGACCGCCCAGGTGAGCGCGCTCATGGACA
Organism: Micromonospora sp. NPDC005194; assembly: GCF_040608335.1. Taxonomy (NCBI): domain Bacteria; kingdom Bacillati; phylum Actinomycetota; class Actinomycetes; order Micromonosporales; family Micromonosporaceae; genus Micromonospora; species Micromonospora sp. NPDC005194. Next base: position 37,347 of record NZ_JBEXIA010000027.1, on the reverse strand, counting down.
AAGAGCGTACGGCGGCGCAAACCAGAAGTCATCGGGATCCGCGCACGGCGGCCCGGGGTGCCGCTGCGGGGGTGCGCAGCGGTAGCGTGTGCACCCGTGACCATCGCCTCGCTGTCCCCCCAGGCGGCCCTGCCCAGTCCCAGCACCGCGGTATGGCAGCTCGGGCCGGTCCCGATCCGGGCGTACGCGCTGTGCATCATCGCCGGCATCGTGCTGGCCTGCTGGGTGACCGAACGCCGTCTGCGTCAGCGCGGCGTCGCGCCCGGCGCGGTGCTCGACATCGCCGTGTGGGCGGTGCCGACCGGCATCATCGGCGCCCGGATCTACCACGTGATCACCTCTCCGGAGAAGTACTTCGGCGCCGGTGGCGAGCCGATGAAGGCGTTCGCCATCTGGGAGGGCGGTCTCGGCATCTGGGGCGCCGTCGCCGGTGGGGCCATCGGCGTGTGGATCGCCGCCCGCCAGCTGGGCATCCCGTTCAGCGTGGTGGCCGACGCGCTCGCGCCCGGGCTGCCGCTGGCCCAGGCCGTCGGGCGGCTCGGCAACTGGTTCAACAACGAGCTGTTCGGTGGCCGCACGACGCTGCCGTGGGGCCTGGAGATCCACCGGATGGACCCGGACAACCCGGGGCACGCGCTGCGGGACGACGCCGGGCAGCCGATCCTCGAACCCGGCCTCTACCACCCGACGTTCCTCTACGAGGCGCTGTGGAACCTGGGCGTGGTCGCGCTGGTCCTCATCCTGGACCGGCGGTTGCGGCTCGGGCGGGGCCGGGCGTTCGCGCTGTACGTGATGGGCTACACCGCCGGCCGGTTCTGGATCGAGCTGATGCGCACCGACGAGGCGAACCAGATCTTCGGCGTACGGCTCAACGTCTGGACGGCCGCCCTGGTCTTCCTCGGCGCGTTGATCTACTTCGTGCGGGTCCGCGGCCCCCGGGAGTACCTGATCCCGATCGGCCCGGCCGCCACGCCCACGCCGCCCACCACGTCCGACCTGTCCCAGGTCGACGTCTCCGAAGGCCAGACCGGCGCGCGCGCCGCTGCCCCGGAGGGTTACCGGGTGGTCAGCGAGGAGCAGTACGACACCTGGCGGAACACCGGCGTGGCGCCGCCGGAGGCGGCCGACGACGTACGCCCCGAGGGCGCCGAGCCGCTCGACGACGAGGCGACCGACGACGAGGCAGCCAGCGCCCGCGCCGACGGGCCGGCGGATGACCCGCGCGAGGCGCGCGACGAGGACCGGGCCGACGCCGCCGGCGTACGCCCCGCCGACCGGGACAGCTGAGCGGGGGCGGCACCGATGCGAAGCGCGGTGGTGGTCGGCGCCGGGGTCGGAGGCCTCGCGGTCGCCGGCGCGCTGGCCCGGTCCGGTTGGCAGGTCACCCTGCTGGACCGCGCCGAGCGGGTCCGCCCCGAGCCGACCGCCGTGGTGCTCTGGCCCAACGGCGTCCGCGCGTTGCAGGCCCTCGGCCTCGGCGCCGGTCTGGCCGCCATCGCCACCCCGCTGCCCGACGGTGGGGTCCGCCGCCCGGACGGGCACTGGCTGGTGCAACCCCGGCCGACGCCGGCCGACCGGATGCCGGTGGTGGTGCACCGGGAGGATCTGCACGACGCGTTGATCGCCGGCCTCGGTGACCGGGTCGAGCTGCGTACCGGGGTGACCGTGCGCCACGTTCGCGTCGAGCCGGGCGAACGCCCGGGTGTGAGCGACGGACGGCACACCATCGAGGCCGACCTGGTGGTCGCCGCGGACGGCACGGACAGCGTCATCCGTCGCCAACTGGCCCCCGAGTCCGGCGTGGTCAGCTCCGGCTGCGCGGCCTGGCGGGCTGTCATCCCCTGGTACCGGGCGCCCCGGCTGCCCGCCGACCAGCCGATCGCCGGCGAGGTTCTCGGCGCGGGCTACCGGTTCGTGGCCGCCTCGCTGGGCGAGCGTGGCTCCTCGGGCGGTTCCAGCCGGGGTGGCATCTACTGGGTGGCCACCGCCGCCGGCGCTCCCCGCCCCGAGCCGCCGGAGACCCAGCTCGCCCTCCTGCGCCGCTGGTATGCCGGCTGGCCGGCACCGATCGCCGCGCTGCTCGACGCCACCGACCCGAGCGACCTGGTGCAGCAGGAGGTCCGTGAGCTGCGCCCGTTGCCCCGCGCCTACGGCTTCGGAGTCGGGCCGGGCGGGGTGGTGCTGCTCGGCGACGCGGCGCACGCCATGCCGCCGCACCTCGGCCAGGGCGCCTGCCTCGCCTTCGAGGACGCCGCGACGCTCGCCTCGCTGCTGCGCGAGGCCCGCCTGCCCGACGCCGTGCAGACGTACGACCGGGTGCGCCGTCCCCGGGCGGCGACAGTGGTCCGCCAGACCCGGCGCATGTCGGCGGTGCTCCAGACCCGGGGCCGGTTGGCGCTGCGCGCCCGCGACGCCGCGCTCGGCACCATCAACTCGCGGCTGCTCTCCAGCGCCGCCGCCTCCGCGGCGCAGTGGCGTCCGCCGGCCTGACCGTCCGCGTTGCTCTGCAAACCGCGTTGCTCTGGGAAACCGCGTGGCTCTGGGAAACCGCGCGGTTCAGGGGATCAGGGCGGCGGGTTCGGCGATGCAGGCGGTGCCGATGCGGCGGAAGCCGACCCGCAGGTAGACCCGTGCGATCTCCTCGCTGCCCGCGGAGAGGAAGACGAGGTCGGTGCCGGCGGCGAGCAGTTCGCGGGCGAGGGTGGCGGTCAGCGCGGCGCCCATGCCGCGACGGCGCGCGGCCGGCAGGGTGGCTACCCCGGCGATCTCCGCGACGTCGTCCACCCGCATCGCCATGCCGCTGGCCAGCGCGCCCTCGGTCGGCGTCCCGGCCAGCGCGGAGATCCGCCGGCCGTCGGCGATCCGGGCCCGCTCCTCATCCAGCGCGGCGAGCTCCAACTCGGTGACCGCCGCGTCGCGCTCGGCCGGCCCGGCCGGGCCGGTCGCGGTGCCGGCGGCGCCGAACGCCACGGCCGCCACCGCCCGCCGGGCGGCCACGTCGGCGGCGAAGTCGGGCGAGTCCGCCGCCAGAACCCGCACCGGTACGTCGGACAGCGTCGCCGGGTCGGGCAGCGCGGTCTCGTCGAGGACCATCAGCGGGGCCTCCAGCACGTTCAGCCCCGCCGAGCGGGCCACCGCCAGCAGCTCCGGGGTCGTCTCGTGCACCCACTCGAAGGCCTCCGGAAGGCCCAGCTCCCGCTGGCGCTCCCGCACCGAGCTCACGTCGGCCAGGGACGGCGCCTCGGTGGCGCCGATCCGGGGCCGGGCGTAGAACGGCCAACCGGCACCCTCGCGGACGAACAGCACCAACCCGCCGTGCTCCTCGGCGCCGGCGACGTCGCGGGGCACCGCGTCGTAGAAACGTTCCAACCGGTCGAAGATGTCCTTGTGTACCGAATCCACCGCGCGAGACTACACGTCCCAGACTCTGGACGGTGTGATCAATCTTGAGTGGCCTTGTGCCCCCAGCCCTAACGTAGACTCAACAGACCCACGGGCCGACGTCGTCCCCACCATGATCCAACCTGAGTGACGACAGGAGGCCCGGTGGCTCAGCCGTACGCGGACATGACACAGCCGCACCCGCACAGCCCGCAGGCGTCCCCGACGCCCGGCCCCCATCCGCCCGCCCAGGGCCTCTACGACCCGGCGCAGGAGCACGACGCCTGCGGGGTGGCCTTCGTGGCGGACATGCACGGCCGACGGTCCCACGCGGTCGTCGCCAACGGGCTCGGTGCGCTCTGCCGCCTGGACCACCGGGGTGCCCGGGGCGCGGAGCCCAACACCGGCGACGGCGCGGGCATCATGATCCAGGTCCCGGACGCGTTCCTGCGCGCGGTCGCCGACGTCACGCTGCCACCGGCCGGCGAGTACGCCACGGGCCTGGTGTTCCTGCCCGACGACGACGCTGCCGAGGCCCGTGCCCGCCGGGTGGTCGAGAAGTACGCGCTGGTCGAGGGCGCGGACCTGCTCGGCTGGCGGGACGTGCCGATCGAGCCGCAGGGGCTCGGCGACACCGCCCTGGCGGCCATGCCCCGGGTGCGGCAGGTCTTCGTGGCCGCCCACCGCCTCACCGACTCGCCCGCCGGGCCGGCCGGTTCCGCCCTGAGCGGCATCGACCTGGACCGGGTGGCCTTCTGCCTGCGCAAGCAGGCCGAGCGGGAGACCGCCGAGCGGGGCGTGCCGGCGTACTTCCCGTCGCTGTCCAGCCGCACCATGGTCTACAAGGGCATGCTGACGCCCGACCAGCTGCCGGCGTTCTACCCCGACCTGCGTGACGAGCGGGTGGAGAGCGCGATCGCGCTGGTGCACTCCCGCTTCTCCACCAACACCTTCCCGTCCTGGCCGCTGGCGCACCCGTACCGTTTCATCGCCCACAACGGCGAGATCAACACGATCCGGGGCAACCGCAACTGGATGCAGGCCCGCGAGGCGCTCCTGCGCTCGCCGAACGTGCCGGGCAACATCCGGCGGGTCTTCCCGGTCTGCACCCCCGCCGCCTCCGACTCGGCGAACTTCGACGAGGTTCTGGAGCTGCTGCACCTGGCCGGGCGAAGCCTGCCGCACGCGGTCCTCATGATGATCCCCGAGGCCTGGGAGAACGACCCCGGGATGGATCCGGCCAAGCGTGCCTTCTACCGCTTTCACGCCAGCCTCATGGAGCCGTGGGACGGTCCGGCGTCGGTGGCCTTCACCGACGGCGAGATCGTCGGCGCGGTGCTGGACCGCAACGGGCTGCGCCCGGGGCGCTGGTGGCAGACCGACGACGGCCTCGTGGTGCTCGGCTCCGAGGCGGGCGTGCTCGACCTCGACCCCGCTCACGTGGTCGCGAAGGGGCGACTCCAGCCGGGCCGGATGTTCCTGGTCGACACCGTGGCCGGGCGGATCGTGCACGACGACGAGATCAAGTCCGAGTTGGCCGCCGCGCAGCCGTACGGCGAGTGGCTGCACGCCGGGCTGATCGAGCTGGACGACCTGCCGCCCCGTGAGCACACCGTCTACACCCACGACTCGGTGCGCCGCCGCCAGCAGACCTTCGGCTACACCGAGGAGGAGCTGAAGGTCCTGCTCGCGCCGATGGCCCGTACCGGCGCGGAGCCGCTGGGCTCGATGGGCACGGACACCCCGATCTCGCCGCTGTCCACCCGGCCGCGGCTGCTCTACGACTACTTCCACCAGCTCTTCGCCCAGGTCACCAACCCGCCGCTGGACGCCATCCGCGAGGAACTGGTGACCAGCCTGGCGTCGACGATCGGGCCGGAGGGCAACCTGCTCGACCCGGGCGCGGCGAGCTGCCGGCAGATCGTGCTGCCGCACCCGATCATCGACAACGACGAGCTGGCGAAGATCCTCTCCATCGACGAGGACGGCGACCTGCCCGGCTTCAAGGCGGTGCGGGTCTCCGGGCTGTACCGCATCCGCGAGGGCGCCGCCGGGATCAAGGCGCGACTGATCGAGATCTGCCGGCACGTCTCCGAGGCCATCGAGGACGGCGTCCGCATCCTGGTGCTCTCCGACCGGGACTCCAACGCCGATCTCGCGCCGATCCCGTCGCTGCTGCTCACCGCCGCGGTGCACCAGCACCTGGTGCGGGAGCAGACGCGCACCCAGGCGGCGCTGATCGTGGAGTCCGGCGACTGCCGAGAGGTGCACCACGCGGCGGTGCTGATCGGGTACGGCGCGGCGGCGGTCAACCCGTACCTGGCGTTCGAGTCCGTGGAGGACATGATCACCACGGGCACGCTGGCCGGCGTGCAGCCCGCGGCCGCGGTGCGCAACTACGCCAAGGCGCTCGGCAAGGGCGTCCTGAAGATCATGTCGAAGATGGGTATCTCGACGGTCTCGTCGTACTGCGGTGCGCAGGTCTTCGAGGCGGTCGGGCTGGACACCCGGCTGGTCGACCGCTACTTCCGGGGCACCCCGAGCCGGATCGGCGGCGTCGGGCTGGCCGGTGTGCACGCCGAGGTGGCCGCCCGGCACGCGCTGGCCTGGCCGCCGGCCGGCACCGTCGGCTCCGACCGGCTGGAGGTCGGCGGCGAGTACCAGTGGCGCCGCGAGGGTGAGCTGCACCTGTTCAACCCGGAGACGGTCTTCCTGCTCCAGCACGCCACCCGCAGCCGCCAGTACGACGTCTTCCGCCAGTACACGGCCAAGGTCGACGCGCTCGCCGCGCAGGCCGGCTCGCTGCGCGGGCTGTTCACCCTGCGCACCGGGGTCCGCCCGGCGGTGCCGATCGAGGAGGTCGAGCCGGCCACCGAGATCGTCAAGCGGTTCGCCACGGGCGCCATGTCGTACGGCTCGATCTCGGCCGAGGCGCACGAGACGCTCGCCATCGCGATGAACCGCCTCGGCGGCAAGTCCAACACCGGCGAGGGCGGCGAGGACGTCGATCGGCTGCACGACCCGCTGCGGCGCTCCTCGGTCAAGCAGATCGCCAGCGGCCGGTTCGGTGTCACCAGCGAATACCTCGTCAACGCCGACGACCTGCAGATCAAGATGGCCCAGGGCGCGAAGCCCGGCGAGGGCGGCCAGCTGCCCGGCAACAAGGTCTGGCCGTGGATCGCCCGGACCCGGCACGCCACTCCCGGCGTCGGCCTGATCTCGCCGCCGCCGCACCACGACATCTACTCCATCGAGGACCTGGCCCAGCTCGTGCACGACCTGAAGTGCGTCAACCCGGCCGCCCGGGTGCACGTCAAGCTGGTCAGCGAGGTGGGTGTGGGCACTGTCGCCGCCGGTGTGGCCAAGCTCAAGGCCGACGTCATCCTGATCTCCGGCCACGACGGCGGCACGGGCGCGTCCCCGATGAACTCGCTCAAGCACGCCGGCACCCCGTGGGAGCTGGGGCTGGCCGAGGCGCAGCAGACGCTGCTGCTCAACAAGCTGCGCGACCGGGTCACCGTGCAGGTCGACGGCCAGCTCAAGACCGGCCGGGACGTGCTGATCGCGGCGCTGCTCGGCGCGGAGGAGTTCGGCTTCGCGACCGCGCCGCTGATCGTCTCGGGCTGCGTGATGATGCGGGTCTGTCACCTGGACACCTGCCCGGTCGGCATCGCCACCCAGAACCCGGTGCTGCGCGAGCGGTACACGGGCACGCCGGAGTTCGTGGAGAACTTCTTCCTGTTCCTCGCCGAGGAGGTTCGGGGGTACCTGGCCGAGCTGGGCTTCCGGTCCATCGAGGAGGCCATCGGGCAGACCGAACTGCTCGACGTGGCCCCGGCGGTGTCGCACTGGAAGGCCCACGGGCTCGACCTGGCACCCGTCCTGCATCTGCCGGAACTGCCCGCCGGCGCTGCCCGCCGCGGGGTGCGCGCCCAGGACCACGGCCTGGAGCACGCTCTGGACAACGAGCTGATCGCGCTCGCCCGGCCGGCGCTGTCCGAGGGTGCGCCGGTCCGCGTCGAGGTCGCGGTGCGCAACGAGCACCGCAGCGTCGGCGCGATGCTCGGCGGCGAGGTGACCCGCCGCTTCGGCGGGGGCGGCCTTCCGGACGACACCGTCGAGTTTGTGCTGCACGGCACCGCCGGGCAGTCGTTCGGCGCGTTCCTGCCGCGCGGGGTGACGCTGCGTCTGCACGGCGACGCCAACGACTACGTGGGCAAGGGCCTCTCCGGGGGCCGGCTCATCGTCCGTCCGGACGCCGCCGCGCCGTTCCTCGACCCCGACGCCGAGCCGGGGCAGCGCGCGGAGGATCAGATCATCGCCGGCAACACCATCCTGTACGGGGCCACGTCGGGCGAGGTCTTCCTGCGCGGCCGGGTGGGGGAGCGGTTCGCGGTCCGCAACTCCGGCGCGGTCGCCGTCGTCGAGGGCGTCGGCGACCACGGCTGCGAGTACATGACCGGCGGCACGGTGGTGGTGCTCGGCGCGACCGGCCGCAACTTCGCCGCCGGCATGTCCGGCGGGACGGCGTTCGTGCACCTGTTGGACACCGCGCGGGTGAACACGGAACTGGTCGACCTGGCGCCGCTGGGCGAGCAGGAGCAGACGCTGCTGCACGAACTGGTGCAGCGACACGTGGCCGAGACCGGGTCGGCGGTCGCCGAGGAGCTGCTCAAGCGCTGGCCGGAGGCGGTGTCCGAGTTCACCGCGGTGGTACCCTGCGACTACCGCCGGGTGCTGGAGATCATGCGGGCCGCCGAAGCAGCCGGCCGCGACGTCGACGACGCGGTCATGACAGAACTGACCGCGCCCGCTGTGCCGGCGATGCCGGTGCCGCCCGCCCCGCGGGTGGCTGCCCAGGAGGTGGCACGTGCCTGACCCGAACGGTTTCCTGCGCTACGACCGGCGGCTGCCGGCCCGCCGCCCGGTGCCGGTACGGATCAGCGACTGGCGGGAGGTGTACCCGCCGGCCGGCGAGGAACTCATCCGCGAGCAGGCCACGCGATGCATGGACTGTGGCATCCCGTTCTGCCACGACGGCTGCCCGCTGGGCAATCGCATCCCGGACTGGAACGACCTGGTCCGCACCGGCAACTGGGACGCCGCGGTGGAGTCGTTGCACGCCACCAACAACTTCCCGGAGTTCACCGGCCGGCTCTGCCCGGCGCCCTGCGAGGCGGCCTGCGTGCTGGGTATCGCCGGCGGCCAGCCGGTCACCATCAAGCAGGTCGAGGTGGAGATCGCCGACGCGGCCGCGGCGCGCGGGTTCATCCCGCGCCCGGTGCCGGCGCCGTCGGGCCGGTCGGTCGCCGTGGTCGGTTCCGGGCCCGCCGGCCTGGCCGCCGCCCAGCAACTGGCCCGCGCCGGTCACGCCGTGACGGTGTACGAGCGCGACGACGCGATCGGCGGCCTCCTCCGGTACGGCATCCCCGACTTCAAGTTGGAGAAGCGGCACATCGACGCCCGGTTGGCGCAGCTCGCCGCCGAGGGGGTGCGCTTCAGCACCGGCGTGAACGTCGGCCTCGACGTCACCGCCGAGCAGTTGCGCGCCGAGCACGACGCGGTGCTGCTGGCCTGCGGGGCCTTGCAGGGCCGGGACACCCCGGAGACCCCGGGGCGGGCGCTGCGGGGCGTACACCAGGCGATGGCGCACCTGGTCGCGGCGAATCGCGCGGTCGCCACGGCGGCCGGCGGCGGGCCTGGCGTGGCGGTCACCGGCGAGGGTCGGGCGGCCCGCGCGGTGCTGCCGGACGGCACCCCGATCGACGCGGCCGGCAAGCACGTGGTGATCATCGGTGGCGGGGACACGGCGGCCGACTGCCTCGGCGTCGCCCACCGGCAGGGCGCCGCCGGCGTACACCAGCTCGACCTGTACCCGCAGCCGCCGCACGAGCGCGACGAGGCCCGGGACCCGTGGCCGACCTGGCCGTGGATCCTGCGCAGCTACCCGGCGCACGAGGAGGGTGGCGAGCGGGTCTTCGCCGTGGCGGTGCAGGAGTTCGTGGACGACGGCACCGGTCAGGTGCGCGCGGTGCGGATCGCCGAGGTGACCGTCGAGAAGCGCGACGGCCGGCGGATGGTCACCGTCGTCCCGGGCTCCGAGCGGGAGTTGCCGGCGGACCTGGTGCTGTTGGCGATCGGTTTCGAGGGCACCGAGCAGCAGCCGCTGCTGGAGCAGTTCGGGGTGACCCGCAACGCGCGGGGCGCCGTCGACGCCCGGGACGACTGGCAGACCGACGCCGACGGCGTGTTCGTGGCCGGGGACATGCACCGGGGCGCCTCGCTGATCGTGTGGGCCATCGCCGAGGGGCGCGCGGCGGCCGCCGCGATCCACGGTTACCTGGGTGGTGCCGGTGCGCTGCCGGCGCCGGTCGGCCCGGCCGCGCAGCCGCTCGCCGTTCGCTGACTCGCCGTTCGGTGACTCGCCGTTCGCTGAGGAGTTCCCGGAGCCGTCCGGCCGGCGTGACAGGTACCTGGCACGCCGGCCGGGCGCCGGTGAGACAGCGGTCACCGCTGGCGGGACGAACCGGCGCCAAGATCATCGTTACGCTGCGGTCATGGACATCGAGGAGCGGTTGCGGCGTACGCGTCGGTGGCTGTGGATCGTGCTGATCGGCCTCTTCCTGAGCGGTGCCACCGCCTTCCCGCTGGAGATCGAGGTGCGCTGGCTGCTGCGCGCGCTGGACCCGCTCGCCGGGCAGATGCCGGCGCTGGTCGACTGGATCGAGCGGGTCCACACCGGACTCGTGACGGCGGGGCAGGACTACCCGTTCCTGCTCTACGGCACCGACTGGCTGGCCTTCGCCCACCTGGTGCTGGCGGTGGCGTTCTGGGGGCCGCTGCGTGACCCGGTGCGCAACGTCTGGGTGGTGCAGGTCGGCATGATCGCCTGCGCGGGGATCGTTCCGCTGGCGCTGATCTGCGGCCCGATCCGGGACATCCCGTGGTTCTGGACACTCATCGACCTGTCCTTCGCGGTCGGGGCGTTCCCGCCGCTGTGGTTCGCCTACCGGCACATCCGCGCCGTCGAGGCGAGCACGGCCGAGGCGGCCGGGTCCCCGGCGACCGTGGGCCGTCCGGTGGCGCCGGCGTCCTGAGCCGCCCGCCTGAATCCGGCCGCTGGCGACGACTCCGACCCGGAGGTCAGCCTCCCTCGCGCGTCCTTTGCTCTGCTTCACTCCACGCAACACCGCCCGTCCGATAGTCGGACAACCGGTGTTGCGTCCGTTGAAGCAGAGCAAAGGACGCGTGGGGGAGGGGCGACGGGGGACGCTGCGTTGGCAGGTGAGATCGCTCCGGCGGGACCAGCGGGAAACGCCGCAAGGCCCGCCGCCTGGGCGACGGGCCTTGCGGGTGACGACTGCCGCTAGTGCGACAGCAACTCGTGGGACTCGCGGATCTTGGCCCACGACTTGGGCTCGGCCGGCGGCGCGGCCTTGCGGGCGGCGCTGGCCACGTCGGGCCGGCCCGCGGTGAACAGCCAGGTGGTGAACAGCTCGTCCAGGTCCAGACCGGAGATGCGCTCAGCCAGGGCCTGGAACTCCTCGATGGTGCCGTTGCCGTGCCGGTGTTCGGCCGTCCACGCCGGCAGGATCGCGAAGAACGCGTCGTCGCCGACGGCCAGCCGGAGCTGGTGCAGGGTCATCGCGCCCCGGTCGTAGACCGCGTTGTCGAAGACCCGGTCCGCGCCCGGGTCACCGGGCAGCACCTGCCAGAACTCGTCGTCGGCCGGGTAGCTGGCGTAGGTGAAGTCGAAGACCTCCTGCGCGGTGCCCTCGTCCTGCTCCTCGGACCAGAGCCACTCGGCGTACGAGGCGAAGCCCTCGTTGAGCCAGATGTTGCGCCACTCGGCCACCGAGACCGAGTCACCGAACCACTGGTGGGCGTTCTCGTGGGCCACCACGTACGTGTTGGCGCCGCGACGCCAGAAACCCGGGCCGTACACCGGGCGGGTCTGCGTCTCCAGGGCGAAGCCGATGCCGTCCACCGGCCCGGCCACGCCACCTCGCGCCTCGAACGGGTACGGGCCGAAGATCCCGCTCTCCCAGTCGATGATCTCGCCGGTCCGCTCGATGCTGGCCCGCGCGGCCGGCCCGAGCGCCCCCAGCGAGGTGCTGTACGCGTTGATCACCGGCTGACCGCCCGGCGTGGTGTCGGTGACGATGTCGTACTGACCGATCGCCATGAAGGCCAGGTAGGTGGCGGTGGGGGAGGTGGTCCGCCAGATCCACCGGGTGCGATTGCCGGCCTCGGCCGCCGGCGGACGGGGCTGCACGCCGTTGCTGATCACCTCGACGCCGGTGGGCACCGAGACGGAGATGTCGAAGGTGGCCTTGTCCAGCGGGTGGTCGTTGCTCGGGAACCACCACCACGCCGACTCGGGCTCGTTGACCGCGAGCGCCCCGTCGTCGGTGCGCGTCCAACCGGTGTAGCCGCCGACCAGGGTCTCCGACGGGATGCCGTCGTAGCGCACCACGATGGTGAGCTGCTGGCCCCGGGTGATCGTGCGGGTTGGCGTGACCACCAGCTCGTGCGTGCCCGCCCTGGCGGTGCCGGCCTCCCAGCCGTTGACCCGCACCGACTCGACGTCGAGCAGGAAGTCCAGGTTGAACGCCGAGAGGTCCTGTGTCGCGGTGGCGAGGATGGTGGTGGTGCCGGTGAGCCGGTCGGTGGCCGGGTCGTAGCGCAGCCGGACGTCGTAGTGCGAGACGTCGTAGCCGCCGTTGCCGTAGTCGGGGTAGTAGGTGTCGCCCAGGCCGGGAGCGCCGGGTTGCGGCGCGACCGAGACGACGGGCCGGCCCCAGCCCGTCGGGGCGGCCGGGGCGGGTGCGCCGGTGAGCATGGTGCCGGCGGTGGTGAGGGTCAGGGCGGCGGTGGCCGCCGTGAGGACTCGTCGCACGAGGTGGACTCCCTCCATCGGGTGTACGCACCGCCAACTTAATCGACAACTGTGAACGTCGCTGGCCCGGCGCGCTGTGGGCGTGTCACGGCGTCGGCCGCCGCGAAAGCGCGGGTCGCTACTGTCCCGGTGTCACCGCTGTCCGTTAGGGTTTCGGCGAACCGGACGGCCGTGGCGTGGGAGGCAGAGCGTGGGCAGGCTCGCGTCGGCGTACGGGCAGGCGGTCACCGCCCACCGGGCGGCCCGCGTACACCTGGATGCCGCCCGGGGCGTGCTCGGCGCGGCGCCTGCTCCGCCGGCGCAGGCGGGCGGGGGCGACCTCGTGGCCCGACTCGCGCGCCTCGGCGGCGCGCTGGCCACCCCCACCCCCGGCGCCACCGCGCTGACCGACACACCGGCCGCGGTGCGCATCGGCGAGGCGTCCACTCCGGACGGCGGCTTCCCGGTCCTGCTGCCGCTCGGCGGCGGCCACCACCTGGCACTGGACACCGACGCCCGGGACGGGCGCGTCGCCGCGCTGCTGCGGGCGCTGGTGCTGCGGCTGGTCGCGACCGCGCCACCCGGTCGGGTCCGGGTCACCGGCATCGACACCGCCGCGCTGGGCGCCACCTTCGGCCCGCTGCGCCCGCTGCTCGACGCCGGCGTGCTCGACCCGCCGGCCACCAGCGAATCCGAGGTGGCCGCCCTGCTGACCGCCGCCGAACGGCACGCCCGCGCCGCCCAGCACGCCGATCCCTCCACCCGGCAGTTGCTGCTGGTGGTCGCCACCGCCGCCCCGCCGCCGCGCGAGCTGGCCCGGCTCGCCGCGCTCACCCACGCCGGCCCGGCCGCCGCCGTCTGCGTGCTCCTCGCCGGCCATCCGTCCCGGCTGCCCGGCGAGACCGCACCGCCGCTGGGCAGCACCACCGCCCTCCGGATCAGCGAGGGGTACGCGCACGTCGGCGACCCGCCCGGCGTCCCGTTCAGCGTCGACGGCAGCGGTCTCGCCGCCCCGGTGCTGCTCGACGGCGACCCGCCGCCGGCCTCGGTCCGCGCGCTCGCCGAGCACCTCGGCGCCGCCGCCCGCCGTGCCGAGGCGCTGCCCTTCGCCGAGCTGCTGCCCGAGCGGCGCTGGGCCGAGTCCGCGGCCAACGGGCTGCGCACCGTCGTCGGCCGGGCCGGCCCCGCGCCGCTGACGGTCGCCTTCGACACCGCGCTGACGGTCGCCTTCGACACCGCGCTGACGGTCGCCTTCGACGACGCCACCCCGCACTGGCTGGTCGGCGGGCGCACCGGCGCCGGCAAGACCGTCTTCCTCCTCGACGTCCTGTACGGACTGGCCGCGCGCTACTCGCCGGCCGAGTTGCAGCTCTACCTGCTCGACTTCAAGGAGGGCGTCAGCTTCACCGAGTTCGTGCCCACCGGGCGTGACCCGTCCTGGCTGCCGCACGCCCGTGCCGTCGGCATCGAATCCGACCGCGAGTACGGCCTCGCCGTGCTGCGCGAGCTGCGCCGGGAGGCACAGCGCCGGGCCACCGCGCTGAAGCGGCACGGCGTCACCAAGCTCGCCGACCTGCCACGGGACAATCCGCTGCCGCGCATCGTGGCCGTCATCGACGAGTTCCACGTGCTGCTCGCTGGCAACGACGCGCTGGCCCGCGAATCCGTCGACCTGCTGGAGGAGTTGGCCCGCAAGGGCCGCTCGTACGGCATCCACCTGGTGCTGGCCAGTCAGAGCATGACCGGCATCGAGGCGCTCTACGGTCGGGCCGAGGCGATCTTCGGGCAGTTCGCGCTGCGGGTGGCGCTGCCCGGCGGCGGCGGTGTCCTCGACCAGCTCAACGACGCCGCCGCGGCCCTGCCGATCGGCTCGGCCGTGGTCAACACCGCCGCCGGCGCGGTCGGTGCCGACACCGTGCTGCGCTTCCCCGACGCGCACGCCGCCGCGGCCGACCTCGCCGCGCTGCGCCACGAGCTGTGGCAGGCCCGCCCGCCGGGCTCGCGGGCCCCGGCGGTCTTCAAGGGGTACGAGGCGGCGCGCGTCGAGGACGATCCCACCTTCGCCGGGCTGCGCCCCGGTGGCCGACGCCCCATGGCGCTGGTCGGCCGGACGGTCGACGTGCACGGCACCACGGCGCTGTTCCTGATGGACTCCACCCCCGGCCGGCACCTCGCCGTGGTGGGCACCGCACCGGCCGGCGCGGACGTGCTGCGCGCCGCCGCGCTGAGCCTGGCCCGTCAACACACCCCCGGCGACGCCCGGTTCCAGGTGGCCTCCCTGGTCACCGCCGCCGACCCGATCGCGGCCGAGACCGAGGCCGCGCTGCGGGCCGCCGGTCACCCGGTGCACCGCCTCGACGCGGCCGGGCTGCGCGACCGGATCGCCACGCTGGCCGCCGAGCCGGCCGGCCGCGAATACCTGGTGGTGTTCGGGATGGACGCCGCCGCTCCGGTCCTCGGTGCGGCCGACCCGGTCACGTTCCGCTCCGGCCTGGACGACCTGCGTACGCTGCTGCGCCACGGCCCCGCCCAGGGCGTGCACCTGCTCGGCTGGTGGCGCGGCCTGCGGCGGCTCTCCGACGACCTCGGCGGCACCCAGAACCGCGACGACGTCGCCTGCCTCGTCGCGCTCAACGTGCCCGGCGCCGAGCTGGCCCTGCACCTCGGGGTGCACGACCTGGCCTACACGCCGCGCGCCGACCGGGCGCTGCTGGTCGACCGGCACGACCAGCGCACCAGGCTGATCGTGCCGTTCGCCCGCGACGGGCACGAGCCGCACGGGGAGCGTTGACAGTGTCCTTCGAGGAGTACGCGGCGCTGGCCCGACAGCTCGCCGAGCACCGCCGCGCCGGCGAGCGGGACGCCGCAGCCGAGTCCGAGCGCCGCCGTGACCTGCACGCCGCCGCCGACTACCTGCACCAGCGGCTGACCGCCCAGGGCCACCGCCTCGACCAGCTCGGCCGCGCGATCGGCATCGACCAGCCACCGGCCGGCCCGACCGCCGCACCGGGCAACGACGCGCCGGGAACGAGTACGGGCGTCCCGCCCCGCCCGCCGGCAACCGGGGCGGCCACCACCTGGCCCGGCTCGCCGCCGCCGGTCGGCTCGGCCGGTGACCCGGGCACCCGGCCTGGCTCGCCGACGGGGTCCGGCCCGGCCGGTGACCCCGCCACCTGGCCTGGTTCACCGGCGGGGTCTGGCTCGCCCATCGTCAGCGGATCGGGGGACGGCGGGTCCGCCGGCGCAGCCGGCGTGCCGGGGCGGGCGGGTGTCGGGGCGTACCCCGAGCTGCCGGTCGTGCAGTCGCCGCTGGCGCTGCCGACGGCGGTGAGCCCGGCGGGCGCCGGGGTGCCGGCGCAGCGGGCGGCGGCGGTCGACCCGGTGGTGGAGCTGGAGCTGGCCCGGCGGATGGCCGACGAGGCCGACCGGCACGGGCAGCAGGCCGAGCTGCTTGCCCAACGGCCGGCGCTGCTGCCGACGTGGTCGCCGCTGGCGCGGGCGGTCGCCGTCTACGCCGCGTGCGGGGCGGCGGCGGGGGTGCTCATGCTGACCCTCGTGCTCGCCTCCGGGGTCGGCCTGGTCGACGGCTTCACCCTCGGCGCGTGGATCTGTGCGGGGCTGCCGGCGCTGGCGTTCTTCGGCGGGTACCTGGTGCTGGGCCGATGGGGGAGACCCGCCATGGTCGCCGGCACCCCACCCCGGTACCTGCCGCTCGGGTTCCTGATCTGCTTCCTGCTGGTGCCGCTGGGCTACTGCGCCTACCTGCTGCTGTTCCGCGCCCTGCGCTGAGGCGCATCCGAGTGGCCGAAAGGCGGAGCACGCGGGGTTTACGACGAAGACCTCATGTGTCAGTGTGGTGAACGACCCGTGGCGGGGGGTGAGCAGGACACTCACATCCACGTCGGACTGCCGCCGCCGGTTCCTTGTGTGATACCGGGGGTTCGTGCGCATGTAGGGATGCGAACGGCCCCCGATCCAATCACGAATCTGGCGAAGCGATGTCCCCTGCCCCGCGCAGGAGTGACCGTTTCGTGGCAGACGAGCGGGGAGCCTGCATGTCCTACCCACGTACCAACAAGGTCTTCACGTCCGGGGAACTGCACGATCTGCGCCGGACGGTGGCGATCCGGTCGGCGACGCGCCGCAATCTGGCGGCGGACCCCCTCTACGCCACCGCGTTGCCGCAGGAGGTCAGCATGCAGCTGACCTACCGGTGCAATCTGCGGTGTCACCACTGCTTCCAGTGGAATGAGCAGGGGTTCTTCCACAACTACGACAGCCAGCGCAGGCGTTCCGAACTCGACCTCGACGTCGTCCGGGACGTGCTGGAGACGACCGCGCCCGAGCAGGCGAAGGTCTTTCTGTGGGGCGGTGAGCCCCTGATGCACTCCCGGTTCGGAGAGATCGCCAAGCTGCTGGGCGCCGTGCCGCGAGTCGTCAACATGTGCACCAACGGCCTGTTGATGGAGCGCAACGCCGAACACCTGCTGGCCATCGGGCCACGACTCAACCTGCTGGTCAGCCTGGACGGCTTCGAGCCGGAGCACGAGGCGTTGCGGGGCAAGGGATCGTTCCGGCGCACCCTGCGCAACGTCGAGGCGATGCTCGACCTCCAACGGCGCGGCGAGTACCAGGGCGAGTTGTCCGTCGCGTGCATGGTCAGCGAGGACATGGTCGGCCGCATGTACGAGTTCACCGAGTGGGCCGAGCAGACCGGCTTCAACTCGGTCTACTGGCTGCTGCCCTGGTACATCAGCCCGGAGACGGCGTCGGCGATGGACCGGCTCTACGAGGAGTCGTTCTCGTGGCTCAACCCGCCGGAGCCGGGCGACAAGCCGACGTGGCACTCGTACACCTATGCGCTGCCCGAGCAGTACCTGCCGGTGCTGAAGGAGTCGATGGCCCGGCTGGCGAGCCGGGTGTGGGATCTGCGGGTGCGCTACCAGCCGCAGGTCGAGCAGGATGAGATCGACGACTTCATCCGCGGCACGTCCCGTCCCGCCCAGCGGCGCAGCCGCTGCCTGGCGGTGTCCAACCGGATCGAGATCCACGCCGACGGCCGGGTCAGCTCGTGCAAGTTCTTCCCCGAGTTCGTCATCGGCGACCTGAGCGAGCAGTCCATGCAGGACATCTGGCAGAGCGAGCGGTTCACCCGGGTCCGCGGCATCCTGCGCGACAGCGGCCTCATGCCGGTGTGCTCGAAGTGCATCCTTCTCTACCTGAGCGGGGAGTGAACGCATGGCAGAGGTGGTCACCCGCATGGCGGTCCTGCTCGCGCGGGTTCTGGAGGATCCGGCGCTGGCCCAGGAGGTGACGGCGGACACGAATCTGCTGCTCGACCTCGGAATCGACTCGCTGCACATGATCACGTTCCTGCTCGCCGTCGAGGAGGAGTTCGACGTCGAGATCGACTTCGAGTCGCTGGACAGCATCCACCTGGAGTCGGTGAAGGCGTTCTGCCATTTCGCCCTCGACGGCGATGGTCGGTGAGGTGAGCGGGACCGTTCACTTCGGCTCGTTCGACGCGGAGGCGGCGTGGCGGCCGGAGGATCTCGCCGGGCTGCCCGCCGGCCCGGCGGCAGGTGGCAGCCGGGGACGTCGCGGCATGGACGAGCTGCTGGCGGTCGGGTGCGCTCCGGGCGATCTGCTGCTCACCGCCGAGCCGATGGACGAGGCCCTGGTCGAGGCGCTGGCGGTCGCCGGCATCGCACCACGGGTCGCGGCCGTGCCGGGTCACCAGGACGCCACCGTGGAGGAGCGGCTGGCGTCGGCTGGTGGCACGTCCCTGCCGGAGATGTCCGGGTGGGCCGCGGCGTTCTACGCCGTCCGGCCGGACACCTCCGTGGCGGTGCGCCGACTCGGCCTGCGTGCCACGGTTCCCCCCGTCGAGGTCGTCGCCCGCGTCAACTCCAAGGTCTGGTCGAACGACCTGGTTCGGGACGCCGGCCTGCCCGGCGCCGCGGTCCTGGCCACCACGCCCCGGCAGGTGCGGCGGCTGGTGCAGGACGCGCCGGACGACGTCGTGCTCAAGGATCCGTACGGGGTCGCCGGCCGGGGCGCCCTGCGGGTCGGCAACCCTCGGGTGCTGGACACGGTCGTCCGGCACCTGGAGCGGCAGGTCGCGCGCGGGGCTCGGGTGGAGCTGCTGGTGCAACCCCTCTTCGCGGAGGCGTCCAGCTTCTCCACCCACCTTGAGGTCGACCCGAGCGGCGCGGTGCGGTGGCGGGGCGTACAGCACGTCGACAACGCCGAGTTCGCCTACCGCGGCTCCGGTCCGCTCCCCGCGGATCAGCACGCGAGCCTCGACACCACCGCGCACCGGGAGGTGATCGCGCGGGTCGGGACGGCGCTCGCGGCCGAGGGCTACACCGGGCCGGTCTGCGTCGACGGACTGCGGCTGGGCGACGGCACGGTCGTACCGGTGCTGGAGATCAACGCCCGACGATCGATGGGCCTGCTGAACCTGCACCTCGACCGGCGGGCCCGGACGGTCGGCCTGCGCTCCTGGTTGCGCTGCCGCACGACGCCGGTGCGGCCCGGCGACACGGTGGCCAGGCTGGTGTCCGCGTTGGACGACGCGAAGCTGCTGTTTCGCGGCGACGAGCCGGGGGTGCTGCCGCTGGCCTCGGGGACGCTCACCCCGCCCCGTGGGCGGCTCTTTCTCGCCGTGTTCGCCCCGGACGACGCGGCCCGGGTCGCCCTCGAAGCGCAGGTGGGCGACCTGCTCGTCGCGACGGCCGGCGCCCCGAGTCTCGTCACCTGACTCCCGACGATCGGAGCATCGATGGCCACTGTGCTGCTGACGTCGGGCGCCACGCTCGGCACCCACGTACCGGCCCTCATCCTGGCGGGTCGGTTGCGTGCCCTCGGGATCGAGGTGCGCGTGGAGGTGTTCGAGCGGCTGCTGCGACCCGACGAACTCGACCGGCTGAGGGCCGCCAAGCTGGCCTTCAGAGGGAACTTCAAGCTCGCGGTGGCCGCCCAGCGCATGGTGCGTGATCAGATGCCGGCGCTCGACGACGCCGCGGTCGGTGACCTGCTGCACCGGTGGCGGGCCGCGGACGTGGACCAGGTGGTGATCTTCTCCGGCTTCTGGGTGCCCGTCGTCGAACGGTACGAGGCGCTCACGTCCCGAACGCCTCGGGTGGACATCTGTCACCTCGACGCCGCGCCGACCGCCTCCTTCAACCTCTTCCGGGCCCGCACAGAGCGCTTCCGTCACGTGTGGATGTTCGACGCCGAGCGGGGCACCGCGCCGACGAGCATCCGCGTCGGCGACGAGGACCCGGTGCCGTGGCAGCGGCGGGAGCCCCGCCTGCTGGCGCACGGCGGCGGCTGGGGGCTGGGCACCTACCGGGACCGCGCGGCGGATCTCGCCCGGGCGGGGCTGCTGGTCGACGTGGTGACCCACGACCCGGCCGACGTGTCCGAGCTGCCCCCCGGCTGCCGGGCTTTCATGATCGACCCGGAGTGGGAGGCCTGGCAGGACGACGGCTTCCCACCGTTCGGCGAGATCCTTCCGGACGGCGCGGTGCGGTACCGACGGGGTGCGGCGTACCACGACTCGTTCGACCTCGCCCGACACCGCGTCGCCATGCTCTGCAAGACCGGCGGGGGCACCCTGATCGACTCGCTCTGGTCGGCCACGCCGATCGTGCTGCTGGCGCCCTTCGGCGCGCACGAGCAGGTCAACGCCGACCTGTGGCGTCGGCTGGGCTACGGCGTCACCGAGCAGGAGTGGCGTGACAGCGGATACTCCCTCGACCTGCTGGAGACCCTGCACCGCAACCTGCTGGCCGCCCGTGTGGGGACCGCCGACTACGCCGCCGACCTGGCGACCCGCGCCGTGCAGACCGAGGTTCCGGGGTGAGCGCCGTCCCCGCCCCGGTCACGGTGGTCGTCGGGTCGGACGGTTTCATCGGCGCCAGTCTGTGCCGTGCGCTCGAACGCCGCCGCCTGCCTCCGCACCGGGTGACCCGACCCCGCAACGCCGTCGAGGAACACCGCTACGCCGATACGATCAGGCGGGCGGACCTGGTCTTCTGGGCCGCCGGCACGGTCACGCCGAAGAGGGCCGTCAGCCAGCCCGAACTCGTCGAGCTGGACCAGCGTGCCCTCGCCGCCGCGCTGGAGGCGTGCAAGCTGGGCGCCCGTCGTCCCACCTTCGTCCTGCTGGGATCCGGCGGGACGGCGTACCGGCCGGATGTGCCGCCACCGGTGGACGAGACCGGCCCACTCGGCCCCGACAGCGTCTACGGCCGGGCGAAGCTGGCCCAGGAGCAGGCCCTGCGCGAGGCCGCCGACCACCTCCGGCCGGTCGTGCTGCGGCCGTCCAACGTGTACGGGCCCGGCCAGCGCGCCGAGGGCGGGCTCGGCGTGGTGTCGCACTGGCTGGAGGCCGCGGCCACGCACCGGCCGTTGCAGGTGTTCGGCGACCCGGTCACCCGCCGCGACTACGTCTACATCGACGACGTCGTGGCCGCCCTGCTGGCGGTGTGGGACCGTCACCTGGACCGCGACACCCGCGAGGCGCTCGACGGCGCCGTCCTCAACGTCGGCGCCGGCCATCCCACCTCCCTCGCCGAGCTGCTGGAGGTGGTGACGGCGACCGTCGGTCGGCCGTTGACCATCCGGTACGCGGACCGTCGGGCCTTCGACCGGCGCGACATCTGGCTCGACGTCCGACGCGCGTCGGCGATGCTGGACTGGCACCCCGTCACCGACCTGCCCACCGGGGTGGCGCGTACGTGGGCGGCGCTGGCCGGCCCGAACCGCTGACGTCCCCGCGCCTCGCCGGCGACTCGCTGTCAGGCCTGGCTGGCCGGCTCGGGGACGGGCGTGAAGTCACGCATTCTCCGCAGCGGCGAGAAGTAGACCCACAGCCCGGAGGCCCAGACGCCGAGGGCGGCGATCACCAGGGTCTCGCGGACGCCGAGCCAGGTGCCCAGCACACCACCGAGAACCGCGCCGATCGGCAGGGCGCCCCACACGATCCAGCGGACCCCGGCGGTGAGGCGGCCGAGCAGTTCCGGCGGGCACATCTGCTGCCGGTAGCTGATCTGGGCCGCGTTGTAGATCGCGCAGAGTGCGGCGAAGCCGGTCATGCCGACGGTGTAGAACGCGACCCGCCAGCCGGGCTCGGCCAGCGGCACCAGCAGCATCGTCCAGCCGAGCCCGAGCAGGGAGACCCAGATGATGCGGGCGGTGCCGATCCGTCGAGCCAGCCTGCCGGAGGCGAGTCCGCCGGCGATGCCGCCGGCCGTGCCCAGCGCCAGTTGCACGGCCACCTCGGCCGGCGTCAGCTTGAGGACCCGGACCAGGTAGATGACCGAGAGGGCGTAGATCACCTGACTGAACACGTTCAGGGTGCCGCTGGCCGCGACGATCTTCCGCAGCACCGGATGCCGGAAGGCGAAGGCCAGGCCGGCGGAGATCTCCTCCCGCAGCCGCGGCCGGGGGCCCTGCGGTACAGCCACCTCCGGCTCCCTGCGCCGGATCAGCAGCAGCGAGACGGCGCTGACCGCGAACGAGGCGGCGTCGATGAGGACCGTCCGCGCCGCGCCGAAGACCGCGACCAGTCCTCCGCCGAGCCCGATACCCGCGACCTGGGCGACCGAGTACGTGGTGCTGAGTTTGCCGTTCGCGTCCAGCAGTTGATCCGAGCGCACCACAGTCGGCAGGTAGCACTGGTAGGCCACCTCGAAGAAGACGGAGCAGACGCTGCACAGGGCCGCCACCAGCCACAACTGCGCCATGGTGAGCTCACCGGCGAAAAACGCCAGCGGAATGGTGCCCATCGCGAGGGCCCGCAGCAGGTTGCAGAACACCATCAGCCGCCGCTTGCGCATCCGGTCGACGATCACCCCGGCCGGCAGCGCGACGAGCAGGTACGCCGCCATCCCGGCGGCCTGCAGCAGGCTCACCGAGAACGTGGACGCGTTCAGCACGGACACCGCGATGAGCGGGACGGCGAGGGTGGACACCGCGGAACCGGTCTCGCTGAGGGTCTGGCCGGTCCACAGCGTCATGAAGTCCCGGTGACGCCACAGGCTTGGCGTGACCGCCGGGGTGGTGGGCGGCGCGGTCGTGGTCATCCGGCGGCCTCCGCGCTCGCGCCGACCAGCTCCAGCAGGTCATCGCGCATGGCGACGAGCAGAGCGTCGAGTTCCGCGCGTTGGTAGCCTTCGCGGATCACCCGCACGGTCAGCCGGACCGTCGTGTCGGCGTTGGCCATCAGGTAGAAGCCGGGCCCGGTCGAGCGGATCGGCACGTGCCACTCGATCCGCGATTCCTGGATCGTCTCCGGCGGCTGCACCACCATCGGGGGCAGCAGGAAGGTGAAGTGGTACCCCGGGTCGAGCGGGCCGCCCTCCCGTTCGGCGTCCTCGCGAATCCGCGCCACCGTGTCCGGGTCGTAGACCCCGTGCTTGAGGGCCCGCATGTTCCGTACGTACAGGGCGCGCGCGGTGTGCGCGAACGGTTCGTCCGGTTCCGGCGCGGCCAGCAGCGGCACCCACTGGTTCATCGACGTGACGAGCGACGTGACCGCCGGGTCGAAACGGTTGGACGACATGGGGTAGAGCAGGACCGGGGTGCTGGTGGTGCCCGTCGCGATGATCGCCCGGCAGTACGCGGTGAGCAGCACCCCTGCCACGGTGACGCCGATGCCGCGCGCCGCCTGGCGGAGGATGGGCTCGGGGATGCCGGTGTGCATCGTCGCCCGGAGCACCGGCCCCGGTGCGGGCGGCGTCCGCCGGGGTGCCCCCGCCAGCACCTTGCGCCAGTACGACTCCGCGGCGAGCAGTCTGGCGTCCATCTCGCCGGACCGTTGCCGCGTCGCGAGGTCGGCCGGCTGCGGCGCCGGTGGCAGCGCCTCCCCGGCCAGCAGGGCGTAGAAGTCCCGCTCCATGGTGTTGATGCCCGCGCCGTCGGCCGCCATGTGGTGGATGACGACCAACAGTTCACGGGGGCGGCCGTCGCTCTCGGTCAGCCACACCCGCCACGGCAGGTCGGTGGTGAGCGTGAACGGCCGCTGGATCTCCTCGGTCTCGATCCGGGACATCCCCGTCTCGCCGTCGGGCTGTCGTACCGCCTCGACCACGTCGGCGGGGGAATCCACCGCGACGCGCTGGCGCGGATCTCCCGGGTCCTCGACGTCGAACGTCGTGCGCAGCGAGGCGTGCCGCATGCCGAGTGCTCCGACCGCGCGCCAGACGTCCGCCGCGGTCACATTTTCCGGCAACGACCAGGAAAAGCAGAGGTTGCCCTCCCACCACTTCTCCGGATGCATTTTTTCGATGTCCCGCCAGACCGATAGTTGGCCGAGGGTCATCGGGTAGGTCGTCTCCGGGGTCACACCTGTTCCTTCCCGAGCGGGAACGGTTGCGCTGCCGATGAGCGTGTGCCGCGACGCGACACACGCTCATCGGGACGAAAGATAATTGGTTGCGTCAGCCGGCCGAGTTGTTCTTCATCACGACACCTCCCGAAGAATACGGTTGTCGGAAGTGAGGCCGCGGCCCTGCGCCGTGCTTAGGGGTGCATGACGCGCCACCGTCGGATGACGGGTGGAATCACCGTGCAGCAGTCCGACCAGCGATCGACCGAGCTGGTGCGACAATTGCCCAGGCCCTACTTCGGATGCTCTTCGCGGCAGTACCGCAGCACCCGACAGCGACCATGGACGACGGCCGTCCTATTCGGAGCATTCGCTGGCGGAGAGACTTCCAGTGATGGCCATGGAGCCGCGCACAGGCGAATGCAGTGAAAGACCGACTCCCCCGGATACGTGGCCCCGCCTCGGTTAGCAGGACCCCCACAGCATTCCGGCCGTCTATGCCGGTGTCAACCCTCACATTGATGGATCTTGCTATCTTGACCACGATGGCCGCCGTGATTACGGTCGGGGCGGCGGACGTGCCCACAGCACCCGCCACACGGGGGCACAAAATGGGTACGACGAGTCCTTTCGGGCCACCGATGACGGCTGGCCCGACATGATCAATCCCGCGCACGCCGTCATCGTCGGGGCGGGAATCGCCGGAACGGCAGTCGGTCTCTTCCTGCGCCGGATCGGCTGGCGCGTGACGGTTCTTGAGGCCCGGCCGCCGCGCGAGCGGCCGCTCGGGTCGCACCTGAGCCTGGCCGACAACGGCCGTACCGTGCTGCGCGACCTGGGCCTGCTCGCCGCGGTCGACGCCGCCGGCACGCCGACTGACCGCATCTCCTTTTACGACCACCGGGGACGGGAGATCGGCAGCAACAACCAGGTGAGCACGCTGATCCGCCGGGACCGGCTCGGCGAGGTGCTGCGCGAGGCGGCCCGTGGCGCCGGCGTCCGTATCGTCGAGGGTGAGCGGGTCGTCGGGCTGCGCGATGACGGGCACGACCGGGTCGTCGCCACCCTCGCCGACGGATCCAGTCACAGCGGTGACCTCTTGATCGGCGCCGACGGGGTGCACTCGTACACGCGTCGGACGATGTTCCCCGAGCATCCGCCCGCCCGGTTCACCGGAGCCCTCGACGGCGGCGGCTCGGCCCCGCGGGTCGACGGGATCGCACCGGACGGAGTGCTGCGGCTGACGTTCGGCGCCAACGCGTTCTTCGGCTACCAGGCGTTGCCGGACGGCGAGGTGGTCTGGTTCCAGAGCCTGCTCACGGGCGAGGTGGAGGTGGTGGCGGGGCCACGGGCTGATCCGATGGACCGGTGGCGGCAGCGGCTCGTCGAGCTGCACGGCTCAGACCACCCGCCGATCCCCGCCATCATCGACGCCAGCACCGGCCCGATCATCCGGTGGCCGGTGCACGACCTCGTCCCGCCCGCGCGGTGGAGCCGCGGTCGGATGTGCCTGGTCGGCGACGCGGCGCACGCGATGCCGCCGCACGACGGGCAGAGCAGCTCCATGGCGCTCGAAGACGCCCTGGTCCTGGCCCGGTGTCTCGCCTCGGCAGAAGACGTCGGTGACGCCTTCGTGCGCTTCCAACAGCTGCGTGAGCCACGGGTGGCGACGGTCGCCGGGCTCGCTCGCCGTACCGGCAGCCTGAAGTTTCCGACCGGCACCCGCGAGCGGCGGGCGCGCGACGCCGTGCTGACGATGTTCATGAGGGCGGGCGTGGCCGCCTCCGAGGACGTCAGCCGGTACCGCCTGCGATGGCCGACGGACTCGCACGCCGCAGCTCGGTCAGCTCCTGATCAAGCAGGTCGGCCAGCCGCGCGAACCGGTCCGGGCGATTCTCCCAGGTGATTCCCCGGCTGGGCATCTCGACAGTCATCAACAGGTACAGGTGCAGGCGGTAGAGGCTGAGCCGCCGCAGGGTGGACTCGTCGAAGAACACCGGATCGGCCGCGGCGGCGCGGTAGCCCCGCAGGAACGGGTGGTCGGGGTCGTCCTCCACCCGGCGATACAGCAGGGGTGACACGAGGTCCAGCAGCGGATCGCCGAACAGGAACCGCTCGCCGTCCACGATCCCGCGCAGGCGCAGGGTGCCCGCAGGCCCGGGTTCGGCGAGCACGTTGCCGTCCCAGCCGTCGAAGTGCAGCAGCGCCGGCCGGCGTACCTGGTCCAGGGCCCAGGCGTACCGCTCGGGCAACTCCCGGATCCGCGCCGGCGAGGTGGGAAGTCGTACGTCCCAGTCCGCCGCGTCGGCGAGCAGGTCGTCGAGCATGGCGGCGAAGGCCGTACGCCACGTCGCGCCGCTCGCCCGGCCGCCGCCGTACCCGTAGTGGTCGCCGGTCACCCGGTGCAGCGCGGCGATCGCGACGCCGAAGTCGTAGCGGGCCGGGGTGTCGTCGAGGTGCTGCTCGCCCTCCGACCATTCCCGCAGCGACCGTCCGGGCAGCAGGCCGGTGACCAGCCACTCGCCGAGTTCCGGATCGTCGCCGTGGTGCAGCAGCGGCGGCACCGGCACCTGCGGCGCACGCGCGGCCACGAGGCGGAAATACCGGGCTTCGGCGGCGGCGAGCCCCCGCTCGTAGCGCAGCAGCGGCGCGTCGGGTGGTGGTGCCACCTTCAACACGACCTCGCGCCCGTCGTCGAGCGCCACCCGCCACACCGTCGCGAAGCCGCCGCCCAGGATCGGCCCGCAGTCCACGACCCGGCGGTCGGCGCCGAACGACGCCGCGACGAAGCGTTGCACCTGATCGTGGTCCAGTGGCCGCTGGGTGCGGCTGAGCCCTTCCACCCCGTGGTCCCTTCCTCCCCGCCGTGACGCCCGCCAGCGTGCCAGAGTCGTCGGGGAATTGTCGTCCTGGTCTTGGTCTTGGTCCGCCGGCCGACGATCCTGCGGAAGGTCCCCGGTGGTGGCGTCCTAGTGGGTCTCCTGCTGGTCCCGTGCGCCTGCCTGGTGCTCGTTCCCGCCCGGTGCGGCGTTGTCGGCGGTGTGCGCCGCCGCCGCGAGGACGTCGTCCCGTTCCCGGTCGGTGCAGCCCTCGTCCTCCAACAGGCCGAGCAGCAGCACCGTCCGGGCGACGATGGCCGGCGCGTCGTCGGGCACCGGAGGGCGTTCACCGAGCGCCGCCCACACCAACGCCTCGGCCAGCGCCGGCTCGACGTCCATTCCGGTGACGTCGTAGCGTTCCCGCGCGGATGCCACGAACCGGATCACCGGCGCCCGGTCCTGCCCCGCGACGAACCGCCGCCGCACCGCCACCAGCAGCGCTCCGGCGAGCAGGTCCGCGTACCGCCGCCAGTCCGCCTCGGTGAACCGGCGCAGCCGCCGTTCGTGCCCGCGCAGCCGTCCCGCCAGAAGGCCACGCAGCGCTGCGTGCGGGTCGTTCACCACTGTCGCCCCCTGATCATCGTGAGTGGGTTCTTCCGTCGGCGTCGCCTGGTCACCAGGCCGCTCGCCACCCGGCAGCCGCGTGCGATCTCGCTGGTGCTGGTGCTGGTGGTGCTTCTTGGCGCGGTGGGTGCGGGGGTGGCCGCCTCGCCGGTCAACGCCGCCACCGAGCGGTCGATGCGGCAGCCGCCGATCGCCAGCCGGGTGACGACCAGGTCCAACCGGGTGATGGCCGCCGCGAAGTGCCGGGCCGCGACCGCGTCCGCCACGATGTGGGTACGCCGCAGCCGGTCCTCGGCCGCCGCCAACCGCCACCGGGTACGGGCGGCCAGCGCGGCGGCCCGGTCAGCGTCGACCCGAGCCGCGCGCAGCCCGGCGAGCAGCTCACCTGCTGTCGCGGTCACCGGCGATGCTCGATCGGCAGCCAGGCCGGCGTAGACCAGACCGAGCGCCCGCCAACACTCGGTGACCGCGTCCTGCCAGGGCAGCCTCCGGCCGGGTGGCCCCGCACCGTGCAGGTGCGCACCGGCCCGGTCGGCGGCGGCGATCGTGGCCAGCCAGGCGTCGCGCAGATCGTCCACCGGGCCGCCAAAGTGCGCCAGCCGGGCCCGCGCGGCCCGCTGCTCGTCGCACGGGCCAGGCCGTCCGCAGCTCCGGCAGATCCCGGTGTACGCCTCCGTCACGTGCTCGGCGACCCGCATCCTCGCCTCGATGACCTGCTGATTGGCGTGCGCGTGCAGATCATCCGCGTTCATCGGCGGCCTCGGCAGCTCACTGCTCCGCCTCGGCGGTGGCCTTGACCAGGCGGGCGAAGAGCACGTCGGTGCACGGGTAGTCCCTGCCGCAGCCGCAGACCCACCGGCGAACCACGCGCGGCGGATGGGCGAAGAGGGTGTCGTCGGCGTCCTCGACGTCCTGTTTGGACACGAGACGCTGGGCTGGAGGGTGTCGGGAGGGTGGGTCGGTGGGCTGGTCGTCGGGTCGATCGGGCATCGGGTGCTCCCGTCCGGTCGTCTCCTTGCTGGTCAGGGCGTTGCTCGTGGCGGCACGTGCCGCCCGGCGGCGATGCGGTGGGGCGGCGGTGCGTTGGGCGGCGGTGCGGTGGGGCGGCGTGCGGGCGTGCCCCGGCACGCCCGGCCGGACGGGGGGACCGACAGACCGGGCGCTTCCTGCGCGGTGGGGAAAGAACCAACTCCGGGTTTGCAGACCTGGGA
This sequence comes from Micromonospora sp. NPDC005194, assembly GCF_040608335.1. Classification (NCBI taxonomy): domain Bacteria; kingdom Bacillati; phylum Actinomycetota; class Actinomycetes; order Micromonosporales; family Micromonosporaceae; genus Micromonospora; species Micromonospora sp. NPDC005194. Next base: position 9,096 of record NZ_JBEXIA010000027.1, on the reverse strand, counting down.
GCCGGTCGTTTGGAGCTTTACACAACTAGTCACGGATAGCAAGCACGACAACACGTTACTTGTCATGGGTAGTTGGGCGTGATCGAATGGCGGGGCAGACCTGGGAGTCCATATGCCCGTCAAACCGAAGTGGGAACAGCTCGCGGATCACATCCGGGGCCAGATCGAGTCGGGAGAGCTCGCGCCGGGGGATCAGTTGCCGTCCACGGTGCAGCTCAAGACTCAGCACGGCGTCTCGACGACCGTGGTTCGGCAAGCCATCCTGGTCCTTCAGACCCAGGGTTGGGTGCAGGGCGTGCACGGTCTCGGCGTGTTCGTCGCCGATCGCTGACCGTTGGACCCTGCGGTTTCGGTGAACCCGGCCAGATCTTGGACAGTTTCCGTTAGCCGAGAACGGAAAGTGTCCAAGATCTAGAGATTCCGGCCGGGGTTCCTCGTCGATTCCTTGATCACTTGATGCGTACTAGTTGCCGAGGGCCTGCCCTGGCTGGTCAGCATCAAGTGATCTTCGCCTTGGGCGGCGGGGACACCGCGCACATCATGATTGGGCGATCGAGCGGTCGCGCTGGGTGCGTGGATCTCGTACGCTCCCTTGTGGTCTCCGCCGGTGCGGTGGTGGAGGCGATGGTCGACCAGGGGGAGGATGCGCGTGAGCGCAGCGCAGATCATCGCGAAGTTGGCGGCGGCGTCGCAGAAGCTCGATGAGGCGAAGGCCAAGACCGCAGCGGCAGCGCAGGACGCGGCCGAGGCGCGAACCCTTGTCGCCGGTGCGCTGGAAGGTGTTGCCGCCGGGCCGCTGGTCGGCATGATCGACGCGTACCGGCAAGCTCTGGCGCAGGCGTCCCAGGGCGGCGAGCCGGCTAAGCAGCACGTCCAGGAGACGATCGCCAAGGTCCGCGCACTGGGAAACTGACCACGGGTGGTGGTCCCACAACCCACCGTGGTGGTTCAACTATCTGGACAAGGTGGAGGCGGCAATAGAGGCCGCGGGGTGACCGGACGTACCTGGTCCGGCTAGCCGGGAGGCGGTGGGCCTGCTGTAGGGCTTCGCCAAGCCATGCCGGTGGGCTCCGACCATCCCACATCGCACGTCGAGGAACATCAGCTCAATCGGCGGACGACTGGACGCAGGACCGCGACGAGGCGCCCGGTGTCGGTCGTGGCCAGGTGTACACGGCACGCTTCGATGTTGTCGGCTTCGTTGAGTTCCGACCAGTCGAGGAGAAAGCCCGCAGCGGCGGCAAGTTGCCGAAGAAAGGAACGGATGGTCCGGCCGTTGCCCTCGCGAAACGGGTGACACACGTTCAGCTCGCCGTAGTAGTGCGCGAGCGTCTCGACGAACACTTCGTGCTTGAGGCCGAGGAGAAAGCCATCCGCAGTCAATCCACCAAGGACCGCGCTGACCTGGTCGTCAATGAAGCGCCAGTGACAGAAGCGCGCTCCCGGCTTGCTGATGTCGACGGTTCTGGTCTGTCCGGCCCACTCGTAGAGATCTCCGAAGAGCTGCCGGTGGAACGTCTGAAGATGGTCGAGGCCGTAGTTGCCGGGAATGATCATGCGCGATGCCTGAACCTCCCGGATCGAGGTCAGGCGAAACTCGGCTTCCCGGAGGAGGTCCGGGTCGGTGATGCCCAGCTTGTTCTTGAGGCAGTCGGTCCCCGGCCAGCAGTACGGATCAGTCACCCTTGAGGCGGGCAATCTCTTCGGAGATCAGGTCGTCCGCGCTGATCACCCCTGCTGCCACGTCGCGAAGCTTGTCCTGCCAGTTCTGATCGAACTCAGCGCCTTCCAGGGCAGCGTTCGCGGTTGCGAGACCGACGGCAGTTTCCGAGTCTGCGATCTGCCGGGCGTAGTAGGTACGCATGAGGTCGGTGCTGATCCTCGCCGACGAGTTGGCCGACTCGGGAAGCCCACCCCGCGCAGCCCGCCAGGGAAGCTCGTTGTGTGTCATAACGGACAGCTGGCTCGCCGAGAACTTTCCGTACTGATCTGTGACCCACCGGACGGTTCTTCGTTCGTCGGGGGTCAGGTGGGAGGCTTGCCCGTGCGGCCAGTCAGACACGGTGAGCTGCCGACGGTGGTGCCGGTAGAGGGGCGGCACCACCGGCCCCTCCCGCCAAGCTTCGATCGGCTCGGGGAACAGCAAGGTGCCTTCACGTGCCAGATGCCACCCCTGGCAGTAGTAGACCAGCTTCTCCAGCTTCATAGCAGTGACGCTGCCGAGGTTGCCGAGCACTGTGGCAGCGACATCGTGCGCGGTAGCCATACGCTAACCACCTCCCACCTCAGCTTGCTCCCGACGCTAGCTACTGACGGTGATTCCGTCGGCGCTGAACTTGTGTCGAGCCCTATTTCGATCCTATAGGTCCGGGCGACACCTTCGTAGAACACAGGTTCTGCTAGAACGTGCTGTCGGATAGGTGTCACCGCGCGTGGCGGGGGCTGCGCAGACCGGTGATCTTCCCTATCCTGGCGTGTTCACCGACGGCTAGCGACGTGGAGTGTCGTGGATCCTCGACAGGTACGACGTCTGGCAGAGCAGTCCGCCAACTTCGGGTTCCTCAAGGAGCATCCGCTACTGGTCTGGTACGGCGCGGGCGCTGAGTTGCTCGTCTATGTCGACGCCCAGGCCGCGATGTTCAAGATCCGTGCCTTCGGTGACGAGTTGGCCAAGGACCTCGTTCGCCGCACCGGCGCGAGGCCGCAGAAGAACGACTTCTACCACCGGGTCCAAGCGCTGTATGGCGACGGCACGCTGGTCGCTCATCTCCACCTCGTCCGAAAAACCCGATGTCACTGACTCGGTTCCCAGCCAACGAGTCCCGACCGCCGTGGCCACACGGACTCGTGCCTACTTCGGTGGCATCACGGTCGCTCGGCTGGTGGCCGTGGGTGCGCTCACCGCTGGCGAGGAGATGGTTCTGACCTATAAGCGGGCCGACTATAAGGCGCGCATCAGCGCGGCTGGCCAGATCGAGTTGGAAAGGGGGGAACTTTTCGAGTCGCCCTCCCCGGCCGGCGCGACGGTCACCGGTAAAGTGGCCATCAACGGATGGAGCGCGTGGAAGGTTCGCCGAGCGGACAAGTTGATCCCGCTGTTCGACGTGCGGGCGGATGCGCTATCTCGCGGCCTGCTTGAAGGAACGTCATAGGTGGCGCTTGTCGTCGCGCCGGTCGCGATGATTGTGGAGCCATCCAGGCAGCCGTTTCCTGGCTAGTGCGTCCGACCGGTTCAGCGGGTGATGCGGACCTCGTCTTCGAAGCGCGGGTAGTCGCACGCGTCCTGGCCGCACAGCTCGAAGCCGCCGCTGGCAAGCGCCACGCCCCGGTTGAAGGCGAAGCCGCCGCCTTCCGCGTACACGCGCCCGGTCACTGCCTGCGGTTGGCCGGTGCAGCTGACCGGCGCCCAGCCCGATCCGTACGCCACCCGGTTGCCCGAGCGCTGGCGCAGGATCAGCTCCGCGCCGCCGGATAGGCCAGCGTCGCAGGTCACGGTGAGGGTGAGGTCCACGGCGACGCCTTTCGCGACCAGGGTCGCGGACGTGACCTCGACGGTGCTCGCCGCGCTCGCCGGCGACGGCGTCAACAGGGCGAACAGGGACAGCCCGAGCAGCGCGATGGTGGTGGTGAGGCGGCGCACGGCGGCTCTCCTATCGGAGTAGGTGCTTACCTGCGGTCACCATAGCCCCCTGCGGCGCTGACGTGGATCAATAGATCGTCGAGTCTTCCGGGGACGTCCGCTCGATGACAACGACGGGGATCTCCCGGTCGGTGTCCCTCTGGTAGCGGGCGTACGTCGGGAAGACCTCCGTCATCACCGGCCACAGCCGGGCCCGCTCCTCGGTGGACGCCGTCCGGGCGCGAGCGGCGAACCGTTCCGCGCCGACCTGGACCTCCACAGTCGGGTCGGCGCTCAGGTTGAGGTACCAGGCGGGGTGCGTGGCAGCACCGCCGTTGGACGCCACCACCAGGTGGTCGTCCCCGTCGCGGCCATAGATCAACGCGGTGCGGCGGAGTGTGCCCGAGCGGCGTCCCCGCGTGGTGAGCAGCAGCGCGGGGTAGCCCTGGAAGGTGCCACCGTCGGCGCCGTCGGTCTCCACGTACCGCCGAATGTGCTTGGCCACCCAGCCGACCGGACTGTCCTCAATCGTCTCGTGCTGCTCCTGCGCGCTCACGCCATCGCCTCCATCGCCGAATCCGCCCGGCTGAAGCGGAGGTGTCGATCGTACGCGGAGTGCCCTGCTCTGGACTGGCCATGGCCATCGATGCGGCGGATGCGAGGGGCGTCCGTGCGGACAGGGTGAGAGCGGTATACCTGTGAGTCATCAATATGACTCACAGGTATACGTCTCTCAGGGGAAAGTGCCCCGGCGGGTCAGTCGCGCGAGCGGGGCAGGCAGCACTTCTTGTACTTCGCACCCGATCCGCACCAGCAGGCGTCGTTGCGCCCGGGCGGCCAGGACGTCAGACCCACCTCGTCGAGGCTGTCGGCGTACTCGTCAAGGGTTTCCTCGTCGATGGGGTCGCTGCCGGCGAACGCCGCCAGGCCCTCGACGGTGCCGGCGACCACGCCCAGGTCCGCGCCGCCCAGCCCGGCGGCGTCGGCGAGCGCGCGTTCGATCTGGGTACGGTGCTCGTCCCACGTCTTCGGGTAGCTGTCGACAAGCGCGGGCCAGCGCATCAGCAACGCGTTGAACTCGGCCTCCGGCCAGTACAGCAGCGTCGCGGGGCCGTCGTCGAGCGCGTCGAGGGCGTGGGTGCTCGCGGCGCGCAGCCGGTCGGCGAGGTTGTCGTACTCGTCGTGCGGGAGGCCCATCTCCTCGCGCAGGTGGTGCCGCCGCTGGGCCAGCCCGTAGATCATGGCCGCGGCCTCGTCCTGCGCGTCCTCGGACTCGTGCTGCTGGGTACGGGTCCGTTCCAGGATCGTGTCGAGCGCCCCGGTCAGCCATTCCAGCGCCAGGTCGGTGTGGCCGGATTCGGCCAGCTCGTCGACCAGGTAGGTCGCGTTGGGGTTGGTCTCCAGCAGCGGACGCAGCTCGGTCAGCTCGGCCATGCCCTCGTCCGAGCGGCCGAGGCGCAGCAGCAGGCCGCCGCGCACCGCTCGAGCGTACGCGTCCTCGTCGGGCTGTTCGGCGATGGCGCGGGTGGCCAGGGCGAGGGCGTCGGCCAGGTCACCGGCCTGCTCCAGGATGTCGGCGGCGACCAGCAGCGCGTACCCGATGTCGTCGGGGTCGGCGAGGCGTCCCTCGTCGACGGCGCTCACCAGCTCGGCGACCAGCGCGGCCGGGTCCGGGCTCTTGACGCCCAGGGCGCCGATCTCTTCGATGCGGTCGGCGGTCAGCAATTCGGACATGGGCGCATCCTGAAGACGACGAACGGTGGATGGGGGAGCGGCCAGCGTACTCCCGAGCAGGCCGGAGCCCGGGCGGCGAACCGCCCGGGCTCCGACTTGCCAGCGAACCTCAGCGGGTCGCGGGCATGGTGGCGAACTCGCCGGCTAGCTCGGACTCGACGATCGTCGCGGTGGACGGCCGGCGACCGGCCGACGCCCGCCGGGTGGACGGGACGGCCAGGGCCGCGAGCGCGGCGGCGAGGGCGATCGCGGTGAGGACGAGAAACCCCGTCGTGAAACCGGCCTCCCGGGGCAGGCCGTTGGCCTGCGGGTGGGCGGTGATCACGCCGCTGACCATGGCCGCGCCGATCGCGCCGCCGATGGTACGGATGTTGGCGTTCATGCCGGTCGCCACGCCGGTCTGGCTGGCGGGCACGCTGCCGACGATCAGGTTGGCCATCGACGCGAACGCCAGGCCGATGCCGAGGCCGACCAGGCTACCGGCGATGGCGACCTCCCAGCGGGTGTCGTGCGCGGCGGCCAGCATCGCGGAGGCGGCCACGTTGAACGCGGCGCCGGTGGCGAGCTGCGCCTTGGCGCTGAACACGGCTTGGAGCCGGCCGGCGACCAGGCCCGCGACGAACATCGCGACCAGCATCGGCAGCATGAGCAGACCGGACTGGCTGATGCTGGCGCCGAAGCCGTAGCCGGCGGCGGTCGGGGTCTGCACGAACTGGGGCAGGAACGCGTACACGGAGAACATCGACGCGCCGTAGAGCAGGGCGACCAGGTTGGTGGTCCACACGCCCGGCAGGCGCATCATCCGCATGTCGATCAGCGGGTTGGTCGAGCGCACCTCGGCGACGAGCCAGCCGATCAGCAGCACCACGGCGAGCACCAGCAGGCCGAGCACCCGGGTGGAGGTCCAGCCCCAGGCCGCGCCCTGGCTGATCGGCAGGAGCAGCGCGACCAGCCAGCCGGAGAGCAGCAGGGTGGCACGCCAGTCGATCCGACCGGGGGTTCGCACCGGCGACTCGGGCACGAACAGGTGCGCGGCGACGGCGGTCAGCCCGACCACGACCATCGGGATCCAGAACAGCCAGTGGTAGTCCAGCGCGGCCACGATCGGGCCGGCGAGCACGACGCCGAGGCCACCGCCCGCAGCGACGATCGCCGAGATGGAGGCGACGGCGCTTCCGACCCGCGCGGCGGGGAACTCGTCGCGGATGATGCCGAACGACAGCGGGAAGACCGCGCCGCCGATGCCCTGCACGACCCGGGCGACGATGAGGACGCCGATGTTCGGCGCGATGGCGGCCACCAGGCAGCCGAGGGCGAGGGCGGCGAGCGAGACGACAAGCATCCGCTCCTTGCCGACCATGTCACCGACCCGTCCGAGGATCGGCGTGAAGATCGACGCGGAGAGCAGGTAGGCGGTCAGGACCCAGGTCACGGTGTTCTGCGAGGTGTGCAGGTCCTGCTGGATGGTCGGCAGCACCGGGGTGATCAACGACTGGAGCATCGCGAAGAATCCGGCGCCGGCCGCGAGCACGGTGAAGGTGAGCCGACGCGAGCTGCGTCGGGATGTCACTGACACGAGAGAAAACTCCTGATGCGGTACGGAAGGAGGTTTGTCGCCCGTCGTCGGAGGCGGGCAGGTCTGCGGGGTCCGGGCGATCGGGTGGCCAGGCCGGATCGGGCGGGTCCCGAGGTACGCTAAGCGGAGGCTGTCCTCCGGCAGTTCCGGAGGGGTGCCTCCACTAAGCTAGCGGAGGGGTTCCTCCGGATGCAACCAAGGTGAGGTGACGCACGCCATGACCAGCGCGGGGCAGACGCCCGAGGTCTTCGCGCAGCGGCCCAAGCGGGCCGACGCGCGGCGCAACTACGACGCCCTGGTCACCGCGGCGCGCGAGGCGTTCGCCGAGAACGGCGCGGCCGCCTCCCTGGAGGACGTGGCCCGCCGGGCGGGGGTGGGCATCGGCACCCTCTACCGCAACTTCCCGACCCGCCGGCACCTGTTCGAGGCCGTCTACGTCGAGGAGGTCCGTGCGCTGAGCAGCTCCGCCGCCGACCTGGCCGAGCTGCCTCCGTGGGACGCCCTGGTCGCGTGGCTGCACCGCTTCGTCGCGTACGTCGCCACGAAGCGCGCGCTCGCCGAGCAGTTGCTGCACGACTCGGAGATCTTCGCCAGCTGCCGGACGGAGATCTACGCCGCCGGCGAGCCGTTGATGCGCCGCGCCCAGGCCGCCGGGGTGGTGCGCGACGACGTCGGTTTCGACGATGTGGTCCGCCTGATCAGCGGCCTCACGATGGCCCAGTTCCCCGCACCCGAGCAGCGTGACCGGGTGCTCGGCGTGGCCCTGGACGGGTTGCGCGCGACCGTGCGCTGAGACCGCGTCAGCGCGACCGTGCGCTGAGCGCGCGTTGGCGGTCGACGAGCAGCAGCCCCTCGTCGTCGAGCCGTTCGACCACCGTGTCCGCCGACGACCGGGCCGCGCTGTCGTTGCCGAGCAGCTCGACGGCCCGGGTGTAGAGCTCGGTCCGGCGGCGTTCGGCCGCGCCGCGTTCGGCCGCGCCGCGTTCGGCCGCGCCGTGTTCGGCCGCGCCGGCCTGCCGGTCCTGATGGCGCTGCGCGGCCTCGGCCGCCGACTCGGCGTGCGCCTGCCCCCGGTCCCGGTGTGCCTGGTCGCGGGCGGCGACCCTCGCGCGGGGCGGGGTACGCGCGCAGCGGCGGGTGTCCGCTGTGGAGCGGCACCGAATTGCCGGTTTGCGCCGTCGGTGGAACAACGGGTTACCGGCGCGTAACAAGTCATTGACGTTTCTGAATTGTGACGTGCATCATCGTCGCACGGTCGACCGGACACCCCCACCCACCTGCCCGGTTCGCCGGGTGCCTCCCCCCGGAGGTGCAGCCATGCTGCTCCGAAAGACCGTCCTCGTCGTGTCCCTGGCCACCGCCGCGCTGCTGGCGTCCGCCGGTGCCGCGACCGCTGCCACCCCCACCGCCCCGGCTGCTACCGCCCCAGCTTCCACCGCCCCGGCTTCCACCGCCGCCTTCGCTGCCGCTGCCGCAGCCAACCCGGTCATCGTGGTCGGCGGGCTCAGCGGCGTCGCCGTGGCGTACGAGCCCATCGCCGCCCGGCTGCGCGCCGACGGCTACCGCACCTTCATCTACCAGCTGCCCGGGTTGGGCCTCGGTGACATCCCCGCCTCGGCCCGCGCGTTCGCCGGCTACGTGGAGCAGGTGCGCGCCAGCACCGGCGCGGCGACCGTCGACCTCGTCGCCCACTCCGAGGGCGGTCTGGTCAGCCGCTACTACCTCAAGAGCCTGGGCGGCACCGCCAGCGTCGGCCGGTACGTCAGTCTGGGCACACCCCAGTACGGCACCTACGTCGCCAACATCGTGGCGTTTCTCGGCCTCGGCAGCTGCGCCGGCATCGTGGCCTGCCAACAGATGACCATCGGCTCCGCCTTTCTCGCCGACCTGAACGCCGGGGACGACACCCCGGGGTCGGTGCGCTACACCACCGTCCGCACACTCCAGGACGAGCTGGTCCGTCCGACCGGCAACGCCGCCGTCAACGACGGGGCGACGAACGTCCTCATCCAGGCGTACTGCCCGCTGCGGGTGGTCGGGCACCTCGGCCTCGTGCTCGACGGGACCGCGTACACCATCGTGCGCGGCGCCCTGACCGACGGCCCGGTGCGACCCAACTGCCTCGCGCTCTGAGAGCCGTGCGGGTGGTCCCGGCCGGGACCACCCG
>NZ_JBEXIA010000026.1:0-95056 GCF_040608335.1 Micromonospora sp. NPDC005194 | reverse complement strand
CAACCACACCCTCACCCGCACCGCCCTACGCGCCACCCAGGCCGGCAGCTACGACGTCATCCACGCCCACGACTGGCTCGTCGCCCACACCGCGACCACCCTCGCCGAACACCTCGACCTGCCGCTGGTCACCACCATCCACGCCACCGAGGCGGGCCGGCACCAGGGCTGGCTGCCCGAGGAGATGAACCGCACCATCCACGGTGTCGAGCACTGGCTCAGCGGGTCCTCCACCCGGGTGATCACCTGTTCGGGTTACATGCGCGACCAGGTCAGCGCGCTGTTCGACGTGCCGACCGGGCTGGTCGACGTGGTGCCCAACGGGGTCGACGACCGGGCCTGGCGGGCCCGCCCGCGCGCGGTCGCCACGGCCCGCGCACGGTTCGCCGCGGACGGCCCCCTCGTCGGGTACGCCGGACGCCTGGTGTACGAGAAGGGCGTGCAGCACCTCGTGCACGCGGTGCCCCGGCTGCGCGAGCGGCACCCCGGCCTGCGCGTGGTGATCGCCGGCGACGGCCCGTACCGCCCCGAGTTGGAGGCCGAGGCCCGCCGCCTGGCGCTCGGCTCGACCGTCCGCTTCACAGGCTTCCTCGACGCCACCCAACTACCGGCGGTGCTCGGCGCGACCGACGCGACGGTGGTCCCCAGCCTCTACGAGCCGTTCGGCATGGTGGCCCTGGAAGCGGCCGCGGCCGGAGCGCCGCTGGCGGTGGCCCGCACCGGCGGCCTCGCCGAGATCGTCGAGTCCGGCGTGACCGGTGTGACGTTCCCGCACAGCGACCCGGCGGCCCTCGCGGGCGCGGTCGACCAACTGCTCGATGACGAGGTCTTCGCCCGGCGGGTGGCCCGACGGGCCCGCAGCATGGTCGGCGAGCGGTACGGCTGGGCCAGCATCGCGGCCCGCACCGCCGCCACCTATGCCACCGCCCGTCGCGAACACGGCCCGCTCCAGGCCCGGCGGGCCGCCGCCCGACTGGCCGGCGGGCGTGACCGGATCGCCATCCCGGAGGGCAATCTGCTCGCCGCCGCCGACCACGCCGCCTGCTGAGCCAAGTCGGACGACCGATAGGTGACTTCCGATCCGCTGGTTAGGGTGTACCTCGGACAGCGGCTGAGGAGGAGCGTGCGCAGGTGCTGATCGCCGGTCGGTACCGGCTGCTCGACCTGGTGGGTCGCGGGGGCATGGGTCGGGTGTGGCGAGCCCGCGACGAGATGCTGCACCGCGAGGTCGCGGTCAAGGAGGTCGTACCGCCCAGTTGGCTGGCCGACCACGAACGGGCCGAGCTGCGCTCGCGCACGCTGCGGGAGGCGCGCGCCGCGGCCCGGCTCAACCACCCCGCCGTGGTCCGGCTCTACGACGTCGTCCCGGTCGAGGGCAGCCCGTGGATCGTGATGGAGTACGTCCCGTCGCGCACCCTGCAGGACGTCATCGACGCCGAGGGGCCGCTGGATCCGGCCCGCGCCGCCCGGATCGGCCTGGCCCTGCTCGGCGCGCTGGAGGCCGCGCACACGGCCGGAGTGCTGCACCGCGACGTCAAACCGCAGAACGTGCTCGTCGCCCACGACGGACGGGTGATGCTCGCCGACTTCGGGTTGGCCACCTTCGACGGCGGGGACGGCGCGATGACCCGCCCCGGGTTGGTGCTCGGCTCCCCGCAGTACGTCTCCCCGGAGCGGGCCGCCGAGGGGGTGTCCACGGTGGCCGCCGACCTCTGGTCGCTCGGGGCCACCCTGCACGCCGCCGTGGAGGGCCGCTCCCCGTACGCCCGCAGCAACGCGATGGCCACGCTCAGCGCCCTGGCCGCGGGCCCACCCGACCCGGCCCCGCACGCTGGACCGCTCGCCCCGGTGCTCGCCGGGCTGCTGCGCCGCGACCCGCGCGACCGCCTCGACCACGACGGGGCCCGCCGGCTGCTCACCGCCGCCGCCACCGGCCATCCCAGCCCGCCGACGCACTCGCGGGAAGCCGCAGCCGACGCCCAGACCCGCTCCTCGCCCGCGACCGGCTCCCCGGCCCCAACCGGCTCCTCGGCCTCGACCGGCTCGACCGGCTCCTCGGCTGCGACCGGCTCCTCGGCCTCGGCGGCGTCCGCCTCCGGGGAACCGGCCGACCAGGACGTCACCATCGCGCTGCCCGAGTCCGACCCGACCGCCACCACCAGCGGCAGCGAGGCCGTTCCACCGGGAAACGCTGCGACCGACGCCCGCCCGAGCGGCGAACCGGACGTCCGGGCCTCGGCGGATGCGACAACCCCCGCCCCTGCGACGTCCGAGCGACTGGGCGGACGACTGGGCGAGCGGCCGACGGCGCGGCGGGCCGCGCTGGTCGTCACCGCGCTGCTCGTGGCCGCCGCGGCTGGCGTGGGCACCGCGCTGGCCGTCGCCGGTGACGCCCCGACCGACACCGCCGGGCGGTCCACCGCGACACCTGCGGATCGTCCGAACGACGCCAGCGGCACGAACGGGGGCTCCGGCGATGACCGGGGCGGCCTGTACGGCGGTGGCGGGCCCGGCGGGCCGTACGGCGGTGGTGGCCCCGGCCGGCCCGGCCCGCCGCCGAATGGCCGCGACGTGCCCCCGCCGCCGTTCCCCTGCGTCCATCCGGACGTCGCGGGGCCGCCGGTCGCGGCCGGGTCACCCCTGCCGGGCGAGCGGTTGCGGCCACCCACGGGTTGGGTCTGGCACGCCGACAGCACCGGCTTCCGGGTCTCCGTGCCGGCGACCTGGCACTACTCACGCGAAGGCGCGGTGGTCTGTTTCCAGGACCCGGCCACCGGTCGGGCGTTGAGCGTCGCGCAGGGTGCGGAGGCCGACCCGCTGACCCGACTGCGGTCGGCCCGCGACGACGCGGCCCGGGTCGGGGCGCTGCCGAACTACGACGAGATCCGGCTCGCCGCGGGCGGCGGCGGCGCGGAGTGGGAGTGCCGGTGGACGGCCCCGTACGGCCCGGTGCTGCACGCCCGGCAGGAGGTCCTCCCGGACGAGCGCTGGACCCTGGGCTGGATCACCGACGACCGGGACTGGACGGCCGCCGACGCGGACTGGACGACGGTGCGAGAGAGTTTCCGACCACCCCGCTGACCTGCGCCGTATGGCCCTGCTCGGCCCTCCGTCCGGCGTGGATCGAGGCCGCTCAGCGGATGAGAAAAGCCGCGTTGGTGGCTATCGTGTAACTCGGGGTGACCGAGGGGGAGCGACCGTGCAGCAGTTGCTGATCGCGGGTCGGTACCGGCTGCTCGACCTGGTCGGCACCGGCGGGATGGGCCGGGTATGGCTGGCCCGCGACGAGATGCTGCACCGGGACGTGGCGGTGAAGGAGGTCGTGCCGCCATCCTGGCTGGCCGAGGCCGAGCGCGCCGAACTACGACTGCGGACGATGCGCGAGGCCCGCACGGCGGCCCGGCTCAACCATCCCAACGTCGTGCGTCTCTACGACGTGGTGCACGACCGGGAAAATCCGTGGATCGTGATGGAGTACGTGGCATCCCGGTCGGTGCAGCAGATCATCAACACCGAGGGCCCGCTGAGTCCACAACGTACCGCCCGGATCGGGCTGGCCGTGCTCGCGGCGTTGCGGGCGGCGCACAGCGCCGGCGTGTTGCACCGCGACGTGAAGCCGCACAATGTGCTGGTCGCCGACGACGGGCGGGTGGTGCTCACCGACTTCGGGCTGGCGACCTTCGACGGCGGGGACGGGGCGATGACCGGCCCGGGCCTGGTGCTCGGCTCGCCGCAGTTCGTCGCGCCGGAGCGGGCCCGCGAGGGCGTGTCGGATCCGCGTACCGACCTGTGGTCGTTGGGCGCGACGCTCTACGCCACGGTCGAGGGGCAGTCCCCGTACGCCCGGTCCAGCGCGATGGCGACGCTGAGCGCGCTGGCCACCGAACCGCCGGATCCGATGCGCCGGGCCGGCCCGTTGCGTCCGGTGATCACCGGCCTGTTGCAGCGCGACCCCTGGCGGCGGTTGACCGCCATCGAGGCCGAGCAGCTGCTGCGCGCCGCGGCCGCCGACCGCGACCGGCCAGCCGGGCCGGCTCCCACCTCGGCGGTGGCGGCGGTCCGCAGCGCGGGCCGGTCGGCAGCGTCCACCCCGGTCGGCCCGGCGGGTCCGCCGGACGACGCGGCGCCGCCGATCCGCCCGCCGACGGCCCGCCCGAACGGCCGACGCCGACGGCTGATCGCACTCAGCGGCGCGGCGACCGCCGCCGTCCTGCTCGTCGCCGGGGGTGTCACGGCGACGCTGCTCAACCACCAGGACGAGCGGATGCCGCCGTCCGGCGCCGGAGGTGGCGCGACCGCCACCCGACCGGCCGCGTTCGCCTGCGCGGCACCTCCGCCGCCGACGGCCACCCCGGTGCCGTCGGCGTCGCCGCCCAGCGACGCGCGGTACGGGCTGCGGGACGGTTGGACCTGGCACGTCGACCCGACCGGCTTTCGCATCGCGGCGCCGGTGGCCTGGGCACGCTGGACCGAAGGGGCGGTGACCTGCTTCCGGGAGCCCAGCGGGGCCCGGGTGCTCAGCGTCGAGGCGGGGCCGCCGCAGGTCGATCCGGTGGCGCACTGGAAGGCCGAGGAGAAGCGGCTCGTCGCCGGTGGCGCGCTGCCGGGCTACCGCAAGGTGGACATCTCGGCGCTCGACGTCTTCGACGGCGGGGCCCTCTGGGAGTGCAGTTGGGAGAACGCCGCCGGTGAGCGGGTGCACAGCATCCGGCTGCTCGCCAACACCTCGGCCGGGCGCGCCTACACCGTCTCGTGGTTGACAAAAGAGTTCGACTGGCAGGTCAACGCGGCATACTTCGTGATGATCCGGCAGAGCTTCACGCCCACCCTCTGACACTGTCCGATATGGACCGCATGACTGACGCCCCTGCGACACCGGCGCTGGCTACAGTGGCGTAGTTTTGGCGCTCAAGATCCCTGGGGAGGGTGAGCCGAGATGATGGGACCGTCGCACGCGCTGTCCGGCGCGGCGGTATGGCTGGCCGGGTCCTGGGCGCTGGACCAGTTCGCCGACTACCACCAGTCGCCGCTGGCGCTGGCGGTGGGCACGGCGGTGTGCGCGGGCGGAGCGCTCTTTCCCGACCTCGACCTGTCCGGCAAGGTGACCCGCAACCAGGGTGGCGCCACCGTCGCCCGTACGTTCGGGGTCTTCTCGCTCTTCGTCGCCGAGGTGATGGAGAAGATCTCGCTCGGTGTCTACTACGCGACGAAGCTCAGCAAGGATCCGCGTCGCAACAACGGGCACCGGACGCTCACCCACACGCTTCCGTTCACGCTGCTGGTCGGCTGGGGCACCACCGCCCTCTGCGCCGCGTACGGCAAGTGGGCGGTGATCACGATCCTGTTCTTCATGTTCGGTCTCGCCCTGCGCGGGCTCTTCGACGAGTGGGCCGAACGGGCCGGCTGGGTGATCGTGACGCTCGCGTCGGCCGGCGCGGCCTGGTTCACCTTCGCCAACCTGCCGGGTGGGCGGGGCTACCCCCTGATCGGCACGGCCGTCGGGGTGGGCTGCTTCGTGCACATCCTCGGCGACATGATCACCAGAGCTGGGGTGCCGATCCTCTGGCCGATCCCGATCCGCCGACGCATGTGGACGATGATCGGCCTGCCCAACAGCATCGCGCTGCGGACCGGCAGCAAGACCGAGGTGGTCGTGCTGCGCGCCGTGCTGACCGTGGTCTCGGTGCTCGCCACCGCCGGCCTGGTCGCGCCATCGGTGCTGCAACGGTTCAACATCGACGTATGACCCACGCCGACCCCGCGTCACCCCCGGCGGAGAGCCCGCCGTCACCGCCGGCCGAGGACGCGCGGGTGCCGGAGTTCTGGCGCGCGCTGGGACTTCCCGGACTGGCGGACGTGCACGTGCACTTCCTGCCGCCGAGGCTGCTGCGCCGCGTGTGGGAGTACTTCGACGCCGCCGGGCCGCTGGTCGGCACCGAGTGGCCGATCCGCTACCGGTGGAGCGACGCGGACCGCGTCGCCCACCTGCGCCACCTCGGGGTACGGGCGTTCAGCGCGCTGGCGTACCCCCATCGACCGGGCATGGCGGCGGACCTCAACCGCTGGACGCTGCAGTTCGCTCGGGACACCCCGGGCTGCCTGCCCTCGGCGACCTTCTTCCCCGAGCCCGGCGCCGCCGCGTACGTCGAGGCCGCGCTGGCCGACGGAGCCCGGCTGTTCAAGGTGCACGTGCAGGTCGGCGGCTTCTCCCCCACCGACCCGGCACTGGACGAGGTGTGGGGGACGCTGGCCGACGCCGAGGTGCCGGTGGTCGTGCACGCCGGGCACGCCCCGGTGGGGACGACACACACCGGGCCCGCTCCGTTCGCCGACCTGCTCGCCCGGCACCCCCGGCTGACCGCCGTGGTGGCGCACCTCGGCGCGCCGGACTACCGGGCCTTCCTCGACCTCGCCGAGGCGTACGAGCGGGTCCGGCTGGACACCACCATGGCGTTCACGCCGTTCTTCGACCGGTTCGTGCCCTTTCCCGCCGACGAGTTGCCCCGACTGCGCGACCTGGGCCTCGCCGGCAAGGTGCTGCTGGGCAGCGACTTCCCCAACATCCCCTACCCGTACGCCGACCAGCTGACCGGGCTGGCCCGGCTGGACCTCGGTGACGACTGGCTACGCGCGGTCTGCTGGAACAACGCCGCCACCCTGTTCGACCTGCCGTAAAGCGCCCCAGCCGGGGCCGCCCCAGCCGGGCCAGTGGGCCCGACTTGTTTTCGACATCGGCTATTGACGTCGCCGTAACAGGTGGCCTAGCGTCTGTCGAAACGCTTCGTCGAAACGCTTCGACGATCATTCGGGAGCGATCCCACGCCGGGCCGGAGGAGGTGCGCGGTGGCCACGATGCACGACGTCGCCCGCCTTGCGCAGGTCTCGGTCAGCACCGTGTCGTACGTGCTCACCGGCACCCGGCCGATCTCCCAGGCCACCCGGGACAAGGTGCTCGCCGCGATGGCCGAGCTCGACTACCAGCCCAACGCCATGGCCCGCGGGCTGGCCAGCCGGCGCAGCCGCATCCTGGGCCTGCTGATGCCGATGGACGAGCGCGGCCTGGGCGCGACCGAGACCGCGTTCGTCACCGGCGCCGCCGCCGCGGCCAGCGCCGTCGGCTATCACCTGGTGCTCTCACCGGTCGGCGGGGGCAACCTCGACGACCTGCGGCGGCTGGCCAGCCAGCGGATGCTCGACGGCGTCGTGCTGATGGAGGTGCAGCTCGCCGACGAGCGGGTCACCGTGCTCCAGGAGGCGGGCGTGCCGTTGGTGCTGATCGGGCGCACCGGCGACACCACCGGGCTCTCCTACGTCGACATCGACTTCGAGCAGACCGTGCGGGAGGCCGTCGCGCACCTGGTCGGCCTGGGACACCGCCACATCGTCTACGTCAACCACTCGGCCGCCACGCTCGCCAGCGGCTACGGTCCCGCGTTGCGCACCCGGGACGCGTTCGTCACGGCGATGACCGGGCACGGCCTGGAGCCGGTCATGATTCCGGCCGAGGACAGCGCGGCCGGTGGGCGGGCCGCCCTGGCCGCCGCGTTCGCGCGGACGCCGGAGCTGACCGCCGTGCTGGCGATGAACGAGACCGCGATCTTCGGCATCCTCGGCGAGCTGACCGGACGGGGGCTGTCGGTTCCCGACGACGTCTCGGTCGTCTCGATGGTCACCTCGCCACAGGTCGCCGAGTTGGCCACCCCGGCGCTGACCGCGATGACGTCGCCCGGGTCGACCCTCGGCCGGATCGCGATCGAGGCGCTGGTGCGCCACCTGGACGGGCCCGGCCACGAGCGCCACCAGCAACTGCTGCCGTGCGCGCTGGAGATCCGGGGATCGACCGCCGGGCCACGTCGGCCGGCACGAGTCACCACCGAACCGTCCCCGACGGGCGGGGGCTGACCAGCGAAAACGGCCCGCCGCCGCGCGGCAACGCGACGACGGACCCAGTGAAGTACCGGGCTCGATACTCAACGAGGAGGATAGCAATGCAGCGATTCCGCCGGATCGTCGCGGCGATCGCCCTGGCGGCGACCGCGACGACCACCGTGGCCGCGTGCGGCGGCGGCGAGAGCGAGGACGACAGCGGGGCCAAGACCCTCAAGCTCTGGCACTACGAGAGCGAGAACAGCGCGATGGGGGTCGGCTGGAACCGGGCGATCGAGATCTTCAAGGCCGAGCACCCGGGCGTCGAGGTGCGCTTCGAGCGCAAGGCGTTCGAGCAGATCCAGCAGAACGCCGGCATGATCATCAACTCGTCCGAGGGCCCGGACATCATGGAGTACAACAAGGGCAACGCGACTGCCGGCCTGCTGTCGTCGCAGGGTCTGCTCACCGATCTGAGCGCCGAGGCCGACAAGCGCGGCTGGGCCGGCAAGCTCAGCCCCAGCCTCCAGACCACCGCCCGGTACAGCGACAAGGGCGTGATGGGGTCGGGCAACTGGTTCGGCGTGCCGAACTACGGCGAATACGTCACGGTCTACTACAACAAGGACCTGTTCGACCGCAACGGCGTCAAGGTGCCGACCAGCATGGCCGAGATGACCGCCGCGATGGACACCTTCGTCGGCAAGGGCGTCACGCCGCTGGGCATGGCCGGCGCGGAGTACCCGGCCGGGCAGCTCTTCTACCAGTTGGCGCTCTCCAAGGCCGACCGGCAGTTCGTCGACAACTACCAGCTCTACAAGAACCCGGTCGACTTCAAGGCCGACCCGCTGAAGTACGGCGCGGACACCTTCGCCGAGTGGGTGCGCAAGGGCTACGTGGCCAAGAACTCGGCGAGCCTCAAGGCCGAGGACATGGGCACCGCGTTCATCGCCGGCAAGACCCCGATGATCGTCTCGGGCAGCTGGTGGTACGGCCGGTTCAAGACCGAGATGAAGGCCAACTGGGACACGTTCCTCTTCCCCGGCAACACCCTCAACGCCGGCTCGTCGGGCAACATCTGGGTGGTCCCGTCGAACAGCAAGGCCAAGAGCCTGGCGTACGACTTCATCGACATCACCCTGCGTCCGGAGATCCAGGACCTGATCGGCAACAACGGTGGCGTCCCGGTCGCCGCTGACGCGTCGAAGATCAGCGACCCGAAGGACCGCAAGCTGATCGAGGACTTCAACACGGTCAGCAAGCAGGACGGCCTGGCCTTCTACCCGGACTGGCCGGTGCCCGGCTACTACGACGTGCTGGTCGGTGGCTTCCAGGGCCTGATCAACGGGTCGAAGTCCCCCGACCAGGTGCTCGACACGATCGCCAAGCCGTACGCCGATGGCGTCAAGGAGATCACCGGCAAGTGACACGGCGAGCGGCGGGCACGACCGGCACGACCGGCGTGCCCGCCCGCCCCGCCGGGAAGGATCTTCCATGGCAGTCTCCGAGACCGTCGCCGCCCCACACCCGACGGCGACCCCCTCCCCGCGCAAGCCCCGCCGCGGACCGCGCGGCCGCAACGCGGCGTACTGGCTCTACCTGCTCCCCGGAGCGGTGCTGTTCGTCCTGGTCATCGGCGCGCCCCTGGTCGGCACCGGTTACCTGTCGCTGACCAAGTGGTCGGGCATCGGCGACCCCACCTTCGTGGGGTTCGACAACTACCAGCGCCTGCTGCACGACGAGGTGTTCTGGGCATCGTTCCGCAACACCATGGCGATGATCGTCGCGATGGTGGTGGTGCCCACCCTGCTCGGGCTGCTGCTCGCCTCGGTGCTCTTCGACGTCATCGGGCGCCGGTTCAAGCCGCGTACCGCCGCCGCGCTGCGGGCCGCGTTCTACCTGCCGCAGGTGCTGCCCGTGGTGGTGGCCGGCATCGTCTGGGGTTGGATCCTGCGCCCCGACGGCGCGTTCAACAGCCTGCTCGACGCGGTCGGCCTCGGCGCGCTGCGCCACGACTGGCTCGGCGACCCGGGCACGGCCCTGCCGGCCGTCATGGCGGTGATGATCTGGGTGCAGATCGGCTACCCGGTGGTCGTCTTCATGGCGGCGTTGCAGCGGGTCGACCCGGAGCTGTACGAGGCGGCCGAGGTCGACGGCGCGAACTGGGTGCACCGGTTCCGGGCGATCACCCTCCCGCAGATCCGGCCGGAGACCTTCGTGGTGGCCCTGACCTGCACCATCGCCGCGCTGAAGGTGTTCGGGCCGATCTTCGCGCTGACCCGCGGTGGCCCGGAGAACGCCACCAACGTGCCGTCGTACTTCGCGTACTACACGTTCTTCAAGAAACTCCAGGTCGGCTACGGCTCCGCGATCTCCACCGTGCTCACGCTGATCATCGTCGTGGTGGCCGTGGTCTTCATCTGGATGCAGGCGCGCAGCGAGCGCCGGGACCGGGGGTTCTGACATGGCCGTGACGCTCACGCCGGTGCCCACGCCGGCGCACCGGCCCGTCCGCGACCGGCACCACCGCGGCGTCAGCCGCTGGGGCGTGCTCGTCGGAGTCACCCTCGGCGCGCTCGTCATGCTGGTGCCGTTCGCGTTCATGCTGCTCAACGCGTTCAAGTCGCCCGGCGACTACTCGTCGGGCGGGCCGCTGAGCTGGCCGGGCGAGTTCTACACCAAGGGTCTGCGGACGTACTGGACCGAGGTGAACTTCCCCCTCAAGCTGTGGAACTCCGCGCTCATCGCCGGATCCGTGGCGGTGCTCGGCGTCGTCGTGTCCCTGCTCAACGCGTACGCCCTGGGCATCGGCCGGGTCCGCGGCCGGCTGTGGATCGTCGGGTTGTTCCTGCTGGCCAACATGCTGCCGCAGGAGGCGCTGATCTACCCGCTCTACTACGTGGCGAAGGAGATCGGCCTCTACAACACCCGGCTCTCGGTGATCATCATCTTCACGGTGATCCAGAGCGCGTTCGGCACGTACCTGCTGGCCTCGGTCCTGGGCACGTTCCCGCGCTCGCTGCTGGAGGCCGCCGCGCTCGACGGCGCCGGCAAGTGGACGGTGCTGTGGCGGGTGGTCTTCCCCAACCTGCGGCCCACGCTCGCCGTACTCCTCATCTTCTTCTTCATCTGGACCTGGAACGAGTTCCTCATCCCGCTGGTCATGCTCATCGACAACCAGACGCAGACCATCCCGGTCGCGCTGGCGTCGTTGCAGGGCGACCGGTTGATGGACGCCCCGACGACCAACGCCGGCGCGTTGATCAGCCTGGTGCCGGCCATCCTCTTCTTCCTCATCTTCCAGCGCACTCTGGCGCGCGGCATCACGGCAGGAGCCGAGAAGTGAAGTTCACCGACGGGTACTGGCAACTGCGCCCGGGGGTCAGCGTGCTGCGCCCCGGCACAGTGGAATCGGTCGAGCCGGACGAGCGCGGCTTCACCGTCTTCGCGCCGGCCGGTCAGATCACCGGTCGGGGCGACACCCTCAACCGGCCCGTCGTCACCGTCCGGTTCTTCTCCCCCGCCCCCGGCGTCGTCGGGGTGACCATCGGTCACCACAGCGGCGGGCTGCCCCGCGAGCCGCACTTCGGGTTGGCCACCGACGACGCGCACCCGGTCACCGTCGACATCACCGGCATCACCGCGTCGCTGACCACCGGCGAACTGACCGCCCGGGTGGCGCTCATCGACGGCTGGCGGGTCGAGTTCCTGCACGGCGACCGGTTGATCACCGCCTCCACCGCGCGCAGCGTCGGCATCGTCACCGACGGCGAGGGCCGCCGGCACGTGCACGAGCGGCTCGCCCTCGGCGTCGGCGAGACGGTGTACGGGCTGGGCGAGCGATTCGGCCCGTTCGTGAAGAACGGCCAGACCGTCGACATCTGGAACGACGACGGCGGCACCGCCAGCGAGCAGGCGTACAAGAACGTGCCGTTCTATCTGAGCAGCGCCGGCTACGGGGTCTTCGTGGACCATCCCGAGCACGTGTCGTTCGAGGTCGGCTCGGAGGTCGTGGCGCAGAACCAGTTCAGCGTCGAGGGCCAGTCCCTCACCTACTACGTCATCGACGGGCCCACCCCCAAGGACGTGCTGCGCCGGTACACGGCGCTGACCGGCCGGCCGGCCCGGGTGCCCGCCTGGTCGTACGGGTTGTGGCTGTCCACGTCGTTCACCACCTCGTACGACGAGAAGACGGTGACCGAGTTCGTCGACGGAATGGCCGAGCGGGACCTGCCGCTGTCGGTGTTCCACTTCGACTGCTTCTGGATGCGCCAGTTCCACTGGGTCGACTTCGTCTGGGACCCGGCGACCTTCCCCGACCCCGAGGGGATGCTGCGCCGACTGCACGAGCGCGACCTGAAGGTGTGCGTCTGGATCAACCCGTACATCGCGCAGCGCTCGTACCTTTTCGAGGAGGGCCGCCAGGCCGGTTACCTGGTCCGCAACCCGGACGGGTCGGTCTGGCAGTGGGACAAGTGGCAGGCCGGCATGGCGCTCGTCGACTTCACCAACCCGGACGCGGTCCGCTGGTTCACCGGCAAGCTCAAGGTCCTGCTGGACATGGGCGTCGACTGCTTCAAGACCGACTTCGGCGAGCGCATCCCGACCGACGTGGTGTGGCACGACGGCTCGGATCCGCAGCGGATGCACAACTACTACTCCTACCTCTACAACAAGGCCGTCTTCGAGCTGCTGGAGACCGAGCGGGGCGAGGGCGAGGCGGTGGTGTTCGCCCGCTCGGCCACCACCGGCGGGCAGCAGTTCCCGGTGCACTGGGGCGGCGACTGCGAGTCGACGTTCGTCGCGATGGCCGAGTCGCTGCGCGGCGGGCTGTCCCTGGCGTCGTCCGGTTTCGGCTACTGGAGCCACGACATCGGCGGCTTCGAGGGCACCCCCGACCCGGCCGTCTTCAAGCGGTGGATCGCCTTCGGCCTGCTCTCCTCGCACTCCCGGCTGCACGGCTCCGGCTCGTACCGGGTGCCGTGGGCGTACGACGAGGAGGCCGTCGACGTGCTGCGGCATTTCACCCGGCTCAAGCTGAGCCTGATGCCGTACCTGGCCGCCGCCGCGCAGGAGGCGCACCGCGACGGGATCCCGATGATGCGTCCGATGATCGTGGAGTTCCCGGACGACCCGGCCGCGGCGCACCTGGACCGGCAGTACATGCTCGGCTCCGACGTGCTGGTCGCGCCGGTGCTCAGCGCCGACGGCCAGGTCACCTTCTACGTGCCCGCCGGCACGTGGACGCACCTGGTGACCGGCACGCAGCTCACCGGCCCGGCCTGGGTGACCGAGAAGCACGAGTTCGACAGCCTGCCGGTGCTCGCCCGGCCGGGCGCGGTGATCCCGTTCGGATCGCGCTCCGATCGGCCCGACTACGACTGGGCGGACGGTGTGCAACTGCGCCTCTACGCTCCGGCGGAGGGACAACGGCAACGGGTACGGATTCCGTCGCCCGGCGAGGGGCCGGGCGCGGAGTTCGAGGTGAGCTTCCGCGACGGCGTGGCCACCGCGGAACTGGTGGCGGGTGACTCGTCGGCGTACCACTGCGTGGTCGCCGGGACGGAGGTAGCAGGACGATGACGGCACGCACCTTTCCGGAGAGCTTCCTCTGGGGTTCGGCCACGGCGGCGTACCAGATCGAGGGCGCGGCCACCGAGGACGGCCGAGGGCCGTCCATCTGGGACACCTACAGCCACACCCCGGGGCGGACGCTGAACGGCGACACCGGTGACGTGGCCGCCGACCACTACCACCGCTGGCCGCAGGACCTCGACCACATCGCCGAGCTGGGCCTGGGCGCGTACCGCTTCTCGATCTCCTGGCCGCGGGTGCAGCCGGGCGGATCCGGCCGGTTCAACCAGGCCGGCCTGGACTTCTACTCCCGGCTGGTCGACGGCCTGCTGGAGCGCGGCGTCCGCCCGGTCGCCACCATGTACCACTGGGACCTGCCGCAGGAGCTGGAGGACGCCGGTGGGTGGCCGGTGCGGGACACGGCGCTGCGCTTCGAGGAGTACGCGTCGGGGATCGTCGCCGCGCTCGGTGACCGGGTGCACACCTGGACCACGCTGAACGAGCCGTGGTGCTCGGCGTACCTGGGCTACGGCTCGGGCGTGCACGCGCCGGGACGGACCGAGCCGGCGGCCGCGCTGGCGGCGGTGCACCATCTGAACCTCGCGCACGGCCTGGCCGGCCGGGTGGTCCGGGAATTGGCCCCGACCGCAGAGCTGTCGGTGACGCTGAACCTGCACGTGATCCGCCCGGCGTCGGACTCGGCGGCGGACGTCGACGCGGCCCGCCGCATCGACGCGCTGGCCAACCGGGCGTTCCTCGGCCCGATGCTGAACGGGGCGTACCCGGCCGACCTGCTGGCCGACACGGCGGGCGTCACCGACTGGTCGTTCGTGCACCAGGGCGACGAGAAGGTGGCCGCCGTTCCCCTGGACGTGCTGGGCGTCAACTACTACTCCAGCACCCTGGTTCGCGCCTGGGACGGGCACTCGGCCCGCTCGGACGCTGACGGTCACGGCGCGTCGGCACACTCGCCGTGGGTCGGCGCCGACGACGTCGACTTCCTGCCGCAGCCCGGCCCGTACACGGCGATGGGTTGGAACATCGACCCGCCGGCCCTGACCGAGCTGCTGCTGCGGCTGGGCCGGGAGTACCCGGGGCAGCCGCTGATGATCACCGAGAACGGCGCGGCCTTCGACGACGCCGTGTCGGCCCACGGCCGGATCCACGACGACCGGCGGATCGACTATCTGCGCCGGCACATCTCCGCCGTGGCGGACGCCCGCGAGCAGGGCGTGGACGTGCGGGGCTACTTCGTCTGGTCGCTGTTGGACAACTTCGAGTGGGGTTACGGCTACGACCGCCGGTTCGGGGTCATCCGCGTCGACTACGACACGCAGGAGCGCATCTGGAAGGACAGCGCGCACTGGTACCGGCGACTGGCCGCGACCGGCGAGCTGGACCAGCCCGCGGAGTAACGGCTTGCCTCCCCACGCCGCGCCCCGGCTCCGCACGCCCCCAGCCAAGATCCGTACCGCAGCCTAACCAAGATCACTCAATCATCCGTGGGCATCGCAGAGGAGGCACAGGTGGGCGATCCGGTGAAGGACGCCTCGCTCGAGGTTCCCATTCCAGAGGTCTGGCGGCAGGCGCTCAAGGCGGTCGTGGACTCGCTGGTGCGACGAGACGCCGTTATCGGCGCAGCTCTGCCGTCAGTAGAGCCAGTTCCGCCCGAAATCTCGCAACAATGCCTCCAGGCGGTCGACGACTACGGCGCGGTCACGCTGATCACCCCACCAGACGAATCCTGGAACACGTCCGTTGCACTGTGGTACGGCGATCACTGGCGCTGCTTGGTCGACCTCTGGACCGAAGAAGAAGGCAGGAGCGACCTGGTCCTCGATGTCCACGTCTTCGAGCACGGGCCCGGATACCGCTACCGCGTGCACCTCGTCTACGTCCCCTGAGCAATCCATCCACAGGTCTTGACAATTGCTCCGTTGTTCGGCAGAAGTCCGAAGAAGGATTCCATGGCGGCGTTGTCGCTGGCAGCGCCGACTCTGCCCATTCAACGCATTCCCACAACCGAAACTACAAGATCGGCGCGGGGCGGGGTGGTGATCTGTTAGACGCCGACGCGCTGCGGCGGGACGGTGAGCCCGTAGAGCGCCATCAGCTCCGGGCTGTCGACCCGGCTGCCGTCGGCCACCGAGTCGCAGGCGATGTCGACGATCTGGTCCTTGTGCGCCAACAGGTACGGCCGGGCCCCCACGTCGGCGCTGGCCAGGGTCGCGATGCCGGGCCAGTGCCGGCGGCCGAACAGCATCGGGTACCCGCGCAGCCCGTCGTAGGTGGCGCAGACCAGCACATCCGGGTACGGCAGCGCGGCCACCCGGCGGACCGCCGCGGCGGTCAGGCCCGGCATGTCGACGGGCACCACCACCACCGCCTCGATCCCCGCGTCGTCCATGGCGGCCAGACCGGCGCGGATGGACGAGCCGACCCCGGTGCCCCACGCCTTGTTGATCACAACGGTCGCCTTGCCCAGGTCGGTGGTCTCCCGGACCTGGTCCGCGGCGGCCCCCAGCACGACCACGATCTGCTCGCAGCCCGCCTCGGTCATCGTGTCGATCATCTGGTTGACCAGGGGCTTTTCTCCCTGGTGCAGCAGCGCCTCGGGACCGCCGATGCGGCGTCCCCCACCTGCGGCGATGATCATTCCTGCGATCCGGTTCAGCTGCGCCCCCTCAAGCACGGGATCGACCGTGACGGCCGGCCCCCTCCTACGGACACTGCAACGAGGAGGGCCGCGCATGAGTGGCGGGGCGAAAAGGGAAAATAGTGCAACCGTTACGCACCGGACCACCGACGGCGAGGCCTGCGATGGCGTACTCCGCGACCGCCGCAGCACCGGACAGCCCGGCGACCGACGGGCGCACCCCGGGTGGACGATCGACTCCAGGTCGCCCACCTGGGGGTATTCAGGTACTTGGATGCCGCCACATCGGCGATGTGGAGTCGATCATCGCGCGCGATGACCTCCGCCGAACCGGCCACGCTCGCCGAACCGGCCACGCAGTGCGAGCCGGTCAGGCCGCGTCGGCGTAGCAGTCGACGATGGACAGATCCAGGGGAAAGCGCACCGGGGTGTCACCGAACAGCAGCGCGGTGGCCCGCTCACCCGCCCGGCTCACCGCCGCCGCCACGGCCTCGGCCTGCTCGGCCGGACAGTGCGCCATCACCTCGTCGTGCTGAAAGAAGACCAGCTCGGCGTCGGTGCCGGACAACTCGGTGCGCAGTGTGGCCAGCAGCGTCGAGGCCCACTCCGCGGCGGTGGCCTGGATGACGAAGTTACGGGTGAAGCGCCCCCGGGACCGGGCGGCTCGCGCCCGAGGGCTCTGCCGATCGGCCGCGGCGTCCGGATCGGTCGGCCCCTCGTCGGGGTCACCGAGGCCGACCGAGCCGGGTGGGCAGGTGCGCCCCAGCCACGAGCGCACCAACCCGCCCGCCTCGCCGGTGCGCGCCGCCGCCTCGACGTAGCCGAACGCCGTCGGGTAGCTGCGTTTGAGCACCGCAAGCGCGGGCACCGCCGCACCGCCGGTCTGCCCGTACATGGCCCCGAGCAGGGCCACCTTGGCCCGGGGGCGGTCGCCACCGAACGAATCCCGGGCGAGCGCGGCGTACAGGTCACCGGCGCCGCCCGCCGCCGCCAGCCGCGCGTCGCCGGAGACCGCCGCCAGGACGCGGGGCTCCAACTGGCCGGCGTCGGCGACCACCAGCCGCCAGCCCGGGTCGGCCACCACCGCCCGGCGGATCACCTTGGGGATCTGCAACGCGCCACCGCCCCGGGTCGCCCAGCGGCCGGAGACCACCCCGCCCGGCACGTACTCCGGCTGGAACCGCCCGTCGCGCACCCACTGCTCACGCCAGGACCAGCCGTGCGCCGTCCAGATCCGGTACAGCTCCTTGTATTCCAGCACCAGGGGCACCGCCGGATGGTCCACCCCGCGCAACACCCAGGCCCGGGTGTTGGGCAGCTCCACCCCGGCCCGGGCGAACGCCTTGAGCAGCTCGGCCGGGGAGTCGGCGTGCAGCTGGCGGACGCCGAACGCGTCGGCGATCCGGGCCGCCAACTCGGCCAACCGGCGCGGCGGCCCGCCGACCGGGGACGGCTCCCCCAGCAGCTCGGCGAGGATCGCGTCGTGCACCTCGGCCCGCCAGGGCAGCCCGGCGACGCCCATCTCCACCGCGATCAACGCGCCGGCCGACTCGGCGGCCACCAGCAGCCGGAACCGGCCCGGGTGCTCGGTGGTGGCGACCCGGGCGAGCTGGTCGGCGTACACCCGGGTCAGTGCCTCGATGCCCGGCCCCGGCGGACCGGGCAGCGTGTCGAAGAGCGCACCCTGGCCGTGCCCGGGCGGCGCGGCGGCGCGCGGCGGCGGGTCGGCCGGCACCGGAGCACCGGTCAGGCGGGCCCAGGCGGCGGCCAGCGAGCGGGGCTCACCCCAACGGCCGGCCTGCCCGAGCAACAGGGCCTCGGTCAACTCCACGTCGTGGCACCGCTCGACGCGCACCCCGGCCCGCAGCAGCGCCGGGTAGATCGCGCCCGCGGTGGCCCAGACCCACCGTGGGTGCTCGGCCGCCTCCCGTTCGGCCATCGCGGCCGCGAGGTCGCTGACGGTCTCGATCGGGCCGACGGGTCGGCCGGCGGCGTCGAGCGGACGCAGCTCTCCCCCACCGCGTTCGCCCGCCACCACCGCCACCAGCACGAATGTGATTCTGCCTTCCCCCTCCGACAGGAAAACAGGTCGGTGCGTCGGCCCGGTGCTCGATAGCGTGGCCAGGTGCCTCCCCAGATCCCACACTCCGACCCCGGCACCCCCGACACCCGCGGTCCGATGCGGTACCTGTGGTGGCTGGTCCGGTGCCAGCCCTGGCGGGTGCTGCGCGGCAGCCTGCTCGGCACGGCCTGGATGGTCGGGCTCTCGGCCCGGCCCTACCTGATCGCCCGCGCCGTCGACGACGGCCTGCGCGCCCGCGACAGCCGCGCCCTGGCCCTGTGGGTCGTGGCGATCGTCGTGGCGGGGGTGGCGTTGTCGTACCTGGGCATCATGCGACACCGCACGATGACCTTCATCCGGGAGGACGCCAAGGCCCGCTCGGCGGAGGTGCTGCTGCGTCAGCTGTCCCGGGTCGGCGCTGCGCTGCCCCGCCGTTCCGCCGCCGGTGAGGTCGCCACCGTGGGCGGTTCCGACATCGACTGGTCGGCGCAGGTGCTGACACTGACCGGGCCGGGGGTCGGCGCGATCGTCGCGTACGGGGTCATCGCCGTGGTGCTCTGGTCGATCTCCCCGCTGCTCACGCTCTGCGTGCTGGTGGGTATGCCGGCGGTCGCGCTGGTCGTCGGGCCGCTGCTGCGCCGACTGGAACGGGCGGAGTCGATCTACCGGAGGCAGCAGGGCGCGCTCACCGCCCGGTCCGGCGACATCGTGGCCGGACTGCGCGTGCTGGCCGGGGTGGGCGGCCGGGATCTCTTCGCCCGACGGTACGCGGCCCGCTCTGCGGACCTGCGCGCCGAGGGCTACCGCGTCGGCGCGGTCGTCAGCTGGATCGACGCGGCGACCGTCGCCATCCCCGGCCTGTTCCTGGCGGCGGTGGTGTGGCTGACGGCCCGGATGGTGGTCAGCGGCACCGTCAGCGTCGGTGAACTCGTCGCCGTCTACGGCATCGTCGCGAGCCTGATCGTGCCGGTCTGGTTTCTCCTGGAGGGCAGCCACCAGCTGATCCGGGGTCGGGTCGCCGCCCGGCGGATCACCGACCTGCTCCGGCTCACCCCGGACGACGTCGGCGGGCCGGGTCGCCGGTGGCCGTCCGCCGTCCCCGACGCGCGCCACCCGCACGCGGTGGCCGCGCCGAACGGCCCCGCCGACCTGCACGACCCGGTGACCGGGCTGACCGTACGCGCCGGCCGGCTGACCGCGGTGGCCGCGGACGACCCGGCGGCGGCCGTGGCGCTGGCCGACCGGCTGGGCCGGTACGTCGTCAGCGACACCACCTGGGGTGGCCTACCGCTGACCCGGGTCGCCCTGGACGAGGTCCGTGCCCGGATCCTGGTCGCCGACCACGACTCGTACCTCTTCGCCGGGACGCTGCGCGACGTCCTGCGCCCCGGGACCGACGACGAACGGCTCGGCGCCGCCCTGCGGACCGCGTCGGCCGACGACATCGTCGACGCCCTCCCGGCCGGGCTGGACACCCCGCTGGACGCCCGGGCCCGGACGCTCTCCGGCGGGCAACGCCAACGGGTACGCCTGGCCCGGGCGCTGCTCGCCGAGCCGGAGGTGCTGATCCTCGTGGACCCGACCTCGGCCGTGGACGCGCACACCGAGGCGCGCATCGCCGAGCGGCTGCGGACCGCTCGGGCGGGGCTGACCACCGTGGTGCTCGCCACGTCGCCGCTGCTGCTCGGCCGCGCCGATGTGGTCGCGCACCTGAGCGGAGGCCGGATCACCGCCACCGGCAGCCACGAGAACCTGCTCGACCACGACCCGGGCTACCGGCACCTGGTGGCCCGGGGCAGCGACGATCCGGTGGCCGAGCGGCCCGCCGACGCCGAGGAGGCGTACCGGTGACCCGGCTGCCGATCGCGGACCGCGGCACCGTACGCCGTGCCCTCCGGGACATGATCAGCCGGCATCGCCGGGCCGTCGGCGTCGTGCTGGCGCTGCACAGCGCCGCCGCGGTCGCCGGCCTCGCCCCGCCCTGGCTGCTGGGCGCCATCGTCGACCGGGTCACCGCCGGCGCCGGCGTGGCCACAGTGGACCGGCTGGCACTGGCGATCGCCGGCTGTGTCCTGGTCAGCGCCCTGCTCTCCCGCTACGCCCAGTACGCCGGCCACCGCTTCGGTGAACGGGCCGTCGCCGAGCTGCGCGAGGAGTTCGTCTCCCGGACCCTCGGGCTGCCGGTGTCGGTCGTCGAGCGCGCCGGCTCCGGGGACCTGGCCACTCGCAGCTCGGTCGACGTGGCGACGGTCGGGACCACCGTCCGGGACGTGGTGCCCACCATCGTCATCGCCTCGGTGCAGTTGACGTTGCTGTTCGGAGCGGTCTTCCTGCTGCATCCACTGCTCGGGGTCGCGGCGCTGGCCGGGCTGCCGTCGATCGTGGCGGTGACCCGGTGGTACCTGCGTCGGGCCAGCTCCGCGTACCTCACCGAGGGCGCCCAGGCGGCCGAGTTGACCGAGGCGTTGACCACCACCGCCGAGGGGGCCCGCACGGTCGAGGCGCTGCGGCTGGCCGACGACCGGATCCGGCACGGCACCACCCGCGTCACCCGGGTGTGGCAGGCCCGCCGGGCGACCCTCGCGCTGAGGACCGTGTTCTTCTCGGTCGTGGAGGCCAGCTATCCGCTGCCCGTCGCCATGGTCCTGCTCGTCGGCGGCTACCTGTTCGCCGCCGACCGGGTCTCGCTCGGCGCGGTGGTCGCCGCCGCGCTCTACCTCCAGCAGGCCATCGACCCGCTGGACCAGCTGTTGCAGTGGACGGAGCAGGCACAGCGCGGCTTCGCGTCGTACGCCCGGGTGCTCGGCGTCGGGCTGGTCCCACCGGAGCCGCCGGGGACCACGGCCACCTCGCGGGGTGAGCGGCTCGTCGTGCGCGAGGCGCGGTTCTCGTACGCCGACGGGCACGACGTGCTGCACGGCATCGACCTGGAGGTGCGGCCCGGCGAACGGCTGGCGGTCGTCGGCCCGTCGGGCGCCGGCAAGTCGACCCTGGCCCGGCTGCTGGCCGGCATCGACGCGCCACGACGGGGCGTCGTCAGCATCGGCGGCTGCCCGGTCACCGACCTGGACCCGGCCGAACGCCGGCGGCGGATCGCCCTGGTCACCCAGGAGCACCACGTCTTCATCGGCTCGGTACGCGACAACCTCGCGTTCGCCGCGCCGGACGCCTCGGACGAGCAGATGCGCGCCGCGCTGGCCACGGTGGGCGCCGACTGGTACGACGAGCTACCCGAGGGTCTGGACACCGCGCTCGGCGACGGCGCCCGGCAGCTCGGCGCGGCCGAGGCCCAGCAACTGGCGCTGGCCCGCCTGCTGCTCGCCGACCCGCACACGCTGATCCTGGACGAGGCGACCGCGGCGCTCGACCCGAGCACCGCTCGGCGGACCGAGCGGGCCCTGGCCGCCGTGCTCGTCGGGCGGACCGTCATCGCCATCGCGCACCGGCTCAACACCGCCCACGACGCCGACCGGGTGGCCGTCCTGGCGGACGGCCGGATCACCGAGATCGGCAGTCACGACGACCTCGTCGCGGCCGGCGGGGCGTACGCCGCCCTCTGGCGCTCGTGGCACGCCCACGCCGACGAGCGCCAGAGGTGACGGCCTACTTGACCGCGCCGGAGGTGAGGCCGGCCTGGATCTGACGCTGGAAGACCGCGTACACGATGATCATCGGGAGGATGGCGATGGTCAGCGCGGCGAACAACCCGGACCAGTCCGCCTCGTAGCCGGCGTTGACCGAGATGTCGGCGATGCCCTGGGTGAGCACCCACTTGTCCTTGGCGTTGGAGAGCAGCACCAACGGGAGCTGGTACTGCGCCCACTGCCCGATGATGTTGAAGATCGCCACGCTGATCAGACCCGGCTTCGCCATCGGCATCATGACCTTGAAGAACAGCCGGGTGTGCCCGCAGCCGTCGATCATCCCCGCCTCGGCCACCGAACTCGGCAGCGTCTTGAAGAACGCGGCCAGGAAGAAGATCGTGAACGGCAGCGAGTACGCGATGTAGACCAGCACCACGCCCTGGTAGGTGTCCAGCATGCCCAACTGCTTCACCACGAAGAAGAGCGGCACCAGGGCCAGGAAGACCGGGAACGCCAGCCCCGAGACGAACAGGTAGTAGATCGCCCGGTTGCCCCAGAACCGGTACCGCGCCAGCACGTACGCCGCCATCGAGCCGAGCAGCATGGTGCCGAAGGTGCTGCACGAGACCACGAGGACGCTGTTGAGGAAGTACCGGCCGACGTGCGCCTTGGTCCACGCCCGGCCGAAGTTCTCCCACCGCAGCTCTGCCGGGAGCGTCCACGGGCTGCTGAAGATCTCGCTGGTGTTCTTGAATGCGGCGAGGAAGGTCCAGAGGATCGGCACGATCACGATCACCGCCCACACGGCGAGCGCGATGTGTCCCAGGCCGGCGAAGAGCCGCACCTCCGAGCGGGGGCCCTTGCCGCGTCGGCCGGAGGGCGACGGGTCGCCGGTCTTCGGCGGTAGGGCCGCCGGCGTCGGCGGCAGCGTCGACTGCGGGTTCATCAGTACTCCACGCTTTCCCGCTTGGTGAGCCGCAGCGTCAGCGCCGCGAACGTGAGGGTGAGGAAGAACAGCGCCACGCCCATTGCGGAGGCGTAACCGTACTTCGAGTAGACGAACGCGTTGCGGTAGATCTCCATGGCCAGCACGGTGGTGGCGCCGTCCGGGCCACCACCGTCGACCGAGAGCACGGCCACGATGGCGAACGCGTCGAACGCCGCGATGCCCAGATAGACCCACGCGACCTGGAGGGTGTCCCAGAGCAGGGGCAGGGTGACCCGGAAGAACAGCGTCACCCTGGTCGCCCCGTCCATCTCCGCGGCCTCGTAGATCTCGCCCGGGATGGAGGCCATCCCGGCCGAGAAGAGCACCACGTAGAAGCCGACGGCCTGCCAGACCAGCACCGCGAGGATCGACCAGAGGGCCAGGTTCGGCTTGACCAGGAAGAGGATCGGATCCAGGCCGAGCTTCATCAGCACGCCGTTGATCAGACCCGACTCGTTCGGCCGGTAGACCATCTGGAACAGCACCGCGATGATCGCCACCGCCAGGACCTGGGGGAAGAAGAACACCACCCGGTAGAACTTCGCCCCCCAGACCCCCTGGCGTTGCCCGCCACTGCTCTTGCCACCCACGTTGAGCAGGAAGGCGAAGAACAATGCGATGGCGATGGTGATCAGCGGCAGGGCAAGCAGCAGTACGCCGTGGTGCTGGACCGCCTTCCAGAAGGCGCCGTCGTCGAGCAGCTTCCGGTAGTTGTCGAAGCCCACCCACTGCGGGGCGGAGAGCCCTCGCCAGTTGGTCATCGAGATCTGGAACGCCTGGGCGTACGGCCAGATCACGAATGTCACGTACAGCGCGACCGGGGCGAACAGGAACCCGATCACGAATGGATACTTGCCGTGCCGCATGACCCTAGCTCCGATCGATCAGCGCTTGAACTTGGCGACCGAGCTGTCCTTCTTGATCGCGTCGGCGCGCTTCTGGATCCGCTCCACGAAGGCGTCCGCGTTGATCCGGCCGAACATCAGCTCGTTCGTGGCGCTGCGCGCCTCGGTGTCGAGCTCCTTGTACCAGCCGTCGAAGTACAGGTTGAACACGTCCTGCCCGGCCGCCTTGAGCGCGGCCTGCGAGCTGGCCACACCGGGCGGGAAGGCGAAGCCCTCCGAGCCGGCGGTGACCACGGTCGGGGCCTTGACCACCTCGGTGAAGCCCTTCGCGCCCGCCGTGGACAGCATCTGGCGCATGTACTCCAGGCCGCCCTTGGGGTTCTTGCTCTTCGCCGAGACGAAGTAGCCCTCGCCCGCGGTGGCCCGCAGCGCGGTGGCCGGCAGCTTGTCCGACGCGGTGAGGCTCGGCACCGGCATGAGCTGGTAGTCGAAGCCGGCCGGGGTGTCCTGCTTCTGCTCGCCCTCCAGCCAGTCACCGCTGGGGTACAGAGCCACCTTGTACTGGTTCTGCCGCAGCTGCACGTCGGTGTGCTTGAGCCCCTCGAAGCTCTTGTCGCTGAACTTCGCCCCGACCTCGGCCCACGCCGTGGCCGCCTGCTTGACCGCGTCCTGCTTCCAGGCGCCGTCCTCCAGGTTGTCGATGTTCTTCAGCACCTCCACGCCACCGATCTTGGCGGCCTGGGTGAGGATCACGTTCCACTGGTAGTACGCCGCGTTCGCCCCGGCGTAGCCGTACGGCGTGATGCCCTTGGCCTTGATGGCGGTGAGCAGCTTGATGAAGTCGTCCCAGGTCTTCGCCGGCGCCCAGCCGTTGTCCTTGAACAGCTTGGCCGAGTACCAGATGCCGAAGACGGTGGAGACGTAGTACAGCACGTACGGCTTGCCGTTGAACGAGCCCGCCTCGACGGTGCCCGGCACCACGGTGTCGCGGACCTTCTTGGCCGGGTCGTCGACCGACGGGGCGTCCCACAGCTCGGTGAGGTCCTGGAGCTGACCGTCGGCGACCAGCGCGCCGAAGTCCATCAGCTTCTCGCCCGAGTTGTTCACGAACTCCGGCGGGTTGCCGGACGCGAACCGCGGCTGGAGCACGGTGGAGATGGCCTGCGTGGACTGGTGCTTGATCTCCGCCTTGGGGAACGCCTTCTTGTAGAGCGGCTCGTGCACGTCGGTGGCGTACTTCTCGCCGTAGCCGCCGTTGAAGATGATCACCTCGATGGGGGCGTCCTCCTTGACGCCCAGCGGGTTGGTCGCGCTCTTGGTGCCTTCGGCGGCCTTCTCGTTGTCCTTGTCACCGCCGCTGCTCGTCGCGCAGGCGCTGAGCAGGCCGATGGCCGGAGTGGCGAGCATGCCCACGGCGGCGGCGCGACGCAGCACCGTGCGACGGTCGAGTGCGGCCGGGTGCTCGGGGGTAATCGACATCGTCGTCTCTCCTTGTGGAATTCGGGTCAGGCGGTGCGCCGGAGACGCCCGGCGTACCGCGACTCGAGGGCGTTGTTGTGCTCGTCCCCGCCGGGGACGTTGGCGGAGAGGTAGATAGGGGGTACCTCCCCGGCCTGATGGAACCGTCGTACGACCTCAGCGGTCAGCAACTGCGCCAGCAGCGCGGTGGTGACCGAGGAGACCGCACAGACCGCGCCGCCGCCCTCGAGCGGCAGCAGTGCGTCACCGTACGGCGCGCCGTTGTCCAGCACGACGTCGGCGAGGTCGGCGAGCCGTTGACCGGACGGGTGCCGTGGCGCCACCCGCGCGGTGTGCTCGACCGAGGTGACCGCGATCAACGGGTGACCGCGCTCGGTGACCAGCGCCGCCAGCTCGACCACCGAGCCGTTGATGCCGGACTGGGACGCCACCACGAACACGTCGCGCGGCTGGGGCGCCGCGAGCGCGTAGATCTGGTGGGCGATGGAGGGGTCGCGTTCCAGCTTGGGGTCGGCGAGCACGTCGCGTGGGGCGTCGCCGTGCACCACCAGGTCCCGTACCGAGAGCCGGTTGGTGGGGACCAGCCCACCGGCGCGGGCGACCAGCTCGGCGGCGAACGCCTCGGAGTGCCCGGCGCCGAACGCCTGGAGCACGCCGCCGGCGCGCAGGCTGTCGGCGATCAGGTCGGCGGCCCGGGTGATCCCGTCGGCCTCCGAGTCGAGCAGGCGGTCGAGCACCGGGCGGACGGCGTCCGCGTACCCCTGGGCACTGATCATGAGAGGGCCCCTTTCGCGGCCTTGTGCCCGTCGACGGCCTGCGCGGTGCGCCGGAAGGCCGCGTGGGCGCGGTCGTGGGTGCGCTGGGCGACGGCGATGTAGAGCAGATCGAGCACCACCAGTTGCGGGTGACGGGCGGAGAGGGCGTCCGGCCGGAAGGTGGTGGCCTGGCTGGCGGTGAGCAGCACGATGTCGGCCAGCTCGGCCAGCGGTGAGCGGGGAAAACCGGTGAGGGCGAGAGTGGTGGCGCCCCGGCTGCCCGCCTCGGCGAGCATCTCGATCGTCTCGCGGGTCTGGCCGGTGTGCGAGATGCCGAGCGCGACGTCGCCGACGCCGAGCAGCGCGGCGCTGGCCAGCCCCTCGTGCACGTCGCTCCAGGCCCAGGCGGCCACCCCGATGCGGTGCAGGCTGAACTGCATCTCCTCGCCGACCAGGGCGCTGCCGCTGGCGCCGAAGATGTTCACCCGGCTGGCGCCGGCGATGGCCACCGCGGCGCGTTCCACCTCGCCGAGGTCGAGCAGCGCGGCGGTGTCGTGCATGGCCCGGGTGTCGGCCGCCATGATCTGGTCGAGCACCCGCGCGAGGGGGTCGGTGGGCTGGATCTCGCGGCCGATGTCGACGGTCCAGCCGGCCAGGCGGGCCCGGCCGGTCTCAGCGGCGATGCCCAGCCGCAGGTCGGCGTACCCCTCGAAGCCCATCGCCCGGCAGAAGCGGGTGATGGTCGCCGGCGAGGTGCCACTGCGCTCGGCAAGCTCCACAATGGTGGAGCGCGCGGCGGCCTCCGGGTCGCTGAGGACGTGCTCGGCGACGCGGCGCAGCGCGCCGGTCAGCTCGGCGAGTCCGTTGCGCACCCGGGCCAGCACCCCGTCGGAGGGTGAGTTCCTCCGGTCGGTCACGTGGGCGTCGACCACCGCGGTCCCCGCGACGGTGTCCACCTCGTGATCAACCATGGGTCGCCTCACCTTTCCGAAAAGACTGTTAACTGTTAGTGGTAAAAGTTCTTACTGAACGGCCCTCTGTGTCAAGACTGTGGGCGAAGTTTTCAAACTGTTACCTGGCGCACAGCCCTCCGCGCCGGCCCGAAGTTGCCCTCCGCGGCGCCGCCGACCAGCATGAACAGGCCCAGCACCGCGCAGCGCAAGGAGGCCCGTGCCGATGTCCGACACCGTCGTGGTCGGTCTCGACGTCGGGGGTACGTCCACCCGGGCGACCGCCCTGACCCTCGCCGGCGAACGCCTCGGCACCGGCCGAGCCGGCGGCGGCAACCCCACCAGCCACGGCGCCGAACGGGCCGCCGCCGAACTGTCGACCGCGCTGCGCGCCGCGCTCGCCGACGTCGACCCGACCCGGGTGGCCGCCGGCACCATCGGGCTGGCCGGCGCAGCCCGGCTGCTCGCCGACCCTGCCGGACGGGCCGCCTTCGACCGCGCCTGGCACGACGCCGGCCTGCGCTGCCCGTACGCCGTATACGGCGACGCCCTGGTCGCCTACGCCTCCGGCACCGCCGAGCCGGACGGGACGGTGCTCATCGCCGGCACCGGCGCGATCACCGCGCAGGTCGTCGACCTGCGACTCGACCGGACCGCCGACGGCCACGGCTGGCTGCTCGGCGACGCCGGGTCGGGCTTCTGGCTCGGCCGCGAGGCGGTCCGCCGGCTCCTCGCCGACCTGGACGCCGGCCACGCGCCGGGCACGCTGGGCGCGGCGGTGCTCACCGACCTGGTGGGCAGCGCCGACGTCGCTCCCCGCCCCCGCGACACCGTCGACGCCACGATCCAGGCGGTCACCCGCCGGCCGCCGATCGACCTGGCCCGGCTGGCGCCACTGGTCGTCACCGCCGCGACCGACGGCGAACCGGTCGCCACCGCGCTGATCGCCGAGGCCGCCACCCACCTCGCCGGGAGCGTCGGCCGGATCCGTCTCGCCGGGGCGACGACGCCGGTCGTGCTCGGCGGCGGGCTGCTCACCGCGGACACCCCGCTGGCCACCGCCGTCCGCGCCGAGATCGGCCGACGCTGGCCGTCCGCGCCCCTGCGCACCGCCGGTGACGGGGCCGCCGCCGCGGCCTGGCTCGCCGCCCGTGAACTGCCCGAGGTGACCGACCCGGCCGCCCTGCACGCCCGCCTCTTCCCCGCTCCCTGACCACCCATCGCGCCCCGCCGGCGCCCACCGCGCCCCTGCCACACGCCACCTCGCCGCGACACGCGCCGGCGACGACGCGTCGCTGCGACGGGCAAGATCGCGCCCGATCCAGGAAGTAGTGCCTCCCGCCGCGACGAAGGGACTCGTTCGAGGATCGAGCGCGACATGTCCGCGCGGGGCGCGATGCGGGCGCGGGGCTAGAGGGCGTCGAGGACCGTGGTGAGGCGGCGCCAGACGTGCGAGCGCCAGCCGCCGTCGAGCAGGGCGTAGGTACGCTGCTGGAGCGGGTCGTCCGGGTCGAAGCCGGAGTGTTCGAGGAACAGCCGGGTGCCGCGCCCCTCGGCGACGAGGGTCCAGGTCACCACGGTGTCCAGCGATCCGCCGCGCCAGGACCAGCACAGCAGGCGTTGCGGGTCCAGGTCGAGCACCTCGCAGTGCACGATGCCGTCGAACCCGGGGCGCGGGTCGGTGCGAAAGGTGAACCGGTGGCCGACGACCGGCACGAAGTTGGTCCGCATCAGCCAGCGCGCGATGAGATCAGGATCGGTCAGCACTCGCCAGACCTTGGCCGGCGGGTGCGGCAGGAACTGGTCCACCCGGATGGTGCCGCGCTCACTCATCGTCAAGCTCGTCCAGCACGTCGCGCAGCGCCCCGAGTCGACCGCGCCAGTACGCCTCGTACGGGCTGAGCCAGTCGGCGACCTCCTGCAGCGGCTCCGGCCGGAGCGCGTACAGCCGCTGCCGTCCGACCGGCCGCTCGACCACCAGGCCGGCCTCCTTGAGCACCTTGAGGTGCTCGGACAGGCTCGGCCGGCGCATGTCGAAGTGCTCGGCGAGCCGCTGCACCGGCTGCTGCCCGCCGTCGCGCAGCAGCCGCAGCAGCTCACGCCGGGTCGGGTTGGCCAGCGCCGCGAAGACGGCCGACTCAGACACGGGTCGCCTGGAGGACGATGCCGTTGCCGTCGGGGTCGTCGAAGGTGGCGTACCGGCCCCAGGGGGCGGACTGGATGCCCCCGTTGGCGAAGTCGACCCCCCGCTCCCGTAGCCGGGCGACGTCCGCGTCCAGGTCGTCGGTCTCCAGCACCAGGCCCTTGAGCGACCCGGGCGGCATGGTCGGGAACCAGGTGACCAGGGTGAGGGCGGTGGCGGCGCCCGGGGGCGCCACCTGCACCCAGCGCCCGCCGTCGGGGCCCATCGGGTTGTCCCGGACCAGGTCGAACCCGAGGACGTCGACGTAGAAGTCCCGGGCCCGATCCTGGTCGGTGACGGGTACGGAGAGTAGTTGCACGTGGGTCACGGTCATGCCGACCACAATAGGTAGGAGATTTCCTACCGGTCAAGCCGAGACCCTACTTGAGCTGGCCCGCGGTCAGGCCGGCCTGGACCTGCCGCTGGAAGGCCACGTAGATCGCCAGCACCGGCAGCACCGCGATACTCAACCCGGCGAAGAGCCGAGCGTAGTCCCCCGCGTAGCCCTGACTGACCGACAGCGCGAACAGCCCCTGGGCGAGCATCCACTTGGACTCGTCGCCCTGCATCAGCACCTGCGGCAGCAGGAACTGGTTCCAGTGGCTGAGGAAGTTGAAGATCGCCACACTGATCAGTCCCGGACGCGCCATCGGGAGCATCACCCGGAAGAAGAGCCGGAAGTGACCGCAGCCGTCGACCATGGCCGCCTCGGCCACCGAGGTCGGCAGGGTCCGGAAGAACGCGGTCAGGAAGAACACCGTGAACGGCAGCGAGTAGGCCGCGTACACCAGGATCAGTCCCGTCCAGGTGCCGAAGAGACCGGCGTTGCGGACCACGAAGAACAGCGGCACCAGGGCGAGGAACACCGGGAACATCAAGCCGCCGACGAACAGGTAGTAGACGATCTGCCGGCCGCGGAACTCGTACCGGGCGAAGACGTACGCGGCGGCGGCGCCCATCAGCATGGTGAGGCTGACCGAGCCGGTGACCACCACGAGGCTGTTGAGGAAGTACCGGCCGATGTGCGCCCCGGTCCACGCGCGCGCCCAGTTGTCCCAGCTCAGCGACGCGGGCAGCCCCCACGGGTCGGCCAGGATCTCGCCGTTGGTCTTGAACGAGCTGAGGAACATCCACAGCAGCGGCAGGACGGTGAGCAGGCCCCAGAGCAGCAGGAAGCCGTGCGAGAGGGCGTTGGCGACGCCGAATTCCCGGCGGACGGGACGGTCCCGACCCGGGGTCGGCGTCGGCACGGCGGCAGTGGGCTGATCCAGTGTGGTCACGAGTACTCGATCCGATCGCGCCGGCCGACCCGCAGCGACAGCACCGCCACCGAGAGGGTCAGGAAGAACATCACCACGCCGATCGCCGAGGCGTAGCCGAACTTGGTCTCGCTGCCGAAGGCGGTGTCGTACATCCGTACGCCGATCACGTCGGTGGAGAAGTTCGGCCCACCGTTGGTCATCAGCTGCACGAGGATGAACCCGTCCAGGGCGAAGATGGCCAGGTAGACCCAGGCGACCTGCACGGTGTCCCAGAGCAGCGGCAGGGTGATCCGCCGCAGCGTGGTGAACCGGGACGCGCCGTCGAGCAGCACCGCCTCGTAGATCTCCTTCGGCACGGCCGACATCGCGGCGCCGAACAGGACGACGTAGAAGCCGACGTTGCTCCACACCATCACCGCCAGCACACACCAGAAGGCGGTCGCCGGGTCGCCGAGCCAGGTCGGCGCGGGCAGGCCGACGGCGTGCAGCGCGCTGGTCAGCAGCCCCTTGTTGGGGTGGTAGACCTCCTTGAACAGCAGCGCGATGATCACCACGGAGAGCACCTGCGGGAAGAAGTACACGGTGCGGTAGAACGCGCCACCGCGGACCCCGGTGACTCCGGCGCGGCCCCGGCGCCCGCCCAGGGCGAGCATGGTGGCGAAGAAGAGCCCGAACCCGATGGTCAGCACGGGCACCAGGGCCAGCAGGATCGCGTTGTTCTTCAGCGCGTTCCACACGTAGTCGTCGTGCCACAGCGCCGTGAAGTTCGCCAGCCCGACCTGGTTGGCGTCGGCCGAGTAGCCGAGCCAGTCGGTGGTGGAGATCTGGAACGCCTGCAGGTACGGCGAGACGACGAAGAAGACGTACAGCAGCACCGGCGGCACCAGGAACGTGACGATCAGCGGCCACTTGCCATGTTTCACGGTGGACCTCTCCCGGAGTGCGACCGGTGGGGGCGCGCTCGCCCCCACCGGCCGGGCTGTCAAGCCGCTCGCTTGTACTTCTTGATCGAGCTGTCCTGGGCGATCGAGTCGGCGCCCTTCTGGCACTGGTCGAGGAACTCCGCCGGGCCGATCCGGCCGCTGAAGAACTCGCCGCACGCCGCGTCGACGAGGTTGCGCTCCAGCTTGCGGTAGTAGTTGTTGTAGACCCAGTTGAAGCCGTTGGCCCCGGACGCGTCGAGTGCCTTGACCACGGTCTTGAGCCCGTACGGCAGCTCGACGCCCTCGGTGGCGCCGGCGACCACGGTGAGGCTGGCGACCTTCTTGGTGAAGTCCTGCGCGCCCTTGCGCGACAGCATGGTCCGGAAGTACTCCAGACCACCGGCGACGTTGCGGGCCTTGGCCGGCACCATGAACGGCTCGCCCGCGGTGCCCCGGATCGCCTCGAACGGCAGCTTGTCGCCGCTGCCCAGGCTGGGGGTGGGCGCGATGGTCATGTTGAACCCGGCCGGCGTGACGTCCTTCTGCTCGCTCTCCAACCAGGAACCGCAGGAGATGAAGGCGGCCTTGCCCTGGCACCAGGCGGTCTGCGACTGCTTGTGGTCCAGGCCGGGCGAGCCCTCCAGGATGAACTTGTCCTTGACGATCTGGTGCCACGCGTCGGCGGCGGTCCGCATCGAGTCGGACTTCCAGGCGTTCGGCTCCAGGTTGTCGATCGCGGTCGCCACCGACGGCCCGCCGAGCTTGATCGCGGTGGCGATCAGCGGCCAGCTCATGTAGCGCGGGTGCAGGCCCGCGTACGTCCAGGGGGCGATGCCGGCCGCCTTGATCTGCTTGCACTGCGCGATGTGGTCGTCCCAGGTCTTGGCGTACTCCCACTTGCGTTCGGTGAACAGCTTCTCGGAGTACCAGATGCCGTAGGCGGTGTAGGTGTAGTTGAGCACCAGGAACGTGCCGTCGTACGAGCCGACCTCGACCGCGCCGGGCAGCAGGGTGTCCTTGACGGTCTTGCCGGGCACGTCGAGGCTCGGCGCGGCGAGCAGCTCGCCCAGGTCGGCGATGGCGTTCTGGCTGACCAGGCCGTTGAAGTCGATCTGGCTGGCGCCGGAGTTGTTGACCACGTCGGGTGGCGTGCCGTCGACGAAGCGCGGCTGAAGGGTCTTGCTGATCTCCTGGGTGGCGGAGTGCTTGATCTTCGCCTTGGGGTATTTCTCGGTGTACATGGCCTCGTGGGCCTTGGCGTACTCCTCACCGAACCCGCCGCCGAAGATCACCACCTCGAGCGGGGCATCCTCTTTCACGCCGAGCGGGTTCTCGGCGCTCTTGGTGCCCTGGTAGGTCTCGGCATCGCCCTTGTCACCGCCGCCGGTCGCACAACCGCTCAGCAGACCGGCGGCGGGGGTGGCCAGCAGGCCGGCGGCGGCGCTGCGCCGCAGGATGTCACGCCTGTTCATCAGATCTCCTCGGGTCGGGTCGGGCGGATCGCCGGAAGTGGGGGGAGGCGTCCGCCGCGCGAGGCACGTCGATTCTCTTCAGTTAACGCGTTGCTGCTGAAGAATTTCTACGACAGGCCGGCCCGGACTTCAAGTCCTGACTGTCGAACCGTTATCACCACCGGCCGCCGTCGGTCGCCTAGCCTGAGGTGATGCGCCGTCTGCGCGACCTCGCCGACCGCACCCCGGCCGGACGGGAGCGGTACGTCGACCTGCTCCGCGCGCTCGCTATCACCATGGTCGTTCTCGGACACTGGGGCGTCACGGTGATCGGGCGGGACGCCTCCGGCCAACCCACCGGGCACTCCGCGCTCGGCGACCTGCGCTGGGCGTACCCGCTGACCTGGGTGGCCCAGGTGATGCCCGTGTTCTTCCTGGTCGGTGGCTACGCCAACGCGGCCTCGCTGACCCGGCTGCGCGCCCGGGGTGGCAATGCCGCGGACTGGCTGCTCGACCGCAGTGCCCGACTGGTCCGCCCCACGAGCGCGCTGCTGCTCGTGCTCACCGGGGCGGCGGCGGTGGCCCGGCTGCGCGGCGTCGACCCGACCCGAATTCGCGAGGTGGTCTGGTTCGCCACCATCCCCCTGTGGTTCCTGATCGCCTACCTGGCGGTCGTCGTGCTCACCCCAGCCATGTACGCGCTGCACCGCCGTCTCGGCCTGGCCGTCCCGCTGGTGCTGGTCGCCCTGGTGGGCCTCGGGGACCTGGCCCGGCTGACCGGGTCGGTGGAGCTGAGCTACGGCAGCTACCTGTTCGGCTGGCTGGCCATACACCAGCTCGGCTTCGCCTGGTACGACACCCGCGCCACCCCGCCGACCGCCACCGAGACCACGCCCGCAGCGCCGCCGACCACCGAGACCGCGCCACCGTCAGCCGCCGACGCCGGCGGGCCGTCGGCTCCCGACCACCCGGGGGTACGCCGGCGGCGGCTGCCCACCTCCCGGCGGGCCGGGCTGGTGTTCCTGACCAGCGGGCTGGCCGCTCTGCTGCTGCTCACCGGGCCCGGCCCGTGGCCGGTGGCGATGCTGCACGTGCCCGGCGAGCGCCTGGACAACCTCAGCCCGCCCAGCCTCGCGTTGCTGGCCGTCGCCACCGCCCAGCTCGGCCTGATCCTGCTGCTGCGCCGGCCAGCGGAACGCCTGCTGCGCCGCACCGGCCCGTGGCAGCTGGTGATCGGGGTCAACCTGGTGGTGCTGACCATCTTCCTCTGGCACCTGACCGCCGCGATCCTGCTCATCGGGCTGCTCGACACGACCGGGACGCTGCCCACTCCGGCCGCCGGTTCAGGCGCCTGGTGGGCGTGGCGAGTCCCCTGGCTGCTGCTGCTCGCGGCCGTCCTGGCGGTGCTGGTCGCGATCTTCGGCCCGGTCGAGGCGCGCAGCGCCCGGCACCGCACCGCACGGCGGGTCGGCCGCAGCACCACGGCCCGCGCGGCGCTGACCGTGGCCGGGTACATCGCCGTGGTGGTCGCGCTGCTGATCAACAGCACGACCTCGCCGCACGCCCGGGAACCCTTCGGCACACCCGTCGCGGCGCTGCTGGCGTACCTGGCCGGGGCGGGCGTGCTGCGGTTGCTCAGGTCTGGGTGGGGAACCCGAGGTTGACCCCACCGTGGCGCGGGTCCAGCCACCGGCTGGTGACCACCTTGCCCCGGGTGAAGAACCGCACCCCGTCCTCGCCGTGCGCGTGCAGGTCGCCGAAGAGCGACGACTTCCAGCCGCCGAACGAGTGGTACGCCATCGGCACCGGGATCGGCACGTTGATCCCCACCATGCCGACCTCCACCTCGTGCTGGTAGCGCCGGGCCGCGCCGCCGTCGTTGGTGAAGATCGCCGTGCCGTTGCCGTACGGGCTGGCGTTGACCAGCTCCACGGCCTCGTCGTACGAGCCGACCCGGACCACGCTCAGCACCGGCCCGAAGATCTCGTCGGTGTAGATCGGCATGTCCGGGGTCACCCGGTCGAACAGCGTCGGGCCGAGCCAGAAGCCGTCCGGGTCGCCGTCCGGCGTCACGTCCCGCCCGTCGACGACCGGCACCGCTCCGGCAGACACCCCGGCATCCACGTAGGAACGCACCTTCGCCGCGTGCGCGGCCGTGACCAACGGGCCCATGTCGCAGCCCCGTCGGCCGTCGCCGGTGCGCAGACCGGTCACCCGCTGGGCGATCCGCTCGACGAGCGCGTCCGCCACCGGCTCCACCGCCACCAGCACCGAGATGGCCATGCACCGCTCCCCCGCCGAGCCGAACCCGGCGTTGACCGCCGCGTCGGCGGCCAGGTCCAGGTCGGCGTCGGGGAGCACCACCATGTGGTTCTTCGCCCCACCGAGCGCCTGCACCCGCTTGCCGGCGGCCGTGCCGCGTTGGTAGACGTACCGGGCGATCGGGGTGGAACCGACGAACGACACCGCCCGCACCTCCGGGTGCTCCAGCAACGCGTCGACCGCCTCCTTGTCGCCGTTGACCACGTTGAGCACCCCGTCGGGCAGGCCGGCCTCGGCGAACCACTCGGCCAGCAGCAGCGCCGCGCTCGGGTCCTTCTCGCTCGGCTTCAGCACCACCGCGTTGCCGCAGG
This sequence comes from Micromonospora sp. NPDC005194, assembly GCF_040608335.1. NCBI lineage: Bacteria > Bacillati > Actinomycetota > Actinomycetes > Micromonosporales > Micromonosporaceae > Micromonospora > Micromonospora sp. NPDC005194. The sequence goes on along the minus strand of NZ_JBEXIA010000026.1, from coordinate 59,846 downwards.
CCACGGCCACCGGCACGAACCACAGCGGCACCATCACCGGGAAGTTGAACGGGGAGATCACCGCGACCACCCCGAGCGGCTGCCGGATGGTGTACGAGTCGACCTCGGTGGAGACGTTCTCGCTGAACGCGCCGCGCAGCGCCGACGGCAGGCCGCAGGCGTACTCGATGACCTCCAGGCCGCGCTGCACCTCGCCGGCGGCGTCGCCGAGCACCTTGCCGTGCTCGGCGGTGATCACCTCGGCGAGCCGGTCCCGCCGCGCGTGCACCAGCTCGCGGAACGCGAACAGCACGGTCGACCGCTTCGCCAGCGACGCGTCGCGCCAGTCGCGGGCCGCGCGGGCGGCGGACCGCACCGCGACGTCGACGTCCGCGGTCGAGGCCAGCTCCACCTCGGCGGTACGCCGACCCGTCGCCGGGTCGAACACGTCACCGCGTCGCTCGGATGTGCCGCCGACCCGCTTGCCGTCGACGAAGTGGCCGATGCTCATGCCGCCACCTCCGCCGACGAACGGATCGCGTCGACCAGGATCGCCAGGCCCTCGCGGGCCTCCTCCTCGGTCAACGTCAACGGCGGTCCCATCCGCAGCACGTTGCCGTACAGGCCGCCCTTGCCGGCCAGCAGGCCACCGTCCCGAGCGGCTTCGAAGACCCGGTTGGTCAGCACCGGATCCGGCTCGCTGCCGCCCGGCCGGACGAACTCGACGCCGAGCATCAGCCCCTTTCCGCGTACCTCGGCGACGCAGTCGAGACCGCCCACCGCGGACCGCAGGCCATCGGCGAGGATCGCGCCGACGCGGGCCGCGTTGGCCTGGAGGTCGTGCGCGAGGAGGTAGTCGAGCACCGCGTTGCCGGCCGCCGTCGAGATCGGGTTGCCGCCGAAGGTGGAGAAGCTGATCCCCGGCACCGCCTGGAGCACCTCGGCCCGGCCGACCACCCCGGCGAGAGCGAACCCGTTGCCGACACCCTTGGCGAAGGTGAGCAGGTCCGGGGTGACGCCGTGCGCCTGGTAACCCCAGAAGTGCTCCCCGGTACGCCCCCAGCCGGTCTGCACCTCGTCGGCGATGAACAGGATGCCGTGCTCGTCGAGGACCTTCTTCCAGCCGGCGAAGAGCCCGTCCGGCGGGTGCACGAAACCGCCCACGCCCTGGATCGGCTCGGCGATCAGCGCGGCCACGTCACCGGCGGTCTGGGTGGCCAGCACCTCGCGCAGGTCCTCCACCGCCGCGTCGACCTGCTCCTCGGCGCTGAGCCGGGCCAGCAGACCGCGCACCCGGTCACCCGAGTGCAGCCAGGCCACCTGGAGCGGGTTGAGGCCGCTGGCCGACCAGTTGCGGTTGCCGGTGACACCCATCGCCGCGTACGACCGGCCGTGGTAGCTGTTGCGCACCGCCAGGACCTGGTGCGAGCGGCGGTAGTTGGTGGCTACCAGCAGCGCCGCCTCGTTCGCCTCGGTGCCGGAGTTGGTGAAGAACACCCGGGCGTCCGGAATGCCGGAGCGCTGGGCGATCTTTTCGGCCAGCTCCACCTGCTGGCGGATCAGGTAGAGCGTCGAGGTGTGCACGATGCCGGTGGCGAGCTGCCGCTCGACCGCCTCACGGATCTCCGGGATGTCGTAACCGATCATGTTGGTCAGCACGCCGCCGAAGAAGTCCAGGTAGGTGCGGCCCTGCGCGTCGGTGACCCGGCGGCCCGAGCCGGAGACCAGCTCGATCGGCTCGTCGTAGTAGAGGGGCATCCAGGACGGGAGCACGGCCCGGTGGCGGGCCAGCAGGTCGTCGGTCATGGTGGCAACCCTTCAGCGGCGTTCGTGGATACCGCACGCTCCCACCGCCGGCCCGCGCGGACAACTGTCAGGGTGTAGCGCAAGGCCGTTCCGGCCTGACAGCACGTCAACGGTTTCCGAGACGATCCCGCCTCTTCACCGCTCTTTCGCACGGTGTCAGCGGCCTACCGCCACTCGATCCGCAGCCTCGCCGGGCCCCGTTACCCTGGGTCCGTCCACTGTCGCCCGGGAGGCACGCGGCGACGAGTGGGCCGACGCCCTCCTGCCCCGCTACGGCCGCCTGACGCACCTCATCGCCTGCGAACGGGTCGGGCCCGCAGTGGACGGTCGACCCCGCAACATGCGCGGCGAGGACATCGGCGCGCACACGGCCCCCCTGGACCGGCTCTACCGCGCCGGATCGGCGTTTCGGATCGGCATCGGCGACGGCGGCAACGAACTGGGGATGGGCCTCCTGCCGGCGGAACTCGTCGGGCGGGTGGTCGCCTCGGGCGAGCGGATCCGGTGCGTGGTCGGCGCGGACGCGCTGCTCGTCGGCGGCACCTCCAACTGGGCCGCCGCAGCCCTCGTCGGCGCGCTGTCGCTGCTGCGCCCCGAGGTGCCCGAGCTTCGTACGCTGCTGGAGCCCGCGTGGTCGTCCGACCTGCTGACCGCGATCGTCTCGGCGGGCGCGGTGGACGGGGTACGCCGCCGCCCCACGCTCAGCGTCGACGGCCTCGACTGGCCCGCGTACGCCGAACCGCTCGCCCAGATCGCGGACCTGGTCAGGAGCGCCCGCTAGGCGGGCTCACCGCACGGTGGCTGGCTGGCTCGGCCGCCGGCCGCAGCGGTCTCGACACGCGTCTCGGCGGACTGGCCCGGGCGGATCCGCGGCGGCGCAGCGGCAGGTGCAGGGCGGTGGCGACCACCGCGAAGGCCGCCCAGCCGCTGCCCACCGCGACGGCCGACGAGACGTCCTGCAGGTAGTGGTACGCGGTGAGGAAACCGACCAGCGCGAGGCTGTTGCGCGCGAAGTGCCCGCTGAACTCGACCAACTGACGGCGAGCCTCGACGGCGACCAGCACCCCCGAGTACGGGAATGTCACCACCATGCCGCGCAACACCGCGCCGAGCACCGCGGTGAGGATCGCCCCGACGAAGATGACCAGCAACTTGAGCAGCGCCGGCAGACCGTCCGGGCGACCTTCGGCCGGCGTCTCCGCGCGGGAGTCCGCGTCGCCGGCAGCGGCCGGTCCGGCAGCGGCAGCGTCCGCTTCGCCGGCAGCGGTTGCTGAGGCGACCCGCGTACGGGCTCGACGGCGCAGCAGGAGCATGGCCGCCAGCCAGAGCACGAGCGTGGCGCCGAGGGCCTCCTCGAACGGGATGTCGACGGCCAACAGACCTGCGCTCAGCGCCACGTAGACAGCGATCCCCGCGCCGTCGGCGAGCAGGATGGGCCAGCGCAGCCGCTGATGGGTGACCGCCACGGTGACGAAGAAGAGGTTGAGCCCGAGCACGCCGAGCACCTGCGCACCGCCCACCCCGTACGGCGTGCTGACCAGGGCGAGCGTCATCGGCAACGGAAGGCTGTAGACCAGCGCCCGGAGCCGGACCGAGCGGATCACGCTGACCGCCCAGACCACGGCCGTCACCAGCAGGACCGCACTCAGCGTCATGGCTTCCCCGTCTCGGCCGTCAGTCCTGGAAGGTCGCGGCGTTCACGCAGACGTCGAACACGCGGGTGAGGCGCTCGACGTCCGTCCGGTTCACCGAGAACTGGTTCTCGCCGATCTCGCCGTGCGCGGTCATCCGGGCCTCCCAGCAGCTCGACCCGTCCCAGACTGTCAGATTGACGAGGAGCTGTGGACTGACCACACCGAAGGGCAGCAGACCCACCCGCGCCCCGGCCGCGCGCTGCCGCTGCACGAGCGCGGACAGCTCGTCGGTCAGCGTGGCGTAGACGAAGACCCGGGTGATCCGGACGCCCCGTTGCAGGGCCGCGACGTTCGCCTCCCAGTACCGTCGGCCGATCTCGCTGCGCCACCAGCTCAGCTCCCCGCTCACCCGGGGCATCACGTTCGTCAGCGCGTCGAGCCGGTGCACGCAGCCGCGGGTCGCACCGACCAGGTCCTCGTCCTCGTCGCCGCGGCGGATGATCCGCCCCTGCGCGAGCTGCTCGGCCTCCAGCCGGAACTGCTCGTAGCGCCGCTGCGCCTCGGCCGCGACCCGCGTGCCCGCGTGCTGCTCGGCCGCCTCCCGCATGGCCGCGGCCAGCTCAGTGGTGGTGTGGACGAGCCACGGCGGACCGTCCAGCAACGTCCGCAGGTGAAACCGGCGCTCCGCGCGGGCCAGCGAGTCCACCAGCAGCGAGATGGTGATGCCCATCAGGCCGGCCAGCAGCGACTCCACCCCGGAGGCGGCGTTGGTGAGGTCGAGCATGACGCTGAGGGTGATCGACAACGTGATGCCGACCAACGCCACCGGGTCGGTGTGCGCCACCAGACGCGCGAAGCCGTCGGAGGCGCCGCCGCGCTCCCGGGGCCGCCGACGGGCCACGTCACGGACCATCGAACTCCCCCAATCCGCCGGTGCCGCCAGGGTAGACGCCAGCCACAACCCGCCGGCCCCGCCGGACCGGAGCGGTAGCATCCGGCACGTGCAGAGCGCGGATGCGGCCCCGTCGACCGACACGGTCGCCGAGCAGATCACGGCGGACGTCCGGGCCTGGGTCGACTCCACTGCGCTCCGCGGCCTGGTCCGGCACTTCGGCGGCGACTGGCCGACCGGCGACCTCGCCGACGTGCTGCGGTTCCTCGACGACTTCTCCGCCCGGCACTGGGACTTCCGGCAGGGGCGCGAACGCCCGGACGCGCGGGAGCCGACCCTTGACGCGCTCACGTCCAGGCTGGTCCTCGACGCGGCCGCCGCGCTCGGCATGGCGCGTACGGTGCCGCCGGCCCGCCCGGCGTACGCCCACCTGGTCGTGCTGGGCGGCCTGGCGCACGCCTGCGTGCGTCGCGTCGCGTACGCCGCGCACCTGCTGCGCGCCGGCCTGCGGGTGACCGGCGAGGTCGCCGTGCTGGGCAGCTTCCGACCACTGTCCGAGTGGGAACGCGCCACCCTCGCCGACGCGGGCCTGCCCCCGGACGAGACCGAGGTGGACGTGCTGGACACGGCGGTCCGGCAGGTGTTCGGGGTGACCGCCCCGACCGAGCAGGACGGCGTCGACGCCGGCCACCCCCACCACTCCTGGTCGTCGCGGACCTACCGGCCGACGGGCCTGCCACCGGTACGGGTGCTGGCCGCGCCGTCCAGTGAACCCGACCGGCGACGCGCCCACACCGCCGACACCCAGCGGTTCTGGGCCGGACACGTCCGGCTCGCCCCGGGTGACGAGGCGCTGATGGTCACCGCGCCGATCTACGTGCCGTTCCAGCACTGCGACGCGCTACGCACCCTGGCCGTGCCGTACGGCTGCGCCATCGAGACCGTCGGGGTGGACCCGACGCTGGCCGACCTGGCAGTACTGCCCGAGCAGACCCTCACCCCCGGGCGGTACCTGCAGGAGATCCGCTCGGCCATCCGCTCGTTGCGCGCCCTGCACCACCATGTCGCCCGGCGGTGACCCGACGATCCGCCAGGCCCTACGCCCCGGCGGTGTCGGCGACGGCCTGGGCGAAGACCTCGGAGCGGTGCTCGAAGTTGCGGAACCGGCCGTAGCTCGGGGCGGCCGGGGACAGCAGCACCACCCCGCCGGCCGGGGTCACCTGCCGGGACAGCCGGACCGCGTCCACCAGGTCGTCGACCAGCTCCGTCCGCACCTTGGGCAGGCCGTCGAGCGCCGCGACGATGCGGGCGCCGCTGTCCGGGATGCCGATCACGGTCAGTTCCCGCTCGGCGAGGTGCTCGGCCAGCGGCGTGTAGTCCAGCCCTCGGTCGGTGCCGCCGACGATCACCGTCAACGGCCGCCCGTCGTACGCGTCGATGGCGTGCATGGCCGCGTACGGGCTGGTGGCCAGGGTGTCGTCGACGAAGGTCAGGCCGGACGGGTCGGTGATCTCGGTGAGCCGGTGGGCCAGCCCCTGGAACTCGGCCACCGCGACGGCCAGGTGGTCCTTGGCGGCCACCACGTCGATGCCGAGCGCGTCGAGCACGGCGAGGGCGACGCACAGGTTGCCCTCGTTGTGCCGGCCCACCAGCGGCAGCACGGCGCGGGGGAAGAGCGGCTGGTCGCTGAGGTGGAACCAGGGGGTGCCGTCCGCGCCGGTGGCGACGTTGGTGGTGTCGGGGCGGCCGGCCCGCACCGCCGGCAGCTCCCCCAGCTCGGCGGCGAGCCGTGGGTCGGCGCCGTTGACCACGATCGTCTGCGGATCGTGGGCGAGCAGGTTGAGCTTGTCGCGGTAGTACTCCCGCTCCCCGCCGTGCGCGTCCAGGTGCTCGGGGAACAGCGCGGTGACCACGGCCACCCGGGGCGAGTCGGTGAGGTCGCTGCACTGGTAGCTCGACAGTTCCAGCACGTACAGCTCCGCGTCGGGCAGGTCGAGGGTCGGCACCCCGATGTTGCCGCCGAAGACGTTCGGGCGGCCCATCGCGGTGAGCAGGTGGCTGATCAGGCTGGAGGTGGTGCTCTTGCCCTTGCTGCCGGTGACCCCGACGGTGCGCGCGGCGTGGTCGGCCATCCACAGGGCGGTGCCCTGGGTGACCGGCACGCCGCGTCGGCGCAGCTCGACCAGCCAGGGATGGGTCTGCGGCACGCCGGGCGAGCGGACCACCACGTCGGCGGCGGCCAGCCGGGCGAAGCCCGCCTCGCCGGTGACCAGCGGGGCCGCCTCGGCCAGCGGCCCGTCCCAGGGCAGTGACAGGAAGTTGGCGCTGTCGTCGACGGCGACCAGCTCGGCGGGGCCGTGCGCGGCGATCGCGGTCACAGCTGCCCGGCCCTCCCGGCCGGTCCCCCAGACGGCGACGGTACGTCCGCGCAGGTCAGACAGGCGCACTGGGCTCTCCTCGGGGTCACGGCGGCGGCAGGGCGGGGGCCGGTCCGGACACGGCCGGACGAACCAGGGCCTAGTATGGCGTGTGCCCAACGAGCAGCTCCGGCGGATGGACGCCTTCACCTTCCCGTCCTACTCGATCGACTTCGCCACCGGCGAGGTGTTGTTCGACTACGCGCTGACCGGCCCGGCCGGTGAGCAACGGTTCACCGAGGTGATCACCCTTCCGTTGCCGGCGCAGCCGCCGTCGGACGAGACCGTGGCAACCCTCGGCCGGGTGCTGGAGGTGCTGCACCTCGTCGCCGGTGTGAGCTACTACAAGGTCGCCGCGCCGCCCCGGCTGGTGCTGCCGGCGCCGCTGGGCGCGGCCACCGTCGACTACGTCACGGCCGTCTACACCAAGGGCCTCGCGGAGTACGCGTACCGCAACCAGTTGCCGCACGTGCTCGAGGTGCGCCCGCAGGTGCCGGCCGGCTCACCGGAGTCGCCGCGCGTCTACGACAACTCCGATCGTCGCCCCCTCTCCGCCGTCGGCGGCGGCAAGGACTCGATCGTGAGCTTGGAGGCGCTGCGCCGCGCCGAACTGGACCCGGTGCCGTTCTCGGTCAACCCGAACCACGTGATCGTCTCGGTCAACGAGGCGTCCGGGCTGACCCCCCTCGCGGCCCGCCGGCGCATCGACCCGGTGCTGTTCGACCTGAACGCGGCGGGCGCGCTGAACGGGCACATCCCGGTCACCGCCATCAACTCGCTGATCGCGGTGGCGACGGCGGTACTGCACGGGCTCGGCCCGGTGGTGATGTCCAACGAGCGCTCGGCGTCCGACCCGAACCTGGTCTGGAACGGCCACGAGATCAACCACCAGTGGTCCAAGGGCGTCGAGGCCGAAGGGCTGCTGCGGGGGGCGCTGGCCGAGCACGCCGGCCTGACCGAACCGTACTTCTCGCTGCTGCGTTCGCTGTCCGAGCTGCACATCGCCCGACTGTTCGCCGAGTTCACCCGGTACGACGACGTGGTGACGAGCTGCAACCAGGCGTTCAAGCTGCGCGACGCGTCCGAGCGCTGGTGCCGGGACTGCCCGAAGTGCCGGTTCGTCTTCCTCGCGATGGCCCCGTTCATGCCCCGCGAGCGGGTCACCCACATCTTCGGCGGCGACCTGCTGGCCGACCCGGAGCAGATCCCCGGCTACCGGGAGCTGCTGGGCGTGGACGGGCACAAGCCGTTCGAGTGCGTGGGCGAGGTCGAGGAGTCGGTGGTGGCTCTCGGCCTGCTCGCCGAACAGGACCAGTGGCGCGACGCCCCAGTGATCAAGGCACTGGTCGAAGCCGTACCGGAAACGGCCTGGTCCGCGGTGGCGACGTCGGACGTCTTCACCCCCGGCGGCCCCAACCACATCCCCCCAACCTACGCAAAAGCCCTAACCTCCCTGTCCTAACCCCCGCCCCCTCCCCCTCCCCCCCTGCTCCTGCCCCCGTTGATCATGAAGTTATTGCCACTCTCATCGGCGTGTCTTGGCAATAACTTCATGATCAACGCGGGAGGTGGGGGGCAGCGAGGGAGGGGGTCAGGGGGTGCGGACTGCTTCCAGGGCCAGCAGGGCCACGTGCAGGGAGAGGCTTGCCTCTACCGAGTCGAGGTCGACGTCGAGGATGCGGGCTATGCGGGCCAGGCGTTCGTAGAAGGCCGGTCGGGACAGGTGGGCGGCCGCGGCGCCGGCGGACTTGTTGCGCCCCTGCTCCAGGTACGCGCGCAGGGTGTCGAGGAGCCGCTCCCGGGGGTGCTGGGCGTCGTACTCCAGCAGTGGGCCGAGTTCGCGCTCCACGAAGGTCTGTAGCCGGGGCTCGTCGCGCAGCAGGTGCAGCAGCCCCGCGAGGCCCACGTGCGGCAGTCGGAAGATCGGCAGGTCACGCCGGTCCCGTCGGGCCGCCTCGACGATCTGCCGCGCCTCGACGAGCGACCGTCGAGCCTCGCGCAGACTGCTCACCCCGGACCCGGCGGCCACGATCAGTCCGGCCGACGCGCCGCCGACGCCACCCCGCAGCGGGTCGACACCCGACCCCGGCCGGGACGGATCGGCGGCGGACGTGGCGCGGCCCGTGCCGGCGTCGAGGCGTACCCGACGAAGTGCGCCGGCGAACGCGGACAGCGCGCGGTCCTCGGCGGCCGGGTCGGGCAGGGCCAGCAACGCGCCCACCGAGTTGTCGTCGACCGCGCTGGTCAGCGCGGTCAGCTTCGCCTCCCGCAGCGCCTGGCCGACGGCCTCGGACAGGTCCCGCAGCCGGGCCTGGCCGGCCTCGGGGCCGCCCTCTCCGGCGGGGTCGTCGCCACGGTGGCGAACCATCACGCCGACGAGGTGCCTGCGGTCCAGCGCCACACCGAGCGCCTTGGCGCGCAGCGCCACCTCGTCGACCGGTCGGGAGTGGTCGAGCAACGCCGTGAGCAGGGTGCGGTGCAGCTGCCGTTCCAGCCCCTCGGCGTCGCGGCGGATCAACCGGCCCAGCGCGAGGGTGGACGCGGCCCGCTCGATGAGGATGGTGAGCCGGGTGGGCGGGGCGACGGTCGGCTCGCCAGGCCGGGCGCTGGGCGCGTCTCCGCTGGCCGGCCAGCGCAGCAGCAACCGCCCCCAGTCCTGCCCGCGGGCGCCGACGACCGTCACCAGCCAGCCGCTGTCCGGGTCGTACGCGGTGCGCCCGGCCGGCCGGATCCGCCGCGAGTGCTGCTCCCAGCCGTCCAGCAGCAGCTCGGCGCTCTCCCCCGCCGGGTCGTACCCGAGGACCTGCCGGGACAGGTTCTCCAGCACGACGGGGCACCCGGACAGCTCGGCAGCCTGCCGGATCACCTCGGCCGCGTCGGCGCCCTCGACGGAGAGGTCGGTGAACCGCTGGTGGATCTCCTCGGCGGCCCGCAGCTCGGTGAGCTGCGCGTCGACGATCAGCGCGTGCACCGCCTCGGTGATCCGCACGAACGGGGTGGCCCGGCGCAGCTCGACCAGGGGCAGGCCGCGCCGCTCGGCGGCGGCGGCCATCACCCGGGGTACGCCGCTGACGTACCGGCGGCCCAGTTCGACGACGAGCCCGGAGACACCGACGTCGGCGAGGTCGCCGATGAACGCGCGCAGGCCCGCGTCGTCGGCCGGCAACCCGATGCCTGTGGTGAGCACCAGCTCGCCGCCGCCGAGCAGGGTGGCGATGTCGGGTACCTCGGCGACGTGCACCCAGCGCACCGGCCGGTCCAGCCCGGCGTCCCCGGCGACCACGCGGGGAGCACCGTGGCGGACGGGATCCAGGGCGAGGACCTCACGGACGGTAGGGAACACGGCCGCCACGCTACCGTCCGTGACCCCGGACCTCGACGTGCCGGGGCCGCTCAGTCGACGCCGAACTCCATGGCGGCGCGGTCGAGCGCCTCGTCGGCGGCGGAGGCGACGCCCCGGGAGGCGATGGCCTCCGCGCCGCCCTCGGGCATCGCGCCGATCAGCCCGGTCGAGGCTGCCTGCGCGGCGCCGATCATCCGCTGGGGTGCCGCGCCGCCGACCATGCCGAGGGAGGCGTACTGCTCGAGCTTCGCCCGCGAGTCGGCGATGTCCAGGTTGCGCATGGTGAGCTGGCCGATCCGGTCGGACGGGCCGAACGCCGAGTCCTCGGTGCGCTCCATCGACAGCTTGTCCGGGTGGTAGCTGAACGCGGGGCCGGTCGTGTCCAGGATCGAGTAGTCCTCGCCCCGGCGCAACCGCAGCGTCACCTCGCCGGTGACCGCCGTGCCGACCCAGCGCTGCAACGACTCGCGCAGCATCAGCGCCTGCGGGTCGAGCCAACGGCCCTCGTACATCAGGCGACCGAGGCGGCGGCCCTCGCTGTGGTAGTTCGCCAGGGTGTCCTCGTTGTGGATGGCGTTGACCAGCCGCTCGTACGCGGCGTGCAGCAGCGCCATGCCGGGCGCCTCGTAGATGCCCCGGCTCTTGGCCTCGATGATCCGGTTCTCGATCTGGTCGGACATGCCCAGGCCGTGCCGGCCGCCGATGGCGTTGGCCTCCAGCACCAGGTCGACGGGGCTGCCGAACTCCTTGCCGTTGATCGTCACCGGGCGACCCTGGTCGAACCCGATCGTGACGTCCTCGGTCGGAATCTCCACCGACGGGTCCCAGAACCGGACACCCATGATCGGGCTGACCGTCTCGATGCCGGTGTCGAGGTGCTCCAGGGTCTTCGCCTCGTGCGTCGCGCCCCAGATGTTGGCGTCGGTGGAGTATGCCTTCTCGGTGCTGTCCCGGTACGGCAGGCCGCGCTCCAGCAGCCACTCCGACATCTCCTTACGCCCACCCAGTTCGGTGACGAAGTCGGTGTCGAGCCACGGCTTGTAGATGCGCAGCTGCGGGTTGGCCAGCAGGCCGTAGCGGTAGAACCGCTCGATGTCGTTGCCCTTGAAGGTCGAGCCGTCGCCCCAGATCTGGACGTCGTCGGAGATCATCGCCCGCACCAGCAGGGTGCCGGTCACGGCCCGGCCCAGCGGGGTGGTGTTGAAGTACGCCCGCCCGCCGGAGCGGATGTGGAAGGCGCCGCAGGTCAGCGCCGCCAGCCCCTCCTCGACCAGGGCGGCGCGGCAGTCGACCAGCCGGGCGACCTCGGCGCCGTAGCTGAGCGCACGGCCGGGCACGGAGCCGATGTCGGGCTCGTCGTACTGGCCGATGTCGGCGGTGTAGGCGCAGGGGACGGCGCCCTTGTCGCGCATCCACGCGACCGCGACCGAGGTGTCGAGGCCGCCGGAGAAGGCGATGCCGACACGTTCGCCGATGGGCAGGGAGGTGAGAACCTTGGACACGGGGAAGATTATTCAGCAAGACGCATGGTCATGCAAGCGGATCGTCGCGACCCAGTTCCCAGAACGCCACCGCCGCCGCGGCGGCGACGTTCAACGAGTCCACGCCGCGCCGCATCGGGACGACCACCCGCACGTCGCTGGCCGCCTGCGCCGCCGCGGTGAGACCGGGACCCTCGGCGCCGAGCAGCAACGCCGCCCGCGCGCGCTGCGCCGGGGTCAACCGCTGAATGGGTACGGCGTCCGGCGCCGGCGTCATGGCGAGCACCGTGAAGCCCGCCTCGCGTACCTCGTCGAGGCCGGTGGGCCAGCGTTCGAGCTTGGCGTACGGCATCGCGAAGACCTCGCCCATGCTGACCCGCACACTGCGCCGGTAGAGCGGATCGGCGCAGGACGGCGACAGCAGCACCGCGTCGATACCCAGCGCGGCGGCGCCCCGGAAGATCGCGCCGAGGTTCGTGTGGTTGTTGACGTCCTCCAGGATCACCACCCGGCGCGCGGCGGCGAGCACCTCGGCCGCCGTCGGCAGCGAGCGGCGGTGGAACGACGCGAGCACCCCCCGGTGTACGTGGAAACCGGTGGCCCGTTGCAGCACGTCCTGGGTGGCGGCGTAGACGGGCGCGTCGCCGGTGTCCAGGTCGACGAGCTGGTCGACGCGCTTGGCGTCGACCAGGTACGACCGGGCCGGGTAGCCGGCGCGCAGCGCCCGGCGCAGCACCAGCTCGCCCTCGGCGATGAACAGGCCGTGCGGAGGCTCCCAGCGGGTGCGCAGCTCGACGTCGGTGAGCGCGCGGTAGTCGGCGATCCGGTCGTCGTCGGGGTCGGTGATCTCGTGGACGGGCACCCGCCGATTCTGCCGGACGGCCGACCCTCGCCCCGGCTGCCCGTCCTGCGGGGTGTTTTGTCCGGTCGAGACGGGGAACGACCGGTGGAATACCGGACCCGACGGGAAGGACCAGCCAGGTGAGCGCAGACCACACGGCACCGGGCGAAGCGGGCGCGCTGCCCCGGCGCCCGACCGTCGCGGACCACATCGTCTCCCGCCTGTTCAGCTGGGGCGTGCGGCGCTACTTCGGCTATCCCGGCGACGGCATCAACGGCATCACCTCCGCCCTGCAACGCACCAACGAGCGCGCCCAGTTCGTCCAGGTCCGGCACGAGGAGACCGCCGGCTTCGCCGCCTCCGCGCACGTCAAGTACGGCGGCGGGCCGCTGGGCTGCGCGCTGGTGACCAGCGGGCCCGGCGCCATCCACCTGCTCAACGGCCTGTACGACGCCAAGCTCGACCACCAGCCGGTGGTCGCCCTCGTCGGGCACACCGCGGTCACCGCCGAGGGCGGCGGCTACTACCAGGAGGTCGACCTCCTCGCCCTCTACAAGGACGTCGCGGCGGCGTTCCTGGCCCAGCTCGACCACCCGGCGCAGGTGCGTCACCTCGTCGACCGGGCGTGCCGCACGGCGCTGTCCCGGCGTACCGTCACCGCCCTGGTGCTCCCGTCGGACCTGCAGGACGAGCCGGCCATCCCGGACCCGCCGCACGCGCACGGCTACTACCACACCAGCAACGTGCCGAGCAGCACGCCGACCATTCCGCCGCAGGCCGACCTGCGCCGCGCCGCCGAGGTGCTGCGCGGCGGCGAGCGGGTGGCCATGCTGGTCGGGCAGGGCGCGCTCGGCGCGCAGGACGAGGTCCGCGAGATCGCCCACCGGCTCGGCGCCGGGGTGGCAACCGCGCTGCTCGGCTTCACCGTCGTCGACCATCGCGAGCCGTGGGTGACCGGCGCGATCGGGCTGCTCGGCACCCGGCCCAGCTGGCAGCTCATGACCGGCTGCGACCGGCTGCTGATCGTGGGCAGCAACATGCCGTACTCGGAGTTCTACCCGCCAGCCGGTCAGGCCCGCGCGGTGCAGATCGACCTGGACGGCACCCAGCTCGGGCTGCGCTACCCGACCGAGGTGAACCTGACCGGCGACGCCCGTCCCACCCTGCGGGCGCTACTGGACGAGCTGGGCCCCGGCCCCGGGCCGACCGCCTGGCGGGCCGAGATCGCCGAGACCACCTCGGCCTGGCGGCGCGTCCAGCGCGACCTGGCCGCGCAGACCGCCGACCCGGTCAACCCGCAACTGCTGTTCACCACGCTCAGCGACCGGCTCCCCGACGACGTGATGCTCGCCGTGGACTGCGGCACCGCGACCGCCTGGTACGCCCGGCACGTGCAGGTCCGGCCCGGGATGCTGGCCAGCCTCTCCGGCACGCTGCTGTCCATGGGTGGCGCCATGCCGTACGCCCTGAGCGCCAAGTTCGCCCACCCGGACCGGCCACTGGTCGCGCTGATCGGCGACGGGGCGATGCAGATGAACGGCGTCAACGAGCTGATCACCGTGGCGAAGTACTGGCGCGGCTGGGCCGACCCGCGGTTCGTGGTGCTGGTGCTCAACAACCGGGACCTGGCGTTCGTCAGCTGGGAACAGCGCTCCAGCGAGGGGACGCCGATGTTCCCGGACAGCCAGCAGCTGCCGGACATCGGCTATCACCAGTGGGCCCAGGTGCTCGGGCTGCACGGAGAGCTCATCGACGCGCCGGAGCAGGTGCCCGGCGTCTGGGAGCGCGCGCTGACCGCCGACCGGCCGGTCGTCATCAACGCGCTGGTCGACCCGGCCGAGCTGATGCTGCCGCCGCACTTCACCGCCGAGCAGGCCCGCAAGACCGCAGCGGCGGTGCTACGGGGCGACACCGACTGGGCCGGCATCATCCGCCGCGGCCTCCCCGCGACGATCGCCAGCTACCGCCCCCGCCGCCGCGAGCGCTGACCCCGCCGGGTCAGCCGCGGCGGTCGAGCCAGCGTTGCAGGGCCGAGCGCGGGTCCTGGCCCTGGGTGGGCTGCTGGCGCTCGGGGACGGCGGGGCGCTCCACCGGGCGGCGGGGCTCGCCGGCCAGCTCGCGGCTCGGCGCGACGAACGCCATCTCCGGCTGACCCTTCACCGCCGTGGCGATGACCCGGGCGACCGCGTCGATCACCTTGCTCTGCACCGCCGAACCCACCGAGTCGGCGGGGTCGTCCGGGTTGGCGGCGATGCCGGCGACGGCCACCTGCGGGGTGAAACCGACGAACGTCTCGGTGGCGTTCTCCTCCGAGCTACCCGTCTTGCCGGCCACCGGCCGACCGCCGAGGATGTCGTTCACGCCGGTGGCGGTGCCGCCGTTGCACTGCCCGTACGGCGACTGCTGGCCCACCGGGCAGCGGGCCGCGTCGGTCGCGGCGCGCGCCACGTCGGCGTCGAGGACCCGCTTGCAGGACGGCTGGCCGACCGGCACCGTCGCGCCCTTCGCGTCGGTCACCGAGACCACCGGCACCGGCGTGCAGTAGGTGCCCTCGGCGGCCACCGTGGCGTACGCGTTGGCCAGGTCCAGCGGGGTGGTGGCGGCGACGCCCAGGGTGAACGACCCCCAGTTCGCGGCGTTGTCCTTGGCGAAGGCGGCGTCCGTATCGGCGCGGAAGGTGATGCCCAGCCGCTGCGCCATCTCCACCACCTTGTCCTGGCCGACCTGCTCGGCCAGCCAGACGAAGTAGGTGTTCACCGAACGGCCGAAGCCGTCCCACATCATCCGGTACCCGTCCATCCAGTCCGGGTTGGCGTTCGCCGGGCACCAGCGGCCGTCGCAACTGCCCGGCCCCTCGGCGGCGTACCGGGTGGGCAGCTTGGCGGGCGCGTCGAACCCGGTGGAGAGGGTACGGCCCGACTCCAGCGCGGCGAGCATGGTGAACAGCTTGAACGTCGAACCCGCCTGGTAGCCGTCGACACTGGCCCCACCGGAGATCAACGGGTTGACGGTGTTCGGGTAGTTCGCCTGCCCGGCCGGGTTGTCGGCGAGGCTGTAGTGCCGGTTGACCGCCATCGCCAGCACCCGCCCGGTGCCCGGCTGCACGGCCGCGATCGGCAGGGCGCGCTTGTTGTCGTACCCGTACACCTTGGTGGCCTGCTGCTGCGCGGTGGCCTGGACCTGCGGATCGAGCGAGGTGACGACGGTGTAGCCGCCCGAGCGCAGGGCCTGCTCGCGCTCGGCGGTGGTGGCGCCGAAAGCCGGCTGGGTCAGCCACCACTGGCGCAGGTAGTCACAGAAGTAGCCCCAGTCGTCGTGGCCCTGGGCGACGGCGGTGCAGCCGTTGGGCTGCGCGGTCGGGTGCAGGGTCAGCGGCTCCGCCTTGGCCTGCGCGGCCTGCGCGGCGGTGATCGCGCCGGTGGCGGCCATCGAGTCCAGCACGTACGACCGGCGGGCCAGCGCCTCGTCCTTGTCGCCGCTGATCGGGCTGTACGCGTCCGGGGACTGCACCAGGCCGGCGAGCAACGCCGACTCGGCGAGGGTCAGGTTCGCCGGCGGCTTGCCGAAGTAGCGCTGGCTGGCCGCCGCGATCCCGTACGCCCCGGAGCCGAAGTAGGCGATGTTCAGGTACCGGTTGAGGATCTCGTCCTTGCCGAGGCTCTTCTCCAGCGCGCCCGCGTACCGGATCTCCTGGAGCTTGCGGCCGACGGTCGGGTCGGTGGCGGCGGCGCGCTCCTGCGGCGTGCGGGTGGGGTCGGTCTTGAGCACGTTGCGGACGTACTGCATGGTCAGCGTGGAGCCGCCCTGCTCGGTGCCGCCGCCCTTGACGTTGGCGACCAGCGCTCGGGCCAGGCCCCGCAGGTCCGCGCCGCCGTGGTCGTAGAACCGCCGGTCCTCGGCCGCCACGATCGCCTGCCGCATCCCCGGGGCGACGTCCGCCAGCGCGACGTCGGTGCGGTTCACGTCGTAGAACGTGGTGAGCAGCGTCTTGCCGTCGTTGGCGTAGAGGTACGAGCGCTGCGGGGTGGCCGGGGTCTTCAGCGAGGCCGGCAACGCGGCGTACGACCCGATCGCGGCGCGCGCGGCGAACCCGACCAGCAGGTTGCCCGGGAGCGCGGCGACGGCCAGGGCGAGCCCGGCCAGCACGCCGGCGAGCAGCACGGTGAACAGCCGCGACAGCGGCGAGCGAGAGGCGGCCATGCTCCCCAGGATTGCCACAAAAACCGCCAACCGACCACCCCCGCCTCCCAACTGTCACCAACTTCACGGCCCCCGCCCAGCCCCCACCCAGCCCCCGGCCCGCGTTGATCATGAAGTTATTGCCACGACACGCCGAGGCCGAGGGCAATAACTTCATGATCAACGGCAGCGGGAGGACGCCCGCGCGGGCGCTTCAGGGGTTTGGGGTGCTCAGGCTGGCGTTGGCGGCGTCTCGGGCGGTTTCGCGGGGCATCAGGCGGCCGGAGCGGTAGCCGATGCCGATGCCGGCGATCAGCACGAAGATCGCGCCGAACGTCTGTAGCGAGCCGATCAGGGCACCTCCCAGGCCCAGCAGCGGTGCGGCGATGATCAGCATGATTCCGTCGCCGAGGCTGAAGGTGCCCGAGCGGGCCACCGCCCACCCGGTGAGGAACCAGCCCACGCTGTAGAACGTCGCGCCGAGCAGGACCAGCGAGCGCGCGGTGGTACCGAAGACCGGCGTCTGCTCTTCGAGCCCGGCGAAGGGCAGCATCAGCACGGTGCCGGCGATGCTGATCAGCAGGCCGGCGGCGGCCACCCGGCGGCTGCGCGTGGCGGCCAGCAGGCCCGTGAGGGCCAGGAGCGCGAGCAGGCCGAGCCAGACCGCGGCCACCCAGCCGATCAGATACACGGCCCGGCCGTCGGCCGGATAGGGGTCGTTGCCCACCCCGCCGTCGCTGGCCATCGCCACCGCGCCGTAAAGAATGGCGTACGCGGGCAGCAGCCACACCGCGGCCCGCGCGAACCGGCGTACCGACCAGGCCCAGCTGGCATTCGTGGCCGGGGCGCCCGGGGTCGGCTCGCCCACGAAGGGCAGTACGCCGAATCCTCCACCGGTGCTCCGGGAGCCCAGTGGGGCGACCGGGTCGTGCGCGCCGGGCACCGGGGCCGAGGACCACATCCGATTCGCCGGATCCTTCATGCGTCACCTCGCTCGTCCGCGAGCGGTGCGAGACGCGCCGGGGCGCCCCGATTGCCTGGTCACCACCCGTCCTAGGACCGATCGTGGCAGGCATCGGAGCGCCCCATGAGCATTTTTCGCATTAAGGCCGTGGGCCGGAGCCTCCGTTCGAGGCTCGCCCTGTCCGGCCGACGTGCCGGATCAGCCGCGCTCGCGCTGGTCGGCCGGGTCCTCGGTCAGGCTGGCCGGGGTGACCGGCTCCGGCGCGGGCAGCCCCTGCGGCTTGTTGCCGCCGGTGGCCTGCGCCTCGGCGACGCGTACCTCGTCGTGGATCTGCTGAGCGGCGTCCGCCGCGGCCTGCGCCGCCTCCGCGGCCTCGCGCTCCACCTGGCTCGCGTGGTCGGCGGCCTCCGGCGCGGGAAGGTCCCCGACCATCTGGCTCAGCCCACCGAGCGCGCCACCCATCCCCTCCAGGGCCTTGGTCAGCTCGGCCGGGATGATCCAGACCTTGTTGGCGCTGCCCTGGGCGATCTGCGGCAGAGCCTGCAGGTACTGGTAGGCGAGCACCTTCTGGCTCGGGTTCGCCTGGTGGATCGCGTCGAAGACCGTCCGGATCGCCTTCGCCTGACCTTCGGCCTGCAGGATCCGGGCCTGCCGGTCACCGTCGGCCCGCAACACCGCCGACTGCTTGTCACCCTCGGCGGTGAGGATCACCGACTGCTTGTGGCCCTCGGCGGTCAGGATCGCCGCACGGCGGTCCCGCTCGGCGCGCATCTGCTTCTCCATCGAGTCGCGGATGCTGGCCGGCGGCTCGATCGCCTTGATCTCGACCCGGGTCACCTTGATGCCCCACCGGCCGGTGGTCTCGTCGAGCACGCCCGAGAGGTGCCGGTTGATCTCGTCCCGGCTGGTCAGTGCCCGCTCCAGGTCCAGGGAACCGATCACGTTACGCAACGTGGTGACTGTCAACTGCTCGATGGCCTGGAGGAAGCTGGAGATCTCGTAGGTCGCCCGGACCGAGTCGACCACCTTGAAGTACAGAACCGTGTCGATCGAGACCACCAGGTTGTCCGAGGTGATCACCGGCTGCGGCGGGAAGCTGACCACCTGCTCCCGCATGTCGACCTTGGTGCGAACCGCATCGATGAACGGCACCAGCAGGTTGAGGCCGGGATTGAGGGTGCGCTTGTACTTGCCGAGTCGTTCCACCACGTCCTGGCGCTGCTGCGGCACGATCCGCACCGCCTTGGCCAGTGTTATCACGGCGATCAACGCCACCGCGATCACCAGCACCCCGACTGTTGTCATCCCGTTCACCCTCTCGCTTCCGGCAAGTCGCCGGCGGAAGAAACATCGTCCTGCCAGACCAGGGCGGTCGCGCCCCGGACCTTAATCACCCGAACCCGCTCGCCGGGCTCGAAAGTCTGCGTCGTGTCGTACGGCCGGGCACTCCACAGCTCCCCGTCGATCTTGACGAGGCCACTGTCGGCGTCCACCCGCTCCAGCACCAGCGCCGTGGAGCCCTCGATCGCCTCCACGCCGAACGGCTGTTCGCCGCTCTCCAGCGCCGAACGGCGGTGCCGCTTGATCACCGGTCGCGCCACCACCAGGCTCAACGCGGACACCACCGCGAAGACCAGGGCCTGCACGGCCACCGGCGCACCCAGAGCGGCGGCACCGGCGGCGGCGAAGGCGCCGAGCCCGAACATGATGAGAAAGAGGGTCGTCGTGAAGATCTCGGCGACCGCCAGCACCACACCCAAAACGATCCACACCACGGCGTCCACACCACGATCCTGACACGCAAACGCACGCGCGACCTCCCCCCGAAGATCAGTAGGCTCGACCAGGCCCCTTTCCGGCCCGCCGAAACGCCACCGACCAGCGGCCCGACCCCAGGAGATCCCCTTGACGCTGCTGCCCGAGACCGCCCGGCAGATCGACGCCCGGGTCGCGCAGGCCCAGGCCGACGGCCACACCCCGTCGCTGGTGCTGGGCGTGGTGTGCGACGGCACGCTGGCGCACCTGGCCACCGCCGGCGCGCACCCCCGCCCGGACGCCGACCTCCAGTACCGGTTGGGCTCGATCAGCAAGACCATGACCGCGACCCTGATCATGCAGTTGCGCGACGCGGGCCGGCTCGCCGTCGACGACCCGGTGGAGCGCCACCTGCCCGGCACCAGCGTTGGCGCGCTCACCCTGCGCCAGCTGCTCGCGCACGCCAGCGGCATCCAGCGCGAACCCGAGGGCGACTGGTGGGAACGGGCCGCCGGCGTGGACCTCACCACCCTGCTCGCCGGGGTCACCCCCGACAAGATCGCCTACCCGCCGCACCTCACCTACCACTACTCCAACCTGGCGTACGGGTTGCTCGGCGGCATCCTCGAACGACTCACCGGGACGCCCTGGGCCGACCTGCTCAACGAGCGGATCCTCACCCCGCTGGGCCTGCGCCGCACCACGTACGCGGCCAGCGAGCCGTTCGCCCGTGGCTACGTCGTGCACCCCTGGCACGACACCCTGCGCGAGGAGCCGCGTACCGACACCGGGGCGATGGCCCCGGCCGGGCAGCTCTGGTCGACGATCGAGGACCTGGGCCGCTGGGCGGCGTTCCTGGCCGACCCCGACCCGTCGGTGCTGGCCGCCGAGACGCTTACCGAGATGTGCTCGCCCGTGGTGATCAGCGACCAGGAGTCCTGGAGACACGGCCACGGCCTCGGGGTGGAGCTCCACCGGGAAGGCGACCGGGTGTACGTCGGACACGGCGGCTCCATGCCCGGCTACGTCGCCTCGCTGGCCGTGCACCGGCCCAGCCGCACCGCTGTCGTCGGCTTCGCCAACTCCTACGGTTTCCGTACCGGCCACATCGGCGGGCTGGGCCGGCAACTGCTCACGCTGGTGCTGGACGCCGAACCCGCCCCGGTCACCCCGTGGCTTCCGGCCGCCGCCCCGCCGCCGGCCGAACTCGCTGAGCTGACCGGCCGCTGGTGGTGGATGGGCACCACCATCGAGGTGTACGCGGACGCCGCCGGCGACCTGCACGCCGGCCCGGTCGGCGCACCGAACCTCCGGTTCGTTCCCGAGGGCCCGGACCGCTGGCGGGGTCGGGCCGGTGGGCAGGACGGCGAAATCCTCACGGTGCGCCGCGACGGACAGGGCCGCGCGGTCGCGCTGGACATCGCCACCTTCGTCTACACCCGCAGCCCCGACCAGGAGCCCTGAGAACCGCCCGCCCGTCACCCCGGCACGCCGCCGGAGCGGTGGGTCAGGCTGGTTCGGTGACGAAGTCGATGAGGCGTTCCATGGCGTTGATCAGGGGGGTCTCCACGTCGGCGAAGCTGTTCACCCGGGACAGGATGTACCGCCACATGTCGGCCGGCTCGGCCACCCCGAGGGCCGCGCAGACCCCCTCCTTCCACGGCTGCCCCGGCGGCACGACCGGCCACGCCGCGATACCCAGCGCCGCCGGTTTGACCGCCTGCCAGACGTCCACGTACGGGTGGCCGGTCACCAGCACGTACGACGAGTTGACCCGGGCCACGATGCGGCTCTCCTTGCTGCCCGGCACCAGGTGGTCGACGAGCACGCCGAGTCGTCGGGTCGGGCCGGGGCCGAAGTCGCGTACGTCGGCGTCCAGGTCGTCGATGCCGTCCAACGGCTCGACCACCACGCCCTCGGTCCGCAGGTCGTCGCCCCAGATCCGCTCGACGAGGGCGGCGTCGTGGATGCCCTCCACCCAGATCCGACTGGCCTTGGCCACCTGGGCGCGAACATTGTCCACCGCCACCGAACCGGACGCGGTACGTCGGCGGGCCGCCGGCACCGGCGCGCGGCTCGGGCGGCGCAACGTCACCGGGCGGCCGTCGAGCAGGAACGCCGCGGGCAGCAGCGGGAAGTTGCGCCGCCGGCCGTGCCGGTCCTCCAGCACGACCGCGCCGGCCTCGAAGCCCACCACCGCACCGCAGAACCCGGAGTCGGCGTCCTCCACCACGAGATCCGGTTCGGCGTCCACCTCGGGGGTGACCTTTCGCCGCCGCCAGTCCCCCGCCAGCACGTCCTCGCCGTATCGCCCCGCCATGTCGATCACGCTAACGCCCCCACCAGCACCCCGCCCCCCGACACACCGCGCCACCCCATCGAGGTCTGCGGCTGCGCCAGCGCTCAGGGAGGTACGCGGGACGGGGTCGCAGCGCCGCGCCCCGGCGGCTGACGGTCAACCGCGGATCAGCGGGCCGCGCTGCGGGCGCGGATCGGGCGAAGGGGGCAGTTCGGGGCAGGCAGGGCGGCCGGAGCGGCAGTCGAGACACGGCCACCGATGACCACGTACCCTTTCGGCATGTCCACCCCCGCAACGGGCGCGGCCACGCTTGCGCCGCGCCGGTCGAGCCGGTTCGTTGCCTGGGTGCGCGCGTGGCGCGCCGGGCTGGTGCCGTACGACGAGGTCGCCGACGCCATCGCCGGTGACGAGGAGCACCTCGTTGCGGACGCCCCCGGCACCTGGACCGACGTCCCGCTCGGCGCCGCGCTGCCCACCCTGGCCAAGCTCTCCCCCGACGAGATCCGTCTGGTGCTGCCCGCGCCGGGCGACCCACGGGGTCTGCCCGGTCCCGGGGACTTCGCCGGGGCAGCCCTGGTGGCGGGCGAGGCGGTGGTGGCCGGTGGGCTGGGTCTGATCCCGCAGGTGCGCAGCCACACGTCCGGCTCGGGGGACTGTTTCGAGACGGTGCTGTGGCGGGTGTACCCGCTGCCGGCCAACGCCCCGGCCGCCTCGCTGTCGCTGCCCGGCGCCGCCGAGGCGGAGGCCGAGCTGGCCGCCGCGCTGGCCGAGACCACCGCCGCGCTGACCCGGCTCGACGTGGCCCAGTGGCGGCCCGAGTTGGCCGGAGCGCTGGCCGCGCTGCGCCGCCCGGACGGCGCCACCGACCTGCCACCCGGCTTCGACCCGCGGGCCCGCCGGCTCTTCGCCCGGGCCGCGGTGCTCGACCGGGTGCTCGCGCTGGCCGGGCACGCCGCCCCCGGTGGCGCGATCAACAACTACGAGGCCCAGCAGCGCGACGCCGCGCTGCGCCCGCTCACCACGGCCTGCCGGCAGGCGCTGGTCGCCGCCTGCAACGCCCCGCTACGCCCCTGACCCACGCCGCCCGCGATCACGCCCGCGCCGGGCATGATCGCGCTCGATCCAGGATGTCATGGCCTCCGGCGCGCGCGTGACCACCACATCCATGTTCGAGCGCGATCATCAGCGCGCCGCGCGGTCAGACCTCGTCGAGCAGGTCGGCCACCGAGTTGATGATCCGGGACGGTCGGTACGGGTAGCGCTCCGCCTCGGTACGGCTGCTGATGCCGGTGAGCACCAGGATGGTCTCCAGCCCGGCCTCCAGACCACAGAGGATGTCGGTGTCCATCCGGTCGCCGATCATCGCGGTGGTCTCCGAGTGCGCGTTGATGGTGTTCAGCGCGGAGCGCATCATCATCGGATTGGGCTTGCCGACGAAGTACGGCTCCACCCCGGTCGCCTTGGAGATCATGGCGGCGACCGAGCCGGCGGCGGGCAGCGCGCCCTCCACCGACGGGCCGGTCACGTCGGGGTTGGTGCAGATGAACCGGGCCCCGTCGTTGATCAGCCGCACCGCCTTGGTGATCGCCTCGAAGCTGTAGGTGCGGGTCTCGCCGAGCACCACGTAGTCCGGGGCGAAGTCGGTGAGCACGTAGCCGACCGCGTGCAGCGCGGTGGTCAGGCCGGCCTCCCCGATGACGTACGCGGTGCCACCCGGCCGCTGGTCGGCGAGGAACTGGCCGGTGGCCAGGGCCGAAGACCAGATCGACTCCTCCGGCACGTCCAGACCCATCCGGCTCAACCGGGCCGTGAGGTCCCGCGGGGTGTAGATCGAGTTGTTGGTCAGCACCAGGAACGGCTTGCCGGAGGCGCGCAGCCGGTTGACGAACTCCGGTGCGCCCGGCACCGGCTGGCCCTCGTGCACCAGCACGCCGTCCATGTCGGTGAGCCAGCTCTGCACGGGCTTGCGGTCATGCATCGGTGCTCCCAGCGGGCGTCGGACGGCGGGTCGGTACGCAGCACACGGTCGGGCAGGTGTCCCACATCGGCAGGTCGCCGAGGCGACGACGCAGCTGCGCGCCGTCCGGGTCGGTCCGCTCGGTGACCAGCTCCCGGACCATGGTCACGAAGCGCGGGTCGGTGCCCGGGGTGCCGGCCCGGACGAAGTCCAGGCCGAGTTGCTTGGCCGTCTCCAGCGCCTCGGTGTCGAGGTCCCACACGACTTCCAGGTGGTCGGAGACGAACCCGATCGGGCTGACCACCACGCTGGTGGTGCCACCCTCGGCGAGGGTGCCCAGGTGGTCGTTGATGTCCGGGTCCAGCCACGGCACGTGCGGGGGGCCCGAACGGCTCTGCCAGACCAGGTCGTACGCCAGGTCGGGGGCGGCGGCAGCGGCCACCAGCGCGGCGGCCTCCCGCAGTTGCGCCTCGTACCGGCCGCCGTGCGGGCCGGCGTTGGCCGCCATCGAGGTGGGGATGGAGTGGGCGGTGAACACCAGCCGGGTGGTGTCCCGCCTGGCCGGGTCGAGCTGGCCCAGCGCGGCACGGACGGCGTCGATGTGCGGCTCGATGAAACCGGGGTGGTCCCAGAACTGGCGGATCTTCTCGATCACCGGGGCGTCCGGGCCGACGGCGGCGCGGGCGGCGGCCATGTCCTCCTGGTACTGCCGGCAGGACGAGTAGCCGCCGTACGCGCTGGTGACGAAGGCCAGCGCCCGGGTCACCCCGTCGTCGCGCATCTGCGTCACGGTGTCGGCGAGCATCGGGTCCCAGTTGCGGTTGCCCCAGTAGATGGGCAGGTCGAGACCGTGCGCGGCGAAGTCGGCGCGGACGGCGGCCAGCAGCTCGCGGTTCTGCTGGTTGATCGGGGACACCCCGCCGAAGTGCTGGTAGTGCTCGGCGACCTCGGCCAGCCGCTCGGGCGGCACGCCTCGGCCGCGGGTCACGTTCTGCAGGAACGGCATCACGTCCTCGGGCCGTTCGGGCCCGCCGAAGGACACCAGCACCACCGCGTCGTACGCCATGGGGTCATTCTCGCCCCTCGGCCGCGACGGCCCGGCGACGCCCCCTGGTCCGGACGCGTAGATCACGCGGACGGCGACCAGGGAGCGTCGCGGCGCAGTGTCAGGAACCGACGGCGTGGTAGCCGCCGTCGACGTGGACGATCTCGCCG
This sequence comes from Micromonospora sp. NPDC005194, assembly GCF_040608335.1. NCBI lineage: Bacteria > Bacillati > Actinomycetota > Actinomycetes > Micromonosporales > Micromonosporaceae > Micromonospora > Micromonospora sp. NPDC005194. Next base: position 35,084 of record NZ_JBEXIA010000026.1, on the reverse strand, counting down.
GTGGTGGCCGGGAACCAGTCGGAGAGCAGCGCCAGGCAGGCCCGGGCGGCCGGCTCCTGGTCGGTGAGGCTCCAGCCCAGCGGAGCCCGCCCGGCCCAGGCCTCCTCGAACTGGTCGAAGCCGGGGATCGACTTCGCGGCGATGGTACGCAGCGGCCCGGCGGCCACCAGGTTGCTGCGGATGCCCTGCTTGCCCAGGTGCATGGCGAGGTAGCGGGACGCGGACTCCAGGCCGGCCTTGGCCACGCCCATCCAGTCGTAGACCGGCCACGCCTTCGTCGCGTCGAAGGTCAGGCCGACCACCGCGCCGCCGGCCGACATCAGCGGCAGCGCCGCCATGGCCAGCGACTTGTACGAGAAGGTGGAGACGTGCAGGGCGGTCGCCACGTCCTCCCAGGGGGCGTCGAGGAAGCCGCCGCCGAGGCAGCTCTGCGGGGCGAAGCCGATCGAGTGCACGACGCCGTCGAGACCGTCGACGTGCTCCCGTACCCGGTCGGCGAGGCTGGCCAGGTGCTCGGTGTTGGTCACGTCGACCTCGATCACCGGCGCGGGCTCGGGCAGCCGCTTGGCGATCCGCTCGACCAGGGAGAGCCGTCCGAAGCCGGTCAGCACGACCTGCGCGCCGTTCTCCTGGGCGAGTTTCGCCACCGAGAAGGCGATCGAAGCCTCGGTGATCACACCGGTGACGAGCAGCCGCTTACCGGCGAGCAGTCCGGACATGCAGGGTTTCCTCCGTACGTTGTCGAAGCGCTGGTCAGTGGCCCATGCCGAGGCCGCCGTCGACCGGGATCACGGCGCCGGAGACGTACCCGGCGCTGTCCGAGGCCAGCCAGGTGACCACGGCGGCCACCTCGTCCGGGCTGGCCATCCGGCCGGCCGGGATGGACTTGCGGATCTCCGCCTTGCGGTCGTCGCTGAGGCTGGCGGTCATGTCGGTGTCGATGAAGCCGGGCGCCACCACGTTCGCGGTGATGTTGCGGCTGCCCAGCTCCCGGGTGATCGAGCGGGCCACGCCGACCAGGCCGGCCTTGCTGGCGGCGTAGTTGACCTGACCCGCGCCGCCGGAGAGACCCACCACCGAGGAGATGAAGATCATCCGGCCCCACTTGGCCCGCAGCATCTTGCCGGAGGCCCGCTTGGCGACCCGGAACGCGCCGGTGAGGTTGGTGTCCAGCACACCGGTGAACTGCTCCTCGGACATCCGCAGCAGCAGGGTGTCGTCGGTCATGCCGGCGTTGGCGACCACCACCTCGACCGGACCCAGCTCGGCCTCGACGGCGGTGAACGCGGCGTCGATCGAGGCCGCGTCGGTGACGTCGGCGCGCACGCCGAACAGCCCGTCGGGGGCATCGCCGCTGCGGTGGGTGACCGCCACCCGATCGCCCTGCTTGGCGAAGGCCTGCGCGATGGCCAGGCCGATCCCCCGGTTACCCCCGGTCACCAGCACGGTACGGGCCACGGTTCCCCCTTGCGAATGGTCAGCACGGACGCGTCGGAGCCTAGGCGTTACCGGCAGGTAAGCGCTAACGGGAGCCGCGTCACACCGTGGTACGACACCGGGATCAACCCCTGGTGGCACGCCCCGTGATGGGCTCTGCCCGTACCCTCCGGGTGGTGAACCGGCAACCGATCGCCGTGGCCCTGCGGGCGTTGCGGCAGACCCTGTGGGGCCCGGACGCCCCGCCCGGTCGACCGCTGCTGGCCCGCTGGCCCCGGCTCGCCCGACCCGCCGCCCCGGTCGGGCTGCTCGCCGCGCTCGGCCTCTTCTGGATCACGCTCACCGTGGAGAGCAACTGGGGTCTGCCGGTTCCGATCGCGGTGCTGTTCGCGGCGCTGACCGTGGCGCCGCTGCTGGCGCTGCCCCGGCGTCCGCTGCTGGCCTGGCGGCTCACGGTGCTGGCCCTGCTGGTGTGCACGTTCAACGCCCCGGCCGACCTGCCCGGACCGTGGACGCCGCCGCTGGCGCTCGGCTCGGTCGCGGTGGTCGCGGTCGTCGTCGCGCGGGTCGACCGGCCGGTGCTGGCCTGGGTGGTGGCGATCACCGCGGTGCCGGTGCTCACCCTGGTGCGCGCGGAGAACCGGGCCGCCGTCCTGGCGCTGCTCGGCGCGCTGGCGATCGTCGGTGACCTGATCCGGCGCAACCGGCTGTCCCGGCGGGCGCTGGCCGCGCAGACCGAGCTGAGCGAGCGGGAGCAGGAGCGCCGCGCGGTGCTGGAGGAGCGCACCCGGATCGCCCGCGAACTGCACGACGTGGTGGCCCACCACATGTCGCTGATCGCGGTGCAGGCCGAGACCGCGCCGTACCGGCTGACCGACGTGCCGGCGCCGGCCGCCGCCGAATTCGCCGCCATCGCCGGCTCGGCCCGCGACGCGCTGACCGACATGCGGCGGCTGCTGGGGGTGCTGCGCAGCGAGGCCACCGGTCCGCAGACCGCTCCGCAGCCCGACCTGACCGACCTGGGCCCGATGGTGGACGCGGCCCGTCGCGCCGGGCTGCCGGTGACCCTGGACGTCGACCCGCTTGGCGACGGGCGGGTGCCCGCGCCGGTCGGGCTGGCCGCGTACCGCATCGTGCAGGAGGGGCTGGCGAACGCGGCCCGGCACGCGGCCGGCGCCGCGGTGCGCGTCACCGTCCGCGCCCGCCAATCCGGTCTGGGAGTACGCGTCGAGAACTCCCCGACCGACGCCCGACCGACCGCCGACGGCAGCCCGGGGCATGGGCTGACCGGCATGCGGGAGCGGGCCACCTCACTGGGCGGTACGTTCACCGCCGGGCCGCTGCCCGACGGCGGTTACGCGGTGGCGGCCGAACTGCCGTACGAGCCGGAGAGCGGAGACGCATGATCAAGGTGCTGATCGCCGACGACCAGGCGATGGTCCGGCAGGGCTTCGGCGCGTTGCTCGCCGCCCAGCCGGACCTGCTCGTGGTGGGTGACGCCGCCGACGGCGCGCAGGCCGTCGCCGCCGCCCGCCGGCTCGACCCGGACGTGGTGCTGATGGACGTGCGGATGCCGGTCATGGACGGGCTGGAGGCCACCCGCAAGCTGCTGGGCGACCGCTCGGCGCAGCGCCCCCGGGTGCTCATCCTCACGACGTTCGACCTGGACGACTACGTGTACGAGGCGCTGCGGGCCGGCGCCAGCGGCTTCCTGCTCAAGGACGCGCCGGCGGCCGACCTGGTGCAGGCGGTGCGGGTGGTGGCGGCCGGGGACGCGCTGCTCGCCCCGGCGGTGACCCGCCGACTGATCGCCGAGTTCGCGGCCCGCCCGGACCGCCGCCGACCCCGCCCCACCGACCTGGCCGGGCTCACGCCCCGCGAGACCGAGGTGCTGCGGTTGATCGCCCGGGGGCGCAACAACGCGGAGATCGCCGGTGACCTGGTGGTGGCGGAGCAGACCGTCAAGACGCACGTGGGGCGGATCCTGGCCAAGCTGGGGCTGCGCGACCGGGCCCAGGCCGTGGTGCTGGCGTACGAGACGGGTCTGGTCGCCGCCGGCGAGTAGTCCCACAGGGCCAGCCGGGAAACGGCTCCCCGGGGCGACGCCCGCGACCCGTGTCACGGTGACGGCGCTCACCGCCCGGGGTGGCCTGGCCCTGCCCGGGCTGCACACCGCGCCGGACGGTCCGGCGTGGGTGCTGGCCCGGTTCTGCTGGCTGCCCCTGCTCGCCGCGGTGCTGGTCACCGTCGTGCGTACGGGCCGTCGACACGGGTCGGCGGACCGCCCCGACCGGTGGCGTCGGCCGGGCGGTGGAGCGGTTGCCGACCGGTCGGCCGAGTGCGTGCCGGCGCCGGCTCAGGTGTACGCTCATCGACGTTCCGGGCCGGCCGACTTGCAGGAGGTGATCGCTGTGCGAGATAGCGATCCTCCTAGTCGTGGCCGGGCCGATGGTCAGCCCCGCTGAGCCACGACTCAGTCTGGCGAGCTGACCCCGCTCCGCTCCCCCACCGCCTCGGCTGACGCCGGGGCGCGTGTGCCGCGCCGTCCGGTCACCGGACGGTCGCCGGGAGCCGCCCGGTCACGACTTCGTGTGCGCGTCCCCACCCCCTGCGGTCCGCCCCCCGCACGCGGACCGTCCAGCCGCCACTCGGAGCCGTCCATGAGCCGCTACGTCGCCCCGCTGGGCTTCACCCTCGCCGCCGTCTGGGTGGCCGTCGTCTTCGTCCTGGCCGGCGGCGGTCACTGACCACCGCCGGCCCGTTCTCTTTGCTGGCCGTTCGCTGCCTGTCTCTTCCCTGGCCGTCCGCTGCCCTGGCCGCCCTCAGAGCATCCGCGACGACCAGAGCAGGCTGAGCGCGCCGGCGCAGAGCGCCAGCAGCAGCGCCAACCCCGCGTACCACTGGGTCACCTCGCGCGGCTCGGTGCGGAACCCGATCGAGCTGCCCATGTCCTGGTAGACCTGCTTCAGCTCGCTCACCGAGGCCGCCTCGTAGAAGTAGCCCTCGGTGGTCTCGGCCAGCTCCGCGAGGGCGAGCCGGTCCACCGGCACCCGCTGGAGCTGCCCACCGATGTCGACCTGACCGGTGTCGGTGCCGAACGCGATGGTGGAGACCGGCACGTTGGCCGCCTGCGCGGCAGCCGCCGCCTCCTCCACCGACCGGCCGGAGGTGCGGAACCCGTCCGACAGCAGCACGATCCGCGCCGGTGGGATACCCGCCGCGCCGTCGGCCGGCACCGACCGGATCGCCTCCAGGCAGGTGAACACCGCCTCGCCCGTCGCGGTCGCCTCGGCCAGCACCAGCCCGTCGATCGCGGCGGTCACCGCGTCCCGGTCCTTGCCCGGCGGCACGAGCACGTTGGCCGCCTTGGCGAACGAGACGAGACCCAGGTTGTAGCTCTCCGGTAGCTCGCCCACGAACTGCTTGGCCGCCTCCTGCGCGGCCTCCAGCCGGTTCGGCGCCACGTCGTCGGCCTGCATGGACAGCGACACGTCGATGGCGAGCATCACCGTCGCCCGCTCCAGCGGCTCCTTGGTGTCCACCGCCGGACGGGCCAGCGCCGTGGCGAGCACCAGCAGGCAGAGCAGGAACGCGGTCGCCGGCACGTGCCGCCGCCAGCCCAGACCCTTCGGCGCGACGGTCCGCAGCAGGTCCACGTTGGTGAACCGCATCGCGTACGCCCGGCGGTGCAGCTGCCGCCAGATGTAGAACGCGGCGAGGGCGAGCACCGGCAGCACGGCCAGCAGCCACCACGGTTGCAGAAAACGGATCATCGTGTCGTCCCCCGGGTGCGGGCGTGCCGCTGCGCGGCCACGAAACGCACCATGTCCAGCAGCCAGTCTCGGTCGGTACGCAGACGCAGGTGGGCCGCGCCGGCGCCACGCAGCGCGGCGGCGATCGTGGCCCGTTGGGCGGCGGCGGCCTCGGCGTAGCGCTGCCGCAGCCGCGGGTCGGCGGTCTGCACCTCGTGCAGCTCACCGCTCTCCGGGTCGACCACCGGCAGCACCCCCACGTCGGGCAACTCCAGCTCGCGCGGGTCCACCACCTCGATCGCCAGCACGTCGTGCCGGACGCGCAGCTTGCGCATCGGCCGGGCCCACTGCTCGGTCGGCGCCAGGAAGTCCGAGACCACCACGGCCACCCCGCGCCGCCGGGGCGGGCGGTTGAGCATGTCGACCAGCGCGCCCAGATCGCCCCGGCCGGGCTGGATCGCGGTGCCGGCGACGGCCCGCAGCAGGCCCTGCGCCTCCTTGCGGCCGGAGCGGGCCGGCAGTCGGGTGAGCACCCCCGGCCCGACCGGCGGCGGGCCACCGCGCCACCGTCGCGCCGGTGCGGACGCGCCACCACCGGTGCCGATCACCGCGCCGATCCGGTTGCCGCCGCGCACGGTCAGATGGGTGATGGCGGCAGCGGCGGCCACCACCACCTCCCGCTTGAGCCACTGCCCGGTGCCGAAGTCCAGGCTGGCCGAGAGGTCCAGGGCCAGCCACGTCTCCAACTCCCGGTCCGCGACCGTCCGCCGCACGTGCGGGGTCGTGGTCCGCGCGGTCACCGGCCAGTCCATCCGGCGTACGTCGTCACCGGGGCGGTACTCCCGCGACTCCCCCGCCTCGCTGCCCGGCCCCGGGAGCAGGCCGGCGTAGTCACCCTGGAGCAGACCATCGAGCTTGCGGGTGACCAGCAACTGGAGTCGGGACAGCACGGCCTCGCTGCGGTCGGGGGCGGGACGAGGGGTGGGTGAGGTCACGGCCGCTGCCCGGGCCAGCCGGCGCCCGGCGGCGGGGTACTCGGCGGCGGGGTGGCCTGCTGTCGGGGCGCGACGGCCGGAAGCGGGATGGTCGACATCACCCGGTGCACGATGTGGTCGGCCGGCACGTCGTCGGCGAGCGCGTCGTAGCTGAGCACCAGCCGGTGGCGCAGGATGTCCGGGGCGATGTCCTGCACGTCCTGCGGCAGGGCGTAGTCGCGCCCGCGCAGCAGCGCCAGCGCGCGGGTGGCCCGGACCAGACCGAGCGAGGCGCGCGGGCTGGCCCCGTACTGGATCAGCTGGGCGACGTCCGGCATGCCGTGCTCGGCGGGTGCGCGGGTGGCCAGCACCAGGCGCACCGCGTAGTCGACCAGCGCGTTGTGCACGAAGACCTGGTCGGCCTTGCGTTGCAGGGCGATCAGCTCGGGGGTGTCGAAGACCGCCGTCGGCTCCGGGGCGGTCACGCCCATCCGGTAGACGATCTCCCGCTCCTCGGCGTCGGTCGGGTAGCCCACGACGATCTTCATGAGGAACCGGTCCCGCTGCGCCTCCGGCAGCGGGTAGACGCCCTCCTGCTCGATCGGGTTCTGGGTGGCCATCACCAGGAACGGATCGGGCACCCGGTGGCTCTCCCCGCCGATCGACACCTGGCGCTCGCTCATGACCTCCAGCAGCGCCGACTGCACCTTGGCCGGAGCGCGGTTGATCTCGTCGGCGAGCAGGAAGTTGACGAAGACCGGGCCCAGCTCGACGTCGAACTTCTCGCTCGACTGCCGGTAGATCCGGGTGCCCATGATGTCGGCCGGCACCAGGTCCGGGGTGAACTGCACCCGGGCGAAGGACCCGCCGACGACCTTGGCGAGGGTCTCCACGGCCAGGGTCTTGGCCACGCCGGGCACGCCTTCGAGCAGGCAGTGACCCCGGGCGAGCAGCGCGACGAACATCCGCTCGACCATCCGGTCCTGCCCGACGATCACCCGTTTGATCTCGAAGAGCGCCTTCTCCAGCAGGCTGGCGTCCTGCGCGGGCGTGGTCACCGGTGCGGGTGTGTCCGGTGCCGTCCCGTTCGGCGTCGGGGCGTCGGGCGTGGTCGGCTGGGCCACCGGTCCTCCACAGCGTTGGTCGGTCGTCGCGGCTGGTGCGGTATCAAGCCTCGCACGCCTTCCTGAGTGCCGAGGTGGGGAGAAGCCGATTTTCGCCGCGGGCGTCCAATGCCCGAATCGCGTGTCACGGGTGGACAGGGACCGGCCCGCCGTGTGTACGATTCACCCCGTCGCCGGGCGGCTCCCCCCGTGGCCGCCCGGCGCTCAAGCTTTCCGTCCGGCCGCCCTAGACTGGCCCGGATGAGCCTCCCCTCCCCTGCCGACGAGCCCCTGGTCTGCTCGGCCCGGGGCTGCCGCGCCCCCGCCGTCTGGGCGCTGGAGTGGAACAATCCGCGCCTGCACACCGCCGATCGGCGCAAGACCTGGCTGGCCTGCGCCGAGCACCGCGGCAGTCTCGGCGAATTCCTGAACGTTCGCGGCTTCCTTCGTGCCGTCACTCCGGTGCCCGGATCGCCTACCCTCGACACGTGAGCGAGCGCAGCGAGCGACCGATGAGGCACGGCAGCGGGGCGCTCCGCGCCGCCGACGGGCAGGGCGAGGCGGCGGCACACGGCGCACGGATCGTGCGGCGTCGCGGCGTGCGGAACGGCGCCCGCCGGTGAGCGCGGAGGACCGCGTCGACCGCCCGACCTCCCCCGACCCCACCTCCCCGGCCAGTCCGCCGCCGCCCGGCGTCGCGCCGCCACCCGGCGCGTTCCCGGCGCCCGGCACACTCGGCCCGGACCCTTCCCCACCGGACGTGTCGTGGCCGGCCCCGCTGCCGCCGAGCGCCCTGCCCCCGCCCGGCGGGTACGACGCCGCATCGCCTCCGCGCGGCGGGTACGACGCCGGTCCGCCCCCGTCCGACCTGCCGTCGCCTGGTCTCCTGCCGTCGGGCACGGGTTCGGTGACCCACTCCGGTCCGCAGTCGTCGGGGCGAGGGCCGCTGGAGCCCTGGCCGGACACCGTCCGGTGGCAGCCGATCTCCACCAACCTGATCTGGGTGGAGCTGATCCGGCTCGCGGTCGTGGTGGCCATCGGCCTGGCGGTGACCGCGATCGGCTGGGCGCTGAGCGGCCACTGGCTGTTCGGGCTCGCACTCGCCCTCGTGGTGGTGCTCGGCGCGTGGCGGGCCATAGCCATCGTCCGCGCGGTACGCGCCTGGGGCTACGCCGAGCGCGACGACGACCTGCTGGTGCGGCACGGGCTGCTGGTCCGGCGGTTGTCCATCGTCCCGTACTCCCGCATGCAGTTCGTCGACGTGAGCGCCGGTCCGCTGGAGCGTGCCTTCGACCTGGCCACGGTGCAGCTGCACACGGCGGCGGCCGCCAGTGACGCGCGGGTGCCGGGGCTGCGTCCGGCGGAGGCGTCCCGACTGCGCGACCGGCTCACCGCGCTGGGCGAGGACCGGGCGGAGGGGCTGTGACCGCCCGCGCGGGTGACCGTCGGCACCGCCGAGAGCCGGCCCGATGAGCGACGGTCCCGCCGAGCCGGACACCCGGCCTCCGCTGCCCGCCGGCAGCGCGCCTCCCGCCGGCGCACCGCCTGCCGCCGGCAGCGCGCCTGCCGCCGGCGCACCGCACCCCGTTGGCCCGCCCACTCCGCCACATCCCGGTCCGCCTGCTCCGCCGTACCCCGCGGGACCGCCTGGGGTGCCGTACCCCGCGGGGCCGTCTGGGGTGCCGCCCGGGGCGGTCTACCCCTGGCCGGCGTCGCCGGGCGGCGGTGACGGTGAGCCGCGGCAGCGGCTGCACCCGCTCAGCCCGCTGCTGCACGGCGCCAAGTCGCTGGTCGTGGTGATCGCGGGCTTGTCCTGGTCGACGCTGTCGCGGGTCGGCTTCGGCTGGTTCGCCGCCATGGTGGTGGTGCTGGCGCTCGGCGCGACCGTGCTGTCGGTGATCAGCTGGTACAACACCGGCTACCACGTGGTGGGCCGCGAACTGCGGGTGCACGAAGGGCTGCTCTGGCGGCGTACCCGGGCCATCCCGCTGGAGCGGTTGCAGGCCGTGGAGGTGGTCCGCCCGCTGCTCGCCCAGCTCACCGGCCTGGCCGAGCTGCGCCTGGAGGTGGTCGGCGGAGGCAAGACCGAGGCGCCGCTGGCGTACCTCGGAGTGGCCGACGCGGCCCGCCTGCGCGAGCGGCTGCTGACGCTCGCCGGGCGGACGACCCCGCCGCCCCCGCCCGGCGTCACCGCGTCTCCGACGGGACCCGGGACGCCGACGGCCGCGGCGGGACGACCGCTGCACGCGGTGCGCAACCAGAACCTGCTGGTCAGTCAGTTGCTCACCCCGCAGGCGTTCCTGCTCCCGTTCGGCGTGGCCTTCGTCGTGGTGCAGTTCGTCACCGCCGGGTCGTGGTCCTTCGTCGCGGTGGCGAGCACGCTGACCGCGATGGCCGGTGTGCTGCTGCAACCGATCCGCCGGGTGCTCGACGATTGGAACTTCCGGCTGGCCCGCGACGGCGGCACCCTGCGGGTGCACAACGGCCTGCTGGAGACGCGCGCGCAGACCGTGCCGCTGGACCGGGTCCAGACCGTGCGGGCCACCTGGCCGCTGCTGTGGCGGGTCAACGACTGGCTGCGGCTGCGGTTGGAGGTGGCCGGCTACTCCGTGGCGGAGGCCGACGACCGCAACCGGCCGGACCGGCTGCTGCCGGTCGGCGACCTGCCGACCGCCACGATGATCGTCGCCGAGGTGCTGCCGGGCGTACGCCTGGACGCGCTGACGCTGAGCCCACCACCGCCCCGGACGCGCTGGCTGCACCCGCTCGGGCGCGGCGCGCTCGGGGCGGGTCTGTTCGAGCGGGTCTTCGCCACCCGGTCCGGGCTGCTCACCCGGCAGTTGGCGATCGTGCCGTACGCGCGGATCCAGAGCGTGCGGGTGGTGCAGGGGCCGGTGCAGCGCCGACTGGGGCTGGCGACCGTGTACGCGGACACCGCCGGCGGCTCAGGCGCGGCCGCCCAGGACCGGGACCTCACCGAGGCGTGGGCCCTGGCAGCCGAGCTGACCACCCGAGCAACCAAAGCCCGCCGCACGCCCTAACCCCACCCCACCCCACCCCACCCCACCCCTCCGGTGATCATGAAGTTATTGCCCCGACACGCCGAGCGGACGGCCAATAACTTCATGATCGACGGGGGCAGGGCGGGGGCAGGGCAGGGCAGGGCAGGGCAGGGCAGGGCGGGGTTGGTCAGTGGTCGGCGGGTATCGCTGGTTGGTCGCTTGGTGTGGGGTGTCTGTCGACTGATGGGTCGGGGGCGACCGTCTGCCCTGGTGGTTCGTTGGCGGCCCCCGCTCGGCGGGCCCGTAGCGCCGCCCAGCCACGCTCGGCCAGGCCGACGACCAGGTAGGTGAGCCCGACGTACGTCCAGCCCACCAGCACGTCGATCACGTAGTGCTCACCGGAGTAGACCAGGGTGAAGGTCATCGCCAGCGGGTACGCGAGCAGCAGCGGCCACCAGCGGCGACGGGTGGTGGTCAGGAAGAACAGCACCACGAACAGCGCCCACGCCGTGTGCAGAGACGGCATCGCGGCGACCGGGTTCGAGGCGATCTGGCCGGCGTTGAGCACGTTGCCGGCGCCGTGCATGCCGAACGCCTTCCAACCCCGGGTGGAGATCCGGGCGACCTCGGTGAGCAGGCCGTTCTGCGCCGCCCACCACGGCGGGGCGGCTGGGTACACGAAGTAGGTCACCAGGCCGGCGGCGCAGAGGAAACCCCAACGCCGCATGTACGCGGCCCAGCGGCGCCGGTCGCGCAGCCAGAGCACCGCGGCGGCGGTCAGCGCCACCACGAAGTGCGAGAAGTACACCCAGCTCGCCGCGACGTCCCACCAGTGCACCTGCGGGCGGTAGAGGTGCTCCTGCAACCAGATGGTGGGCACCTCCCCGCCGGTGGCCCAGCCGAACATGAACCGGTCGGCGACGATCAGCTCCATGGCGTGCGGTGTGGCCCCGTTGTCGGCGAACCCGCGCGAGAGGTTGTAGACGACGAACAGCAGCACCACCGGCACCCAGTCCCGGGCGAAGCGCAGGTGGCTGCGCCACGGCCGCTCGCTGTTCCAGGCGATGGTCGCCAGCCAGATCCACACGAAGGCGTACGCGGGGTCGGTGGGCAGCCCGATCGCCAGCCAGGCGGCGACGAAGGCGACCGCCCAGATCGTCATGGCGACGACGCGCCGACGGCCCCCGTCCGGGGACGCGGGCGGGTCGGTCCGGGCGGGGGGTTGGGGGTCAGTCACGACGGCCATCGCGGTCAAGGTTAACGACGGGTACGGCATCGACCGACGGGGACCACCCGGCGAAGCCGTGCACACGTGGACGGCGGTCGGTGTGCGGATCGTCGGGCGCGTGCGCGACGGGCTCGGCGAGCACCTAGGCTGACGACCATGCAGGAGCAGCCCGAGCCGGCCTTCGCGCCGGGTCTGACCGCCCAGGTCGAACTGACCGTCACCGACACGGACACCGCCCAGGCGGTCGGTTCGGGGGACGTACCGGTGCTGGGCACACCCCGGGTGCTCGCACTCGCCGAGGCGGCCACCGTCGCGGCCACGGCGGCCACGCTGCCGCCCGGGTCGACAACTGTCGGCACCCGGGTCGAGTTGGAGCACCTCGCGCCGACGGTGGTCGGGCGCACGGTACGGGCGCAGGCGCTGCTCGCGGCGGTCGACGGTCGCCGGTTGTCGTTCGAGGTCACCGTCGCGGACGGCGACCAGACGGTGGCCCGGGGCCGGGTCGACCGGATCCTGGTGGACCGGCAACGCTTCGTCGACCGGGCCGGGCGGTCGTCGTGAGCGCCGGGTTCAGCGAGGTCGCCGACCGGGTGTACGTGCTGCGCGAGCCCCTGCTGCGGGTCAACGTCACCCTGGTCGTCGGCGACGACGAGGCGCTGCTGGTGGACACGCTCTCCTCGGCCGGGCAGGCCACCGAGCTGGCCGCCGCCGTCGGGCGGGTCACCGACCGTCCGCTGACGCTCGTCAACACCCACCACCACTACGACCACTGCTTCGGCAACGCCGTCCTGGCCGGCGACCCACCCCGACCGGTGTACGCGCACGAGCGGGCCGCCGCGGCCCTGCGCGACGAGCCGGAGCGGCTGCGCCGGGAGGCGTACGAGGAGGTGCGCACGGAGCACCCGGAGCTGGCAGCCGAGCTGGCCGACACCCCGCTGCTCGCTCCGACGCACACGGTGCACACCGAGACCGCACTCGACCTGGGTGGCCGGCGGGTGCTGCTGCGGCACCCGGGGCGCGGGCACACCGACGCCGACGTCGTGGTGCACGTGCCCGACGCGGACGTGCTCGTCGCCGGCGACCTGGTGGAGCAGAGCGGCCCGCCCGCCTTCGAGGACTCGTACCCCCTGCAGTGGCCGGACGCGGTCGCGGACCTGCTGCGGCTGACCACCGCGCGCACGGTGGTCGTGCCGGGCCACGGCGACCCGGTGGACGTCGGGTTCGTCCGCGCCCAGCACGCCGAACTGGCGCGACTGGCCTGGCTGATCCGCGCCGCGCACACCGGCGACGCGCCACCGGAGCGGGTGGCCGCCGAGGCCCCCTTCGGGGCCCGTGCCGCCCTGATCGCCGCCCGCCGCGGCTACAACGAGCTCAACGGCACCGTCTAGCTGCCGAAGCGGCGCTCGACGTCGGTGCGGGTGGGCATGGCGGTGGCGCCGCCCGGGGATTCGCAGACGAGGCCCGCCACCCGCAGCGCGAAGGCCACCCGCTCGACCCAGCCCGCCGGGTCGTCGGGCTCGCCGTCGAGAAGCAGGTCGGCGATCAGCGCGGCCATGACCGAGTCGCCGGCGCCGGTGGCGTCGATGGCGTTGACCTTGGGGGCCCGCACCCGTACCGGATCCGCACCGGCGGCGGCCAGCACCGCGCCGGCCGCACCGAGCGTCACCACCACCGTGGCCGCGCCCAGCTCACGCAGGTACGCGGCCACCCCCTCGACCGGCTCGCGCGGGTAGAGCAGCGCGGCGTCGGCGGTGCTCAGCTTGACCAGGTGCGCGCCCGCGGCGAACTCGGCCACCACCTCGCGCAGCCCCTCCAGCGCGGCCGGCCCGTCGAGCAGGTGGGGGCGTACGTTCGGGTCGAAGACGCGCAGCCCGGCGGCGAGCGACCAGGCCCGGCGCGCGGCGGCCAGGGTGCGCGGTTGCACCAGCACGACCGAGCCGCAGTAGAGCACGTCCGCGCCCTCCAGCAGCGCCAGGTCCAGCTCGTCGGCGCCGAGCAGGCTGTAGGAGGGCGGCTCGCCGTAGAAGCGGAAGTCGGGTTCCGGCCCGTCGTACGTGACCACCGCGAGCGCGGTCGACGCCGGCACCGTGACCGCACCGGCGAGACCGACGCCGACATCGGTCAGGAAGCCGCGGATCCGCCCGCCCAGCACGTCGTCGCCGAGCGAGCCGACGAACTGCGCCGCACCGCCGAGCCGGGTCAACCCGACGGCGACGTTGAGCGGCCCACCGCCGATCGCCTGCCGGTAGACCCGTTCCCCGTCGCGCTCGGTGTCGAGCAGGTCGACGAGCGCCTCGCCGAACACCACCGCGTACCCCATCGAAGTCCCTTCGTCGTCAGCCGGCAGCGTCCCGGCGTGCCGCACGCCGGCCCGCCGAGGGAACGATCGGGCGGACATGGTCCGCTGGCACCAGGCTGGCACAACGGACGCCCTGCTGGGCGGCGAAGACGCGGTACCGGTGCGGCGTCAGCCCGGGTGGTGGATCGGCCCGTCGAGCGCGGACAGGGGCCGGCCGCTGCCGCCCCAGCGGGCGGCGACGATCTGCGCGGCGACGCTCACCGCGGTCTCCTCGGGCGTACGACCGCCGAGGTCCAGCCCGATCGGTGAGGCGAGCCGGTCGAGCTGCTCCGGGCTGAGCCCGGCCTCGCGCAGCAGCTTGTGCCGCTCGTCGTGGGTACGCCGTGACCCCATCGCGCCGACGTACGCCAGCGGTTGGCGCAGGGCCAGCGCCAGCAGCGGCACGTCGAACTTCGGGTCGTGGGTGAGTACGCAGACGACGGTGCGCGCGTCGACCCGGCCGGCGTCGACCTCGGCCCGCAGGTAGCGGTGCGGCCACTGCACCACCACCTCGTGCGCGTCCGGGAAGCGCCGCCCGGTGGCGAAGACGGCCCGGGCGTCGCAGACGGTCACCTGGTAGCCGAGGAACGCGCCGATCCGGGCCACCGCGGCCGCGAAGTCGATCGCCCCGAAGACGATCATCCGGGGCGCGGTGGCGTACGCGGCCACGAAGAGGCTGAGGCCGGCGCCCCGGCGCTGCCCGTGGTAGCCGTACCGGAGCACGCCGCTGTGCCCGGCGGCGAGCAGTCCGAGCGCGTCGTCGGTCGCGGCGTCGTCCAGCCGGTCGTCGCCGAGCGAGCCGGTCACCTGCCCACCGGTCAGCACCAGCCGTCGGCCCAGTCGCCCCGCCGGGTCGGTCGGGGCCGCGCCCGGGGGGTCCCCCGCGTCGGCGGCCACGCAGGTGATGACCGCGGCCGGTTCGCCGGCCCGCCGCGCGGCGGCGACCGCGTCCAACTGCGCGAGGGCGCCGCCGTCGATCCGCTCCACGAACACGTCCAGCATCCCGCCGCAGGTCAGGCCCACGGCGTACGCCTCGTCGTCGCTGACGCCGTAGTGGACCAGCTCGGGTACGCCGGTGTCGAGCACGTGGCGGGCGCGTTCGTAGAGGTCGGCCTCGACGCAGCCGCCGGAGACGCTGCCGGTGACCGTGCCGTCGGCGGCCACGAGCATGGCGGCGCCGGGCGGCTGGGGCGCCGATCGCCAGGTGGCGACGACGGTGGCCAGGGCGACCGGCTCGCCGGCGCGGCAGCGGCGGTGCAGGTCGTCGAACACGTCGGGCACGCGCTGCCGCCTCCTTCGTCTCGTCGCCGTCCGGTCCCGCCGTACGACCGACAGGGCGACGTGCGCCGCCCCGACGCGGGAGATCTGCCCGGACGGCCGTCGTCGCCGTGGGGATGCAGACCATCACTATAGGAGAGATCCCGCCGATCCGATCCGGAGACGGGTGAGCCGACGACGGCACGACGGGCCGCGTCACCCGCGTTTTCACACATCGAGGATCGACTATTGCGCCGACGACGGTCGCGTGGTGGGATGACGCGTACCGGGCGGTGCGAGGGCTGCCGCGCCGCCGGTTGCCGGGTTGGTTCGACGCGAGGGCACCGGTCCAGGACAGGACCGTTGATGGCGTGTGTCCGCTGGCCGCTCTTCGGCCGGGGCACGTCACTGTGATCGCCGCAACCGCCCGCACGGCGCTGCGACGACACCACAACCCCACCCGATTGCGGCGGGGCGGCTCGGGCGGCACGCCTCGCGAGTCAGGAGAACCCGTGAACCGTTCCCGTACGGCCGCGTTGCTCACCGCGGCCCTTACCCTCGCGCTGGGCGCCGTAGCCCTGGCGTCCAGTCCGCAACCGGCCGCCGCGCACGGCGCGGCGATGACGCCGGGCGCCCGGACCTACCTCTGCTGGCAGGACGGCCTCAGCCAGACCGGCGAGATCAAGCCGAACAACCCCGCGTGCGCCGCCGCGGTGGCGCAGAGCGGGACGAACTCGCTCTACAACTGGTTCAGCGTGCTGCGCTCGGACGCCGGTGGTCGCACCACCGGCTTCATTCCGGACGGGCAGCTGTGCAGTGGTGGCAACACCGGCTACCGGGGCTACGACCTGCCCCGCACCGACTGGCCGCTGACCCACCTGACCTCCGGCGCGCGACTGGACTTCCGGTACAGCAACTGGGCGCACCACCCGGGCACCTTCTACTTCTACGTCACCAAGGACAGCTGGAGCCCGACCCGGGCGCTGGCCTGGAGTGACCTGGAGGAGCAGCCGTTCCTGACGGTGACCAACCCGCCGCAGCGCGGCGGCGTCGGCACCAATGACGGTCACTACTACTTCAGCGGCAACCTGCCGTCGGGCAAGAGCGGCCGGCACATCATCTACTCCCGCTGGGTGCGCTCGGACTCGCAGGAGAACTTCTTCGGCTGCTCCGACGTCGCCTTCGACGGCGGCACCGGCCAGGTGACCGGTGTGGGTCCGGGCGGCTCAAACCCGCCCACCACCCCGCCGCCGACCACGGCTCCGCCCACCACGCCGCCGCCGACCACCCCGCCGCCGACCACGCCTCCGCCCACGACGCGGCCGCCGACCACCCCGCCGCCGACCACGCCGCCGCCGTCGACCGGTGACTGCATGGCCGTCTACAAGGTGACCAGCGCCTGGCAGGGCGGTTTCCAGGGCGAAGTCACGATCATGAACCACGGCAGTACGCCGTTCGCCGGCTGGACCGCGAGCTGGACCTGGCCCAACGGGCAGGTGATCAATCAGATCTGGAGCGCCACTCAGACGACGTCCGGCGCCTCGGTGACGGCGACGAACGTCTCGTACAACGGCACGGTCGCACCCGAGGGCACGACCACGTTCGGCTTCCTGGCCAGCAGCACAGGAACGAACGGCATCCCGACGGTGACCTGCGCGCGCCGCTGAGGTTCCCTGAAATGATCAAGAGGTTTGCGTCACCCGGAGTCACTCGGGTGACGCAAACCTCTTGATCGACAGGGTGGGGTCGCTGGATCAGCGGACCATGGAGCCGACCACCGGCTTCGTCAGCAGAGCCGACTGGTTGCGCTGGATGCCCGGATCGAGCGTCTTGGCCACGAAGATGGCGTGCCAGATGCAGAAGATCAGCACCGTCCACACCTTGCGGGAGTGGTCGGCCTCCTCCCGCTTGTGCTCGTCGAGCAGCCGCAGCGCGTACGACAGGTCGAGCAGGTCACCCGCCCCCGAGGTGCTCAGCACGTGCCGGGCCCACTCGTACATCTCGCCGCGCAGCCAGACCCGGGTGGGCGTCGGGAAGCCCAGCTTCTTGCGGTTGACGATCGCCGGCGGCACGACACCCTGCAACGCCTGACGCATCGCGTACTTGGTGGCGTCGGAGCGCGGCGGCAGCTTGAGATCCACCGGGATCTTCGCCGCGACGTCGAAGACCTCGCGGTCGAGGAACGGCACCCGCACCTCCAGCGAGTGCGACATCGAGATCCGGTCGGCCTTGACCAGGATGTCGCCGCGCAGCCAGGTGTAGAGGTCGACGTACTGCATCTTGGTGACGTCGTCCAGCTCGGTGCACTCGGCGTAGATCGGCGCGGTCACGTCCGTGTAGCGCACCGAGGGGTCGTAGCGGCGCAGCAGGTGCTGCTTCTCCTCCTCGGTGAACATCCGGGCGTTGCCGTAGTAGCGCTCCTCGATCGGGGTGGTGCCGCGCTCCAGGAAGCTCTTGCCCTTGACCCCCTGCGGGATCGCCTTGGAGACCGCCCGCAGGCCCTTCTGCACGCCGCCGGGCAGGCCGTTGACGGTGCCGAGCGACAGCGGCTCCCGGTAGATCGTGTAACCGCCGAAGAACTCGTCGGCCCCCTCGCCGGAGAGCACCACAGTGACGTGCTCGGCGGCCTTCTTCGCCACGAAGTAGAGCGGCACCAGCGCCGGGTCCGCCACCGGGTCGTCCAGGTGCCAGACGATCTTCGGCAGCGCGTCGATCATGTCCTGCGGACCGATCTTGGTGGGGATGGTGGTGACGTCCAGGTGCCGGGCCGACTCCTGCGCGACGTCGATCTCCGAATATCCCGGCACGTCGTAGCCGACGGTGAAGGTGAGGATGTTCGGGTTGAACTCGCGGGCCAGCGCGACGACCGCTGTCGAGTCGATGCCGCTGGACAGGAACGACCCGACCGGCACGTCGGAGCGCATGTGCATGCGTACGCTCTCGCGCAGCGTCTCCCGGATCTCGTGGTAGAGCTTCTGCTCGTCGTCGACCGGCGCGGGCCGGAACACCGGCCGGTACCACCGGCGTACGTCGATCCGCCCGCCCGGGGACCAGGTCAGGTACTCCCCCGAGCCGATGCGGCTGATGCCCTTGTGCAGGGTGCCGGGCTCGGGAACGTACTGCAGCGTCAGGTAGTGGCTCAGGTTGGCCGCGTCGACACCCGCGTCGCCCTGGTAGTTGCTGTGCGCGAACGGCAGCAGCGCCTTCTTCTCCGATGCCAGGTAGAGGCCGTCGGCGGTCTCCAGGTAGTGCAGCGGCTTGATGCCGAAGTAGTCGCGGGCGCCGAACGCGCGCCGTTCCTGCCGGTCCCAGATGACGAAGGCGAACATGCCACGCAGGCGGGTGAGCACCTGCTCGCCCCAGTAGTGGTAGCCGGCGACGATCACCTCGCCGTCACCGGCCGTCGCGAACTGCGCGCCGAAGTTCCGGACGAGCTCGTCGCGCAGCTCGATGTAGTTGTAGATCTCACCGTTGAAGGTGAGCAGATAACGGCCGTTCGCGTAGGGCAGCGGCTCGTGACTCGACGCGACGTCGATGATGGCGAGCCGCTTGTGGGCGAACACGCCGTCCGCGTACCGGCCGGAGGCGTCGCCGACCACCTCGACCCCTGTCTCGTCGGGGCCGCGGTGGTGCAGGCATTCCAATGCTCCGGCGATGTGGTCGCGGTGCGCGGCGGCGTTGCCGTTCGCGCTGAAGAAGGCCAGGAGTCCGCACATGGTGGTCATCTTTCCACGCGGTCCGTCGGCCCGTCGCAGCCGTCCGTCGATCCGGAGCGCTCCCGGCCGCCACCAACACGAACCGGGCACGCGGTACCGTCGGGACCAGCAACGACGCGGAGGGAGCGGCGCAATGACCGAGGAACGCACCGACGGTACGCCGACAGACGGCACGGAATCGCACGATCCGGACTTTCCGGAGGCGTTCCTGTCCTTCATGCGGCAGGGCTGGCGGGACACCGAACTCCCGGTCACGCCCCGTCCCGAGGCACCCAACTACGCCAAGCGCCGCGCCGCGCTCTCGGCGGCGTTCCCCGGCGAGACACTGGTCATCCCGACCGGCGGCGAGAAGGTCCGCGCCAACGACACCACCTACCCGTTCCGGCCGGGCAGCGACTTCGCCTACCTGACCGGCGACCACGACCCGGACAGCGTGCTGGTGCTGCGCCCGAACGGCTCGGGGCACGACGCGACGCTGTTCATGCGGCCCCGCTCGTCCCGGGAGACCGACGAGTTCTTCCGCAGCCGGCACGGCGAGCTGTGGGTCGGCCGGCGACACACCCTCGGCGAGAAGTCCACCGAGCTGGGCATGCCCACCGCCGACCTGAGCGGCCTGGAGGCGGCGCTGGCCGACCTGGCACCCGGTCGCACCCGGGTGCTGCGCGGGTTCGACGCCCAGGTCGACGCGGCCGTCCGCCCGTACGACGGGGTCCGCGCCGAGGGGCAGCCGCCCCGCGACCGGGAGCTCGCGATCGCCATCTCGGAGCAGAAGCTGGTCAAGGACGAGTGGGAGATCGGCCAGCTTCAGGACGCCGTCGACGCCACGGTGCGCGGCTTCGAGGACGTGGCCCGGATCCTCCCCGCCGACCGCGCCGTCTCGGAGCGACTGCTGGAGGGGATCTTCGCGCTGCGCGCCCGCCACGACGGCAACGACGTCGGGTACGGCTCGATCGTCGGCGCCGGCGAGCACGCCACGATCCTGCACTGGGTGCACAACCACGGCACCACCCGTCCCGGTGACCTGCTGCTGATGGACATGGGCGTCGAGGGGCACAACCTCTACACCGCCGACGTCACCCGGGTGTTGCCGGTCGACGGCCGGTTCACCCCATTGCAGCGCCAGGTCTACGACGCCGTGTACGCCGCGCAGCAGGCCGGCATCGACATCATCAAGCCCGGCGTGGCGTTCAAGGACGTCCACCTGACCGCCATGCGGGTCCTCGCCGAGGCGCTCAAGGACCTCGGGCTGCTCCCGGTGAGCGTGGACGAGGCGATGGACCCGGCCTCGACGGTCTACCGCCGGTGGACGCTGCACGGCACCAGCCACATGCTCGGCATCGACGTGCACGACTGCGCCAACGCCCGCAAGGAGCACTACCGCGACGGCGTGCTCGGCGAGGGCTATGTGCTGACCGTCGAGCCGGGGCTGTACTTCCAGCCGGAGGACGAGCTGGTCCCCGAGGAGCTGCGCGGCACCGGCGTGCGGATCGAGGACGACATCCTGGTCACCGCTACCGGCGCGGTGAACCTCTCGGCCGGCCTGCCGCGCCGCTCCGACGAGGTGGAGACCTGGCTGGCCGAGCAGCGCGAGGCGGGTCCGCGCCTGCCCGGCTGACCCGGTACGACCCCCGGCGGGCCCCGCCCCCGGTGCCAGCGACGTTTTCCGTCGTCCTGACACCGGTGGCGGGGCCCGTCGCTGTTTGCGCTGCCCAGGGCCTTTCTTCACGCCCTGCGCCCCGGTGTACCCACCCGACCGACGTGAGGCGAATGCGGGCTTTTTTCGGATAAGTCCGCCTCGCGAGGATCCTTCTCATACGGTGTGGATAACAGGCTGCAACCCATTTGTAGCTGCTCGTGCCGCTCAAGTGGTACGAGCCCGTCTGGTAGCAGGAAAGGGCGGAAGGCTCTGATGTCCAACGACGTAACGACTCCCGACGGCGGGGCCCCAGCGGCCGCGCCGTCGACTAGGCGACGCAAGCTGTGGGTCGCCACCGGCGTGGCCGGCCTGACCGGCGTCGTCGGTCTGGCGGCACTGGGTGGGCTGGCTGCCCGTGACCACAAGCCCGACGACGCACAGCGGGCCAGCGACTCGCAGGCGGCGCCGAAGCAGAACGTCAGCGACGCCGGCCAGGCCGAAGGCCAGGACGACGGTAAGGACCGGGATGAGCGTGGCAAGGACCGGGATGAGCGTGGCAAGGACCGGGACGAGCGTGGCAAGGACCGGGACGAGCGTGGCGAGGACCGGGATGAGCACGGCAGGGTGCGGGAGGTGCCTTGTGACGATGAGAAGCTGATCGAGGCGATCGATCTGGCGAACCGGGACCAGGGCGGCACGTTGAAGCTGGCTCCGCACTGCACCTACGAGTTGAGCTTCTCCGACAAGAAGTCCGGTACGGGTCTGCCGACGATCCGGCAGGAGATCACGATCAAGGGCAACGACGCGACGATCAAGCGGGACTCCGAGGACGCGTTCCGGATCTTCCGGGTCGCCGCCGGCGGCGACCTGACCCTGAAGGACCTCACCGTCAAGGACGGCAACGCCGCCGAGTTCAAGTACGGCGGCGCGCCGCAGGGCCCCGGCGGTCCCCAGGGCCCCGGCGGTCCGCAGGGCCCCGGCGGTCCCCAGGGCCCCGGCGGCCCGCAGGGCCCCGGCGGTCCGCAGGTTGCCGACGCGCCGCAGGCTGCGGATGTGCCGCAGGGTGCCGACGTTCCTTCGGCGGCTCCGGAGAAGCCCGCGCCGCCGATGAAGAAGGACGGCGATGCGGACGGCGGTGCGCTGCTGGTCGAGCGCGGCGGCAGCGCCCACCTGGAGAAGGTCGAACTGACCCGCAACAACGCCGAAGGCAACGGCGGCGCCATCGCCAACTTCGGCCGGGTCGACCTCGACGACAGCGAGGTCGAGAACAACCACGCCCGGGAGAACGGCGGCGGCATCTTCAACGTCGGCGTACTCAAGGTCAAGGGGTCCTCCGACGACAAGGACTGGTCCTCCCACGGCCAGGGCGGGTCCGCCGACGGCAAGGCCGACGACAAGAACGACGACAAGAACGACGGCAAGAACGAGTTCTCCCACGAGCGGGATCACGAGTCCCGCATCACCAACAACACCGCCGGTGACAACGGCGGCGGCATCGCCAACGGCCGCGGCAAGAAGGAAGAACACGGCAAGGACAAGGACAAGAACAACGACTACTGGCCAGGCGTGCAGGGCCGCGACGAGGCCGGCAGCGTGGAGATCTTCAAGACCTCCATCGACGGCAACACGGCCAACGGCAACGGCGGCGGCGTGTTCAGCTCCAGCGGCTTCGTCAAGATCGTCCTGTCGAGCATCACGAAGAACACCGCCTGCGAAAGCGGCGGCGGCATCTACGCCCGCAACACCAACCTCGACCTCGAGAAGGTCATCGTCGCCAAGAACCACGCCAGCAAGGACGGCGGCGGCGTCGTCAACACCGGCGGCGAAGAAAAGAAGAAGGAAGGCCCCTCCTCCAGCGACGACAAGAAGGACCAAAAGGAGCAGGAAGCCACCGCCACCATCGCCGACAGCGAGATCGTCGAGAACACCGCCGGACGCTTCGGCGGCGGCATCTTCAACGGCGACCCCGACGTCAAGCTCAAGGAAGGCTTCGAGGAGCCCGACAACAAGGACAACAAGGACGACAACGCCCGCCTCACCCTGCGGGACACCGAAATCAAGGCCAACACCGCCCTCAACGGCGGCGGCATCTTCAACAACAAGGGCACAGTCACCCTGACCAAGACCCGCGTCACCAAGAACACCGCCACCGACTCCTCCAAGACACACCGAGTCGCCGGCGGCATCCTCAACAACAACGGCAAGGTCCGCCTCGACGAAAAGTCGACCATCACCAACAACGACCCCACCAACTGCGCCGGCACCGTCAAGGACTGCTTCAACTGACCAGCGCATGATCGCGGGAGTCCCTTTCCGCCGCGCGGCGGAAAGGGACTCCCCTCCCGCGTAGCCCACCCGGTTGTGGTGCGCCGCGCGTCAGGAACGCGTGCCGCCGGAGGTGGCCGCGCGGTCATCGGAAGTGACCGCGCGCTTTCCGCCCTCCACGACGCCCTTCGCCATCCGTGACGCCCCTGCTGCCCGGCCGTCCGCCGTGCTGCCGGCTGCACCGCCCACATACCTAATGTGGGCTTTTTTCGCATACGCCCACGAGGCGAAGAAGGTTCTCATATGGTGTTCTTCAGCAGCTACAACCGATTTGTAGCGAAGGCCGCCTCGCTGTGGCGAAGCGACCTTGTCGGGTACAAGGAGAGGGCAGAGAGCTCCGATGTCCAACTACCTTCGCAATAACGAGGACGCCAACCGTGAGACGACCTTTCCGATCCGTCGTCGCCGGCTCTGGCTCGCCACCGGCATTGTGGGCCTCACAGGAGCGGTCAGCCTCGCAGGGGTCGCCTACGCGACCACCGGGGCCACCGGTGCCCACCGGTTGACCGATGTGAAGTGGTCCACGGCTCAGCAGCTCAAAAAGGACGACGGCAAGGACCGGGATGAGCGTGGCAAGGACCGGGATGAGCGTGGCAAGGACCGGGACGAGCGTGGCAAGGACCGGGATGAGCACGGCAGGGTGCGGGAGGTGCCTTGTGACGATGAGAAGCTGATCGAGGCGATCGATCTGGCGAACCGGGACCAGGGCGGCACGTTGAAGCTGGCTCCGCACTGCACCTACGAGTTGAGCTTCTCCGACAAGAAGTCCGGTACGGGTCTGCCGACGATCCGGCAGGAGATCACGATCAAGGGCAACGACGCGACGATCAAGCGGGACTCCGAGGACGCGTTCCGGATCTTCCGGGTCGCCGACGGCGGCGACCTGACCCTGAAGGACCTCACCGTCAAGGACGGCAACGCCGCCGAGTTCAAGTACGGCGGCGCGCCGCAGGGCCCCGGCGGTCCCCAGGGCCCCGGCGGTCCGCAGGGCCCCGGCGGTCCCCAGGGCCCCGGCGGCCCGCAGGGCCCCGGCGGTCCGCAGGTTGCCGACGCGCCGCAGGCTGCGGATGTGCCGCAGGGTGCCGACGTTCCTTCGGCGGCTCCGGAGAAGCCCGCGCCGCCGATGAAGAAGGACGGCGATGCGGACGGCGGTGCGCTGCTGGTCGAGCGCGGCGGCAGCGCCCACCTGGAGAAGGTCGAACTGACCCGCAACAACGCCGAAGGCAACGGCGGCGCCATCGCCAACTTCGGCCGGGTCGACCTCGACGACAGCGAGGTCGAGAACAACCACGCCCGGGAGAACGGCGGCGGCATCTTCAACGTCGGCGTACTCAAGGTCAAGGGGTCCTCCGACGACAAGGACTGGTCCTCCCACGGCCAGGGCGGGTCCGCCGACGGCAAGGCCGACGACAAGAACGACGACAAGAACGACGGCAAGAACGAGTTCTCCCACGAGCGGGATCACGAGTCCCGCATCACCAACAACACCGCCGGTGACAACGGCGGCGGCATCGCCAACGGCCGCGGCAAGAAGGAAGAACACGGCAAGGACAAGGACAAGAACAACGACTACTGGCCAGGCGTGCAGGGCCGCGACGAGGCCGGCAGCGTGGAGATCTTCAAGACCTCCATCGACGGCAACACGGCCAACGGCAACGGCGGCGGCGTGTTCAGCTCCAGCGGCTTCGTCAAGATCGTCCTGTCGAGCATCACGAAGAACACCGCCTGCGAAAGCGGCGGCGGCATCTACGCCCGCAACACCAACCTCGACCTCGAGAAGGTCATCGTCGCCAAGAACCACGCCAGCAAGGACGGCGGCGGC
This sequence comes from Micromonospora sp. NPDC005194, assembly GCF_040608335.1. Lineage (NCBI taxonomy): Bacteria > Bacillati > Actinomycetota > Actinomycetes > Micromonosporales > Micromonosporaceae > Micromonospora > Micromonospora sp. NPDC005194. Next base: position 10,494 of record NZ_JBEXIA010000026.1, on the reverse strand, counting down.
GTCGTCAACACCGGCGGCGAAGAAAAGAAGAAGGAAGGCCCCTCCTCCAGCGACGACAAGAAGGACCAAAAGGAGCAGGAAGCCACCGCCACCATCGCCGACAGCGAGATCGTCGAGAACACCGCCGGACGCTTCGGCGGCGGCATCTTCAACGGCGACCCCGACGTCAAGCTCAAGGAAGGCTTCGAGGAGCCCGACAACAAGGACAACAAGGACGACAACGCCCGCCTCACCCTGCGGGACACCGAAATCAAGGCCAACACCGCCCTCAACGGCGGCGGCATCTTCAACAACAAGGGCACAGTCACCCTGACCAAGACCCGCGTCACCAAGAACACCGCCACCGACTCCTCCAAGACACACCGAGTCGCCGGCGGCATCCTCAACAACAACGGCAAGGTCCGCCTCGACGAAAAGTCGACCATCACCAACAACGACCCCACCAACTGCGCCGGCACCGTCAAGGACTGCTTCAACTGACCGACGGTCAGCGAACGGATCCACGCAGGGTCCGGCCCCCTACCACCTCGGTGGCAGGGGGCCGGATCGTCGTGGGATCAGCCCTGGACGAAGACCGCCACGCTGCGCGCCGGCACGGTGAACGTGCCGCTTGCCTGGTCGAACGAGGCGGTCCGCAGCACCGAATCGGCGGACTCCCGCAGCACCGGGTGCAGCGCCACGTTCGCCCCGCGCAGGCCGGTCACCGTCTGCTTCGCGGCCCCAGGGGTGGCGTTGAAGACGACGGTCACCGACTTCCACTTCCCGTCCAGCCCCCGGGCGTCCAGGGTCATGGTGAGCACGCCCGGCGTCTCCTTCTCGCCGGAGAGCGGGAAGGCGACCCGCTGCTGCACCTGGCCGGCGGTGGCCAGCCCGAACACCGGCGAGGACTCCCGGATCCGCAGCAGCTCCGCGTACCGGGCGTCGGCCAGGTTGATCGCGGCGCAGTCCGGCACCAACGTCGGATCGGCCAGCAGCGGCTTCGCGTACGACCACTTGTCCTGGTTGTCCTGCGCCGGCGGCAGGCCGGCGCCGAACCCGTTGCCCCGCTCGCAACCCCAGCGGATCTGGTTGAACCAGTCACCGGAGTTGAACGAGTTGCGGTCCAACGACTTCGACCGCAGCCGTTCGGTGCCGGCGGGGACGAACCCGGTGCCCTGCCCCAGCACCACCGTGCTCAGCGCCAGCACCTGCATCCGGGAACGGTCCGCCGCGGTGGTGGCCTGCGGCAGCTTGTACGCCAGCGCGTCGTACAGGATCTCGTTGTCGTGCGCGTCGACGTAGGTGACCGCCTCCCCGGGCGCGGCGGTGTAGCCGGCCGGGGCGCCGTTGTAGTCCACCTGCGCCCCGGTGACCGTCCGCCCGGAGGTGTCGGTGAACCGGTAGTCCCGCAGGTTGCCCGTGAGACCCACCTTGATCAGGTCGTGGGCGTGCAGCAGGCGGGCCTTCTGTGCCGCCGCCGACCCGTTCACCGGGTCGCCGTTGGGGTCGCTGTAGAGCCCGGAGGCGAAACCCTGCGCGCGGGGGTTGGCGTCGAACGGTCCGCCGCCGCGTACCGCGTCGCGCAGCCGGTCGTTGAACGTGCCGATGCCGGTGCCGGCCATGTTGGCCTGGGTGGCCTGCACGAACCGGGCGTCATTGGCGACCTCGCCGAAGTTCCAGCCCTCTCCGTAGAGCATGATCGCCTTGCCGTCCACCCCGTCGCGGGCGACGGTCAGCCGGTCCAGCGCGGCACGCACGGCCAGGATGTTCGCCTTCGGGTGGTGGCCCATGAGGTCGAACCGGAAGCCGTCAACCTTGTACTGCTTGGCCCAGGTGACCAGCGAGTCGACGACCAGCTTGCCCATCATCGCGTGTTCCGGGGCGGTGTTGGCGCAGCAGGTGGAGTTGGCCACCGTCCCGTCGTCGAGCAACCGGTGGTAGTAGCCGGGCACCACCTGGTCGAGCACCGATTTCTCGTCGACGCCGGCCGCCGAGGTGTGGTTGTAGACCACGTCCATGACCACCCGCAGGCCGGCCTCGTTCACCCCGGCGACCATCCGCCGGAACTCGGTGGTCCGCGCCGCGCCGACCGGGTCGACGGCGTATCCGCCCTCCGGCACTGTGTAGTGCAGCGGGTCGTATCCCCAGTTGTAGCCGTCGGTCTCGGCCACCGCCGCCACGCACTTCTGCTGCTGCTCGGAGTCCGGCGGAAGGGCCGCCAGGTCACAGGCCGGCTGGCGCTGGTCGGCCCGCTTCTCGGGGATCGTGGCGAAGTCGAACGCCGGCAACAGGTGCAGGTGCGTCACACCGGCGTCGCCCAACGCCCGCAGGTGGGTCATCCCGGCGGTTTTCGGGTCGGTGAACGCCAGGAAGGTGCCCCGCCGCTGCGCCGGCACGGTCTCGTCGGCGATGGAGAAGTCGCGCACCGACAGCTCGGAGATCTGCGCCTTCGACGCCGGCACGGCGGCCGGCTTGCGCAGCGTCCGCCACCCCGCCGGGGCCAGCGCCGGATCGTTCAGGTCGACCAGCTGGCTGTGCGTGGAGTCCGCGGCGAGAGCCACCGAGTACGGGTCGGTCACCGACGCGGTGACCATCCGCTGCGCGGCCGGCTGCCACGCCTGCACCTGGTAGCGGTAGTACTTCCCCGTCCAGGCGTGGCTGCCGCGCACCGACCAGACGCCGGTGCGGTCGTCGCGGCGCATCGGCACCGTCTTCGGCGCCGCGGCGGGTGAGTCGAACAGTTGCAGCGCCACCGTCCGGGCGGTCGGCGCCCAGAGCGCGAGGCTCGGCGTACGGCCGGCGAAGGTCGGACCGAGCGTGACCTGGGTGGCCCGGGAGTACACGTCGTCGAGCACGCCGGGAATCTGCACGCCGGTCGCGGCGAGCAGGGCGCCCGCCGCGTCGCGCTCGGTGACCAGCAGCTGCCCGCGCAGCGCCGCCGGCACCTTCGCCAGGTCGCCCCGGTCGAGGGAGAAGGCCCGGTAGGACCACAGGTGCGGGAACGCCGCGCGCTGGGCCTCGGTGAGCCCGTTGCGCTGCGCCCGCAACGGCAGACTGGTGTACGTCCCGGACAGCTCGCCGTCGACGACGCTCACCCCGCCGGTGGGGGCGGCCACCAGGGCGTACACCCGACCGTCGGTCGGTGGTGTCTGCCAGGCCACTGTGGACCGGTCGATCCATTGCGCCTTCTGCTTGCCGATGTCGGTGTCCCCGCCCGCGCTGGTCGCGGTCGACGGCAGCAGCCGCCCCGGGGTGGCGGCGAGCAACCACACCTCCCGGCCGGCGCTGGCGAAGTCGAGCCGCTGGTCGTCGGGCAGATCCTTGGTGTCGCCCTTGTGGATGATGTAGTTCAGCCCGGTGGCCCCGGCCGCCAGCGGCACCCGGAACACCGCGCCGAACGCGTCGATCGACGTCGGCGCGAGCGGGGTCGCCCACTCGGTCGGGTTGGCCGCACCGTCCCACAGGTGCAGGCCCCACCCGTCGTACTTGCCGTCGGCCCGCCGGTAGTGGATCACCGCGGTGCCCTCCTCGACCGCCGGGTCCGGTTGCCCGGTGGCCGCCTGCCTGCTCGGATAGACCGCCGGGTCACCCTGCTTGAGCCAGACCTCACCGGTGGCCGTCACGTCGATGCTGCGATCCTGGGCGACGTCCTTGGTGCCATTCTTGTCGACCACCACGAAGCCCACGGACTTCGCGCCCGGCTTGAGCTTCACCCAGGCGAACCGGCCGTAGGAGTCCTCCCCGGCGAACGGCTGCCCCTTCGGCCACTCGGTGACGTACGCCGGGTCGATGTCGCCCCAGGCGTACAGCCCCCAGTCGTCGTACCCCCCGGCCGGACGCTGGTAGTGCACCACCGCCCACTCCCGGGACCCGCCCTGCTCGGGCGTGCCGACGACGGCGACGGACCGTGCCGTCGCGGTGCGGCCACGGCCGTCGCGGACGACGGCGCGGTACTCGATCCGGGTGCCGCCGGCCAGCCCGTCCAGGTCGTGGTGCACGGTGTACGGCGCGTGGTCGGCGCTGCCCAGCAGCGTCCACCTGCCGCCAGCCACCCGGGCCGCCACGGTGACGGTGGCCAGCGGGTCGCCGGTCACCTTCGCGGTGACCGCCGCGCGGGTCGCCACCGAGGCGCCCGGCGCGGGGGTGGTGATGCTGATGGTCGGCTTGCCGGTCGGCCGGGCGATGGCGGTGCCCGCGCGGTACACGGCCGCCGACAGCGGCGGCACGGTCAGCGTCAGCCTGCCGTCGGCGCCGGCCTGTTGGCCGCCCGATCCGCCGTAGATGCCGGTGAAGGTGGCGCCGGCCGACCAGGTGTCCACGGTGACAGTCTGCGCGGTCTCGGCGTTGTTCACCGCCACCACGTACTCGGTCCGGTCGGCGGGGGCGATCCGGGAGGCGGCGAACACGCCGGGGCCGTCGGCGGCGTACCGGGTGACCTGGATGCCGTCGCGCAGCGCGGGGTGCGCCTGGCGCAGCCGGCCCAGCTCGGCGATCGTCCGGTACAGCGGGTGGCCGGTGTCGAACTGGTCGCTGGCGTGGGTGCGGTCGGTGCCGAGCAGGTCGTCGTCGAGATAGTCGGGCACCTTCGAGGCGAACATGTCCTGCCGGGCGTCCTTGTCCCCACCGGGGCCGGTGAAGCCCTGCTCGTCACCGGAGTAGACCACCGGCTGACCGCGGGTGAGGAACATCAGCTGGTGGGCGAGCTGGTCCCGCCGCAGGTGGCTGGCCGGGGCGGTGCCGCCGCCGGCGATGAACGACCCGATCCGGCCCATGTCGTGGTTGCCGAGGAACGTGGTCAGCCGACCCGCGTCGGTGTCCCGGGCGGCGTAGAGGTCGTCGCGGGCGTACACGTCGGCGAGGGCCTTCGCCGAGCCGGCGCCCGCCGTGTAGCCCCGCGCGGCCTCCTGGAACGCGAAGTCGATGGTGGCCGGCAGACCACCGCGCCGCACGTACGTCGACGTGATCTCCGGGTTGGCGCTGTAGACCTCGCCGAACAGGAAGAAGTCCTTCTTGCCGGCCTTCTCGGCGGCCCGCTCGACGCCCCGGGTGAACTGCGGCCAGAAGTCCATGTTGACGTGCTTGACGGTGTCCAGCCGGAACCCGTCGACGCCGGTCGCGCCGATCCAGTCGCCGTACGCCTTCGTCATGCCCCGCACCACCTCGGGACGCTCGGTCCACAGGTCGTCGAGGCCGCTGAAGTCGCCGTACTCGCTGTTCTCACCGGAGAAGGTGGAGTCACCCCGGTTGTGGTACATGGTCGCGTCGTTGAGCCAGGCCGGCACCTTCACGGTGGCGTCGCCGGGCTCGGGAAAGACCGGCGTGTACGGGCCGGAGTTCCTGTCGACCGTGGGGAAGTCACGGCTGCCGTCGGCGTAGTTGCGGTCCTCGAAGGCCCGCCCCTGCGCGTCGACGTACGGCGAGGTGGCCTTGTCCACGTAGGCGTAGGAGTCCTCGGCGTACTTGATGACGTCGGCGGTGTGGTTGACCACGACGTCGAGGTAGACCTTGATCCCCCGCCGGTGCGCGAGCGAGACCAACTCCTTGAGCTGCGCGTTCGTGCCGAAGTGCGGGTCGACCTGGGTGAAGTCGGTGATCCAGTATCCGTGGTAGCCGGCCGAGATGTCGTCGCCCTTGCCCTGCACCGGACGGTTCTTGAAGATCGGTGCGAGCCAGATGGCGGTGGTGCCCAGACCCTGGATGTAGGCCAACTTGTCGATGACGCCCTTGAGGTCACCGCCGTGGTAGAAGCCCTTGTCGGTCGGGTCGAGCCCGGTGCGCAGCCGGTCGCCGGTCAGGCCACCGGAGTCGTTGCGCCGGTCGCCGTTGGCGAACCGGTCCGGCAGGACGAAGTAGAACTGCTCGGCACGCGCGGTGTCGGCGCCGGCGGCCAGCAACGCCTCGGCGGTGGGCTCGTCGCGCCACTGGACGGCGCCGGCCGCGGCGAGGGGGTCGGTGCCGGACGGTCGGGGGTCGGCGTCGGCGCCCAGGGGCCGCGCGGAGTCCGGCGTACCGACGAGGGTGAAGGTGAGCAGGCAGACGAGCGCGAGCAGGGCGGTACGCGGAATCGGCGGGGGTTTCATCGACGGCCTTCCTCTGGTCGTGATTGGCCGCACGCTAACCCTTGCCGAAACAATCTGCAATACCTTGCAAACAAAGTCGTAACCGAGCAGTGTCCTTGCGGAAGCACAGCTCAGAACCCGCCGCAGCGCACTCCGTCGACTGTGCAGCCTCGCGGCGTCGTCGACGCCCGTTCCAGGTGGAACCGCAACGCCACCGACCCGCCGGCCGGCACGTCCACCCCACTGACGTACGTGAAACCGCCGTCGAACTGCCGCACCGTCCCCTGGGGCACACCCTCCACCCAGGTGGTCACCAGCCGACCACCGGCGAACTCGAACCGCACCGTCCAACCGCGGTCCACACCGGATGCGTTGACGATCAGCACCTCGCCGATGAAACCTCCGTCGAAGCTCTGCACCACCCGGTAGCGTCCACTCACCGCCGGCGGCTGCTGCGGCGGCACCCCCGCCGACGGTCGCAGCGAGGTCGGTGCCACCGTCGGGCCGACCGCCGGTGGCCGCGACATCGCCGGCGTGCTCGGGGGCGGCCCGCTCGCCCGCGGCGACAGCCCCGGCAGCACCGGCGCCCTCTCCGGCAGCGGCGTCGACGACAGGTCGGACGGCGTGACCGGCGCCTGCGGCAACGGCAACCCCGCCGGCGGCGGCCCGTCGTCGACAGCCGGACTACGCCCCCGGTACGCACCCAGAGCCACGAAGAGCAGAACCACCATCACGACGAGGCCGGCGCACACCACGATCCACGGCGACGACGCGATGGCAGCCGGACCGTGCGACGGTCGCGGCGCGCGACGCATGCCGGACATGTGCCTCCCTCAGCGGGCCGTCCGGGCAGCGTAGCGATCGACGGCCCGGCCCGGAAGCGCCGTCGCCCTTGCCCTGCACCGGCACCGGCACCGGCACCGGCACCAGTTCAGCCGAAGCGACAGTCGACGCCGTTGACCGTGCACCGCACCGGCCGCTGCGCCGACCCGTCCCAGGCCAGCCGCAACCGCAACGTCTGCGTGTCACCCGGATCCAGCGCCGCCCCGCCGCTCACCACGAACGCACCGCCACCCTGCGCCGACACGGAGATCCCCGCAGCACCGCTGACCCGCAGGCCCCGCATGGCGTCCTCGAACGCCAACTCCACCCGCCAGTCCGCCGACCGGGCCGACTCGTTCGTCACCGACAGCACGGCCTCCGTCGCGTCCCCGCCGTCCGTACCGCCCTGGTACCGGGCGGTCACCGCCCCCTTCGCCGCCGCGCTCGTCCGGGCCGGCGACGGCGAACCCGTGGTGGCGCGCGGCGACGGCGTCCGACTGCTGCGCGACGGCCGCGGCGACGCCGTGCGCCGCTCCAGCCCACCCGGCGTCGCCCCCGACGACGCCGTAGCCGGCACGGTCGGCAGGAACACCGGCGGCGCGGCCTGCGGCGCGCTCTCCCGCTCCCGCGTACGGAACGACAACAGCGCGATCACCAACAGCACCGCCAGCGCGCCGATGCCGAGCAGCACCACGATCCACGGCACCGACAGCAGCACGCGCGCCGTCCGCGGACCCCCCGCACCGTCCGGCCCTGACGCCATCAAGTCTCCCCTCGTCCCACCGACGCGACAGCGTAGCCAGCGGCGGCCAGACCGAAAACCTCGCGGGTACAGATCGGACCGACCGGCCCACCCGAAGCGGAAAACGGCTCGCCCGCGTGGACGGTCGCCCGGCGGTCAGGCCGTCCGGATAACGGTGCAGATGACCGGACCCTCACCCGACGTACGCAGCAGATAGCGGTACCGCTCCCCCGGCACCGCGTACCCCCGGCTGTCCAGGAACTCCCACTCCACCGACACCATGGTCAGCAGCGCCGACACCGGCTGCACGTCCTCGATCCGAGCGTGCGCGGCGATCAACTGTCGATCCTGGTAGTCGGGCGCGGCGCCCACGAAGGACAGCGCGACCGCCGCGAGCGAGGTGAACGAGAAGCTGTACGTGTCGGCCACCACCAACCCGGGCAGGGCGTAACAACCGGCGAGCGACGGCAGGTCGCCGGAGGTCATCGCGGCGCCGTACCGGTCGAAGAAGCCGGTCAGCGCGTCGAGATCGGTGGAGGCGTTCACGCGACAGCAATTGCCGCTCACCGGGCCGGCCAAACCTCAGCGGGGCGGAACCCGCACCTCGATCTCCGCACCCAACCGGGCGCCACCGGTCAACCCCAGATCGTCACCACTCCAGAACCGTCCCGGGTCGTACCAGTTTGGACGCTTACCGGCGGGCAGCAGGCCCATCGCCTCGTAGGTCACCGCCACCACCTCGGCGCAGTACGCCGTCTCCAACGCCCTCTCCCGCGCAGCCGCGCTGGCCGGAGCTGCCGTCGTCCCCGGGGTGGCCGTTGTCCCCGAGTTGGCCGTCGTCCCCGAGTTGGCCGTCGTCCCCGGGTTGGCCGGTGTCCCCGGGTTGGCCGCAGCGCCCGGAGCGGCCGTTGTCCCGGGGTTGGCCGCATTGCCCGGGGTGGCCCGGCTGGCCCGGGGCCCCGACGCGGCCGGATTGGCCCCGGTGGTCGGGGTTTCCGACGCGGCCGGAGCGGCCGGGTCGGCCCAGGTCGCCTGAGCGGCCCGCGACACGGCTCGAAGCGCGGCCCGGCCGGGGCCCGGCAGCGACGGCACCCGACCGCGCACCCACCGCCACGCCAACTGGGCGGTCGACGGGAACGGCGTGCCGTCCAACCGCGCGACGGTCCGCAGCACCGCCCGCTCCATCTCCCCGTCCGCCGGCGGGTCGAGCTGCCGCAGCCAGGCGCGCTGACCGTACCGGTTGGCCCACACGCAGACCGCGTCCCGCAGGTCGTGCAGCTGCACACCACGCTGGTGCGTGCCCGACCACAGGTCCGGCAACGATCGGCCCAGCTCCGCGTGCCACATCAACGGCGGCATGTCGTCCAGCACCACCGCCATCCCGACGTGGTTGACCGGGCTGTTCGTGGTGAACTGGATCGCCCGGTCCGGCACGCTACGACCCCGGAACACCCACACGTCACCGGTGCGGGTCAACTCGACGGCCTCATCCAGGCTGATGCTCATGAGGGTCTAGCCTAGGCCGATGCGGCAACGAATGCGGTGGTGGAAGGTCCTCGGGCTCGCCGGCCTCGCCGGGGTCGCGGCGTCCGGTGTGGTCATAGCGCGGGCCGAACGGCGCCGGCGCGCGTACACGCCGGAGGAGATCCGGCAGCGGCTGCTGGAACGTCACGCCCAGGCCAGTGAGGCAGCCAAACCCGCAGACCCCGCCTGACGACCCGGACCCGGTCGAACCTCCCCGGTCTACCCCGCGCGGTCCCACGCCGGTCCCACCCGACTTGTCCGGCCGGCCCAGGTGATCGGCGGACAATCCCGCCGGCCTTCATGATCGTGCTCGATCCTGGATGTAGTGGCCTCGCCCGCGTGGTGAGGCCCCTGTTTCCTGGATCGAGCACGATCATCCGGTGGCGGTAGGGCCGCGCGGAGGTGATCCACTCGGGTTCGGTGATGTGGGGGTGTCCTGGGCGTCCGGATACCCCGGTATCGCCGAAGTCGAGTCGATCAACCCCCCGGGGTGGTGGCGTGACTCCGAGGTCGGCGTGCAGTGGCGTGCTGCCCACCGAGGGACACCGCGCGCGCGTTTCGGCGGGCATGATCGTGCTCGATCCCGGATGTAGTGGTCTCGCCCGCGTGGTGAGGGGCCTGTTTCCTGGATCGAGCACGATCATCAGGTGGCGGTGGGGCCGCGCGGGGGTGATCCACTCGGGTTCGGTGATGTCGGGGTGTCCCGCGCGCCCGGATACCCCGGTATCGCCGAACCCGAGTCGATCACCACCGGCTGGTGCGGGTGTCCGTTTCCGGTGGGTGGTTTGTCCGGTCCCGGGCGGCGGCGTCCCGTGGTCGGTGCCACCCTGGTGGCGGAATCGGGGACCCGGCGGGGTCGTTATACCTGGCATGCCGCCGCGAGCCTCGGGCTTCGGTGGCGCGGCAGCCGCCGGGAACACCCGCCCGGTCGCCGCGGTTACATCCCCGCACGGCCGAGCAGCACGATTGGCCGGCCTGTGTGGCGGCCCGCCGGGAACACCCGTGCGGTCGCCGCGGTTACATCCCCGCACGGCCGAGCACCACCGGCCGGCGCCGTCCGGAATGCGGAATGAGTCGCTGCCCCGGGCCGTTGCACCACCCTCCGGGACATCCCCGAGCAGGCCCCCTGCTGGGCCGCCGGGCCAGGTCCCCCGTGAACTTTCCCGCTCGGCACACCGCCCCCGCTTGTGTGTCGTTGCGTTTTCCCCCACATGCAGAGGAGCACGCCATCATGCGTACCGATCTGATTCGTAAGACCGCTCTGACCGCTGCCGGCCTCGCCTTCACCGGCGGCGCCATCGCCGGCCCCGTCACCACCGCCTACGCCGCGTCGCAGGCCAAGCCCGCGTCGCAGACCCAGGCCGACCG